>DATJTD010000027.1:0-3938 GCA_035503775.1 Candidatus Acidiferrales bacterium
GGCATGGGTGAGACCGCCGGAGAGGCGGATACGGTGCGGTTGCATCGCCATCACCTCGTACACCGAGAGCAACGCGAGGACGACGCTCTCGAATCCCGCGCGCAGAATCTCGGCGCGCGTATGCGAAAGGTCGAGGCCTACGATTGCGCCGCGCAACTCGGCCAGCCAGTAGGGTGCGCGCTCCCCGCTCAAAAAGGGCAAGATCGTCACACCGTTCGCGCCGGCGGCGACGGGTTGCGCGAGCGCTACAGCTCGTTCGAAACGCTGCTGGGAATCGACCTCAGGGAGGAAGAGCGCGTGCAGGGCGTTGAGCACGGCGCCGGCTGAACTCGTGGGGCCGCCGCTGATGTAGCGCCGGTCGTCGAAACAATAACAGAACGTGCGCCCGTGCGCGTCGAGTTTCACCTCGTCGACGACGACGCGGATTGCGCCGCTGGTGCCGAGCGTAACGGCGACTTCGCCGTCGCCGACGGCGCCGACACCGAGATTTGCCAGCGCGCCGTCACTAGAGCCGAGGACGACGGTGCAGTCCGTGCCGATACCCAGCGCGCTTGCGACGGGAGAACGTAGCGAGCGCCTCACCGTCGATGGCGGCACGGGCTCCGAGAGACGGCTTGCGTCAACTCCGGCCGCCTCGAGTGCACGCTCACTCCAGAGGCGGCGGCGCAGGTCGAAGAGTCCCGTCGCCGACGCCAAGCCCCAATCGACAAGCCACTCGCCGGTCCAGCGAAAGATGAAGAGCTCCTTGACCGAGATGAACTTCGCCGCGCTCGTGAAGAGGTGCGCGTCGTTTTGTGCCAGCCAGCGCAGCTTGCATGACGGAAGCATCGGATGCATCGGTGCGCCGGTGAGTGCGTAGAGCTCCGCACCGGTTCCGTCCTCGCTCCAGCGCTGCGCGACCGATGCGCTGCGGCGATCCATCCAGGTGATGAGCGGTCCGAGTGGCTCGCCGCGAGCGTCGACGGGGAGGACGCCGTGCATTGCGCAGGAGAAACTGATCGCGCGCACCTCATCACCGCGCAGACGCACCTCGTCCAACACGTCGCGCAGCGCCTTCATCGCCGCGCGATACACCGCGTCGGCATCTTGCTCGACCCAATCGGGATGCGGCGTCTGCAACGGATGCGAAGCCGCCGCGCTCGCCACCGCCTTGCCCGTGGGCGTGCAGGCTAAGACTTTGACGGCGCTCGTTCCGAGATCGATGCCGACGAGAACCCCCGCCTCCATCGACTACGCGGGCTCGGGGATGGGCTCGATCGTCCCGAGCACGATCACATAACTCACGATGCCGATGACCAGCACGATGCCCGCCGTCGAGAGCGCCAAGACGAACGAGCCGGTGCGCTGCACGATGATGCCGGTCACCACCGGCGCGGCAAAATTCGCCAGATTGTTGAGCGCGTTCATGATCCCGCCGATCGTGCCGACGCTGCCCCGCGGCGCGATCAGGCCCGGAATCGACCAGCCCACCGGGGCGTGGAAGGCGACGCCGGCCAGCGCAATCGAGACGTAGACGATGGCGACATGGATGTCCGTCGTGAAGGCCGCGCCCACAATTGCAAGTCCGAGCACCATCCCGCTGACGAGCACGGCCTTACGTACCTTCGTCGCCTCGTATCCGCGCGCGATGAGCGTATCCACCAGCCAGCCGCCGATCACCAGGTCGGCGATCGTGGCCACAAACCAAGGGATGGCCGCGTATCCGGCCGCTCCAATGAGCGAGGTGTGGAAGGTGCTCTTGAGATAGCCCGGCAGCCACGTGATCAGCAGCCCGAAGAGATACCCGTAGGCCGCAAAGCCGATCGTGAGCCCCCACACCTTGCGCTGCGAAAGCAAGTAGGTAAGCCGCGCTCCTTGGTGGGTAGAAGAGGCCCCCTCCGGTTGCGCGCCGCCCTCCTTGATGTACCGATATTCTTCCGGTGAGAGCCGGCGATCCTCGCTCGGATTGCGATAGAAGAAAAAGAAAAGCACGAAGTAGACGAAACTCAAGATCGCCGTCGCGAAGAAGGCTGCGCGCCAACCGTAGAGCGTGACCAAAAACGCGACCAGTGGTACGGCGACGACATTCGACGCCTTCGCCGCGGCGTCGAAGATCGCGGTGGCGAGGCTTCGCTCGTTGTTTGGAAACCAATAGCTCGTTGCCTTGGCGTTGGCCGGGAAGGCCGGAGCCTCCGCAATGCCCAGAAAGCCGCGTGCCACATTCAGCAGGGCGAAATTTGGGGCGAGCGCGGTCGCCAGCGCTGCGAGCCCCCAGAGGAAGGCGCCGATGCGCCCGATGAGCACGACCCCGAAGCGATCAAGGACGACGCCGATGGGTATCTGGCAGAGAGCATACACCCAGAAGAACGTCCCGCTGAGCAAGCCAAACTCGGCGGGGCCGATGCCGAACTCGCGGTGGAGGGGATCTTGAGCGACGGAGAGGCCGACCCGGTCGATATAGTTGATCAGAATGCCGAACCCGAGCAGGACGGCAACGAACCAGCGGACGTTAGCCTTGGGACGTGCGCCGCTAACGGAAACAGCCATCCACACCTCCGGCGAAACCTCTCGTACTCTTCCGACTTGAGTCGAACGGTAAACCTTCCGATAGTTCCGTATGTGGGGAAAGTTGCGGCGAAGCCTAAAACCCCAAAGGTGCACGTGCTGGATAGACTCGAGACGACGCTTCGCGTTCAAGGTGGCCATCGCTTAGAGGGTTCCATCGAGACGCATGGCGCGAAAAACGCGGCGCTTCCGATCATGGCGGCTGCCGTGTTGGCGCGCGGCACCGTCACCCTGCACCGGGTTCCGCGCATCACCGACGTCTCGGTCATGTGGTCGCTGCTCGAGGCGCTCGGGGCACGCTTGCGCTCCGAGGGCAACGGTACGATCGTGATTGACGCCGCCAACGTTGCGACGCACCGCGCTCCGTACACGCTCGTGCGCAAACTGGCCGCCTCCTTCGATTTGGTCGGGCCGCTCCTGGGGCGCTTCGGCCGCGCTGAGGTTCCCCTGCCCGGCGGCTGCATGCTCGGGACGCGCGCGACCGATATGCACGAGCAAGCCTTCCGCACGCTGGGCGCCAAGGTGACGACGGCGCACGGCTTCCTGATCGCAACGACGGGGAACAAGGGTCTGCACGCCGGCCAGATTCAGTTTCGCAGCCCCAGCGTCGGAGCGACCAAGAACGCGATGTTGGCCGCCGTCCTCGTCCCCGGGACGACGACGATCCACAACGCGGCGATGGAGCCTGAGGTCGTCGACCTCGCCAACTTCCTCATCTGTATGGGGGCGAAGATCAAAGGGCACGGCTCCGAAGTCATCTCGATCGAGGGCGTCCGCGAACTCCACGGGGTAGAGTACGAGATCATCCCCGACCGCATCGTCACCGGCACCCTCCTCCTCAGCGGCGCGGCGACGCGCGGGGACGTTACGGTGAAGCGTTGCATCCCGGCGCACCTCGAGGCCGTCATGCTCAAGCTCAGCGAGTGCGGCGTGAAGGTGACGAGCGGCGATGACTGGATTCGCGTTCAGGCCGACCGTGTGACCGGCGGCACCGACATCCTCACCGCGCCGTTCCCCGGCTTCCCCACCGATCTCCAGCCGCCGATGCTCTCGTTCTTCTGCACGGCCCCCGGGACGAGCATCGTGGAGGAGACGATCTTCAACGCCCGCTTCTCTTACGTCAACGAGCTCAGTCGTATGGGTGCCGACGTCCGGGTCGCCATCGAAAACAACACGGCCCTGGTCAAGGGCGGGACGCAGCTCTCGGGTGCCCCGGTCGAGGCGCCGGATATTCGCGCTGGGGCGGCGTTGGTCGTCGCCGGCCTCGCGGCGCACGGGCAGACCGACATCATCGGCCTCGAGTACATCGACCGCGGCTACGAGCGGTTCGAGGAGACGCTCGCGTCGCTCGGCGCGCAAGTGCAGCGCGCGAGCGGGATCATCCCGGCGCTCGA
>DATJTD010000028.1:0-6053 GCA_035503775.1 Candidatus Acidiferrales bacterium
GCGCTCGCGGCCGATGTGGAGGCGGGGAGGCTGAAGCCCGAAGACGTGGACGAGGCCCGCTTGAGCTCGTATCTCTTCACGGCGCAGCTGCCCGATCCCGAACTGTTGATCCGGCCGGGTGGAGAAGAGCGCCTCTCCAACTTCTTGCTCTTTCAGTTGGCGCATGCGGAGGTGTACGTCAGCGATGTGTTGTGGCCCGATTTCGGCGCGCCGGAATTGCGCATAGCTCTCGCCGAGTACCAGCGCCGTCGCCGGCTGGAGGTGCAGGCGTGACGACGGTCACCGAGACGTCCGGCAAGGAGATACGGCCGCTCAACGCGCGCCGCATCGGCATCGGCATCCTGCTCGCCGTCGGCGGCGTCGCCGCGGTCTTCAGCAAGCCGCTCTATGCGCTGGTCGTCCTCATGATCGCCTTGGGATCGCTCTACGAATTCGCTCGGCTCTCCGAACGGCGTGGGCCCGTCTTTGCGTATCCCGTCGCAATCATCGCGGTGATCGCCTACCTCACCCTCACGTATCTCGGCGAGATCCGGCGCTACGAGAGCGTCTTGCTGGTGACGACCGTCATCGGTGCGCTCGCCTATGCCACCTTCACCGAACGCGGAAATTATTTCGCGCGCAGCGCCTATACTGTGCTGGGCGTCTTCTACATCGGAAAATTGCTCTCATATTTCATTGAGATCCGCGGGATTCCGCACGTGGGCATCGCGCTCTCCATCTATGCGATCGTGCTCATCGCGATGACCGACGTCGCAGCGATGCTCACCGGTCTTGCCATCGGCCGGACGCAACTGACGCGGCTTTCCCCGAAGAAGACGGTCGAAGGTGCAATTGGTGGCCTCTGCGTGGCGGGGGCCCTCGGTGCGGCAGGCGGTATGATCTCGCCGTTGCACCTGACGTGGTGGATTGGCCTGGGGATCGGGCTGATCACTTCGTTTGCGGCGCAAGCAGGCGATCTGGTCGAGAGTGCGCTCAAGCGGGATGCGCGGGTCAAGGACGCCGGGAGCGTCATCGCGGGTCACGGGGGCGTCTTGGACCGCTTCGATTCGTTCCTCTTCGGCGGTATCGCCTTTTACTTTGCGCTCTGGCTCGCCGGCTTTGCGGTGCCCAATCTCCACGAACTCCTGCGTTCGGCGCAGGCTCCTGAGTAGACGCGAGTAAGCGTGACCATACATGGTCGACCGAGCGATGCCGGCGTGATACGATGGGCCGTGTGACAGCCGTGACGAGCCGGGCACGCAAAAACGTAGCGATTCTGGGATCGACGGGTTCGATCGGAACGCAGGCGCTCGACGTACTCGCACGTCACCGGGACCGCTTCGCCGTCGTCGGTCTTGCGGCCGGACGGAACGTCGGACTGCTCGCTGAGCAAGTGCAACTCTTCGAGCCGGCGTTCTTCACGAGCGCGCAAGACGGATCCGAGGGGCTGCGGCGCATCGCCGTGGAGAGTGGTGCCGATATCGTCCTCGCCGCCACCGACGGTGCGGTCGCGTTCGAGGCCGTCTTTGCGGCGGTCGAACGCGGGATCGATATCGCCGTCGCCAACAAAGAGCTCATCGTCGCTGCCGGAGAGTTGCTGTTCGAAGCCGCGCGCCGCAGGGGTTCTCGCATCATCCCCGTCGACAGCGAGCACAGTGCCGTCTTTCAGTGTCTGGTCGGCGAACCGATGGAGCGGGTCGCCAAGGTCGTGCTCACGGCCTCCGGGGGCCCGTTTTGGTCGATGGACCGCGCGGCGATGCGTACCGTCAGCGTGGACGATGCGCTCCGGCACCCCACCTGGAACATGGGCGTCAAAAATACGGTCGACTCGGCGACGATGATGAACAAAGGCCTCGAAGTGATCGAGGCGAGCCGGCTCTTCTCACTGCCGCCGGAAAAGATCGAGGTGCTCGTGCACCGCACCAGCGTCGCGCACGGCTTGGTGATCTTCACCGACGGCAACGTGAAGGCGCAGTTGGCACCGCCGGATATGCGGCTGCCGATCGGCTACGCGCTTGCCTACCCGGACCGCCTCGACGACGCAGGCGGCATGCGCGCGGAGGATCCGCTCACCGCGCTCGGCGCCCGGCTGGGGGAGACGACCGCCCGCCTGGAGTTCCACCAGCCCGATTTCGAGCGTTTCCCCTGCCTGCGCCTCGCGTATGAGGCCCTGCGCCGGGGGGGAACGGTCCCCGCGGCGCTTTCGGCGGCGAACGAGATCGCGGTCCAAGCCTTCGTGGAGCGCCGCATCGCCTTCGGCGAGATCGCCGAGGTCGTCCGCGACGTCCTCCTGGAGACGCCCGACGAGCCGCTCTCGTTGGTCGCGGTGCGGGAGGCGGACGCTCGCGCCCGCCTCCAAGCCAAACAGCTCGTTGCTCGATGCTCCCTGGAAAAGTCGGCGACGGCGGCGAACCCCCGGGGGTAAGAGGAGAGTCAATACGTTTATGGACGCCAACTTGCTCGCGCTCCCTGCGGTCATCTTCATCCAGAAACTGGCGGTCTTCGTCGCGACCCTCTTCGTCCTCATCATCCTGCATGAGTACGGGCATTTTTTGGTGGCGCGCTTGAACCGGGTGCGGGTCAGCGACTTCGCCTTCGGTTTCGGGCCGACGATTGCGAAATGGACCTCGCCACGCAGCGGGGTGAACTATCGCTTCAACCTCGTCCCCATCGGCGGTTACTGCGCGATGGAGGGTGAAGACGGGCGGACGCTCGAGTCCGAGCAGCAACGAGCCTTCCTCGCCGACGGCGCCCTCGACGATGGGAATTTCCAAGCGAAGTCGCCGTTGCAGCGCCTCTCCATCGTCCTGGCAGGACCGATCGCGAACTTTATCCTCGCCTTTGCCATCCTGGTCTTCTCGGCGCTCGTCTTCGGCGTCGCCTCGGACAACGATGCGCCGACCATCGGGCCGATCATGGACGGAACGCCGGCGCAGCGCGCTGGGCTCCAGATGGGCGATCAAGTCGTCGCCATCAATGGCGTCCCCGTCACCAGCGGTGCGCAACTGATCAATACGATCCACTCCTCGCTGGGCAAAGTGCTCGTTCTGCGCTACCGTCGTAACGGCATCGTGCATCAAGTCTCCGTCACCCCAATGCGCGCCGTGCAGGACGGAAAGGTGATGGGTATCATCGGCTTTCATCCGGTTCCGGCGTTCGAGCACGTGGGGCCGATCATGGCGCTGCGCAGCGCCAGCGAGCAGTTCGTCAGCGTCTTCGTCCTCAACGTTGAGGGCATCGAGCAACTCGTCGCCAATCCGGTGCAGCACTACGGCCAGGCGATGGGCGTGATCGGGATGGAGCGGGCCGCCTCGGAGTTCCAAGACCTCGGGTGGGCGACGTACTTCTCCTTCGCTGCCGTCATCTCGATTGCGGTGGGGCTCATCAACTTGCTTCCGTTTCCCGCGCTCGACGGCGGCCGGGGGGCCTTCATCGTCGCCGAGCTCGTGCGCGGCCGACCGATCGATCGCGAGAAGGAGGCGCTCGTGCACTACGGCGGCTTCGCCGTGCTCATGATGCTCATGGCCTTCATGGCCTTCCACGACATCTCGAACATCATCGCTGGAAAAGGGGTCCTCTAGATCATGATTCGCCTACGGCGCCAGTCCAAAGCGGTCTTACTCGAAAATAAGTCGGCGTGGTCCAAGGACGCCAAGAAGGTCTGGATCGGCGGCGATCATCCAATCGTCGTGCAATCGATGACGACCACCGATACGGCCGACTACGACAAGACCCTCGAGCAAGTCTACGCGCTGACGATGGCCGGTTGCGAAGTCGTGCGCGTCACCTGCCAAGACCCGCGCGACGCCGCCGGGCTGCCCCACATCGTCGCTCGCTCTCCCGTGCCAATTGTCGCAGACGTGCACTTCGATCATCGCATGGCACTCGCGGCGATCGAAGCCGGCGTCGCCAAGCTGCGCCTCAATCCGGGCAACATCACCGACCCCCTCAAGACGCGCGAAGTCGTCGAACTCGCCAAGCAGCGTGGCACACCGATTCGGATCGGTGTGAACATGGGCTCGCTGGCGAAGGATCTCGAAGAGCGTCTCGGGCACACGCCGGAGGCGATGGTCGAATCGGCGTTGCGCCACGTGCAGATTCTCGAAGATCTCGCGCACACCGACATCATCATCTCACTCAAAGCGCACGATGCGCCGACGACGATCTACTCGTACCGGTTGATGGACAAGCGCCTTCGCGAGCGCAACACCCCGTACGCGCTGCACTTGGGCGTCACCGAAGCCGGGCTGCCGCGCGAAGGGACGATCAAGTCGTCGATCGGTCTGGGCGTCCTGCTCTGGGAGGGCATCGGCGACACGTTGCGCGTCTCGCTGGCGGCCGATCCGGTGGAAGAAGTCCCGGTCTGCTGGGGCATCTTGAAGGCGCTCGGTCTGCGCGAGAAGGGCTTCGATATCACCGCTTGCCCCTCGTGCGGGCGCGCGGAGATCGAAGTCGTTAACCTCGCGCGTTCGGTCGAAGCGATCGCCAAGGAGTACCAGGCACCGGTGAAGGTCGCCGTCATGGGTTGCGTCGTCAACGGCCCGGGCGAGTCGAAGATGGCCGACGTCGGAATCGCGGGCGGTAAGGGGAAGGGCGCCATCTATCGCAAGGGCGAGCTAGTCGGAACGTTCCCGGAGGAGCGTCTCCTCGACGAGCTGCGCAACGAGATCGAAAAAGTCATCCAGGAGCAGTACCCCGACTTCGTACATGAGATCAACCGTGTTCAGGATCAACCGGAGCTTGTTGCCAAGCCGTAGGCTTGTCGTAGCCACGGTGCTCATTTCGAGTTTCGCCTCCGTGATCGCCGCCTGGTCGCGCCCGGCGTCGCTGGTCGTCGATGGCCAGCGTATCGTCTCCGACGTTCCTCCCGTCACGCGCGCGCGCGAAGCCTTCGTCCCGCTGCGCGCGGTCGGCGAATCGCTCGGCGCGCAGACGACCTACGATCCGCGCAGCGGCCTGGTCGAAGTCATCCGCGGCTCCGACACGCTGCGCATGCACCTCGGCGACCGCATGGCGACCCTCAACGGCAGCCCGATGACGCTCACCGTCGCCCCGTTTGCGGTGCGCGGACGCACGATGGTCGCGCTCAACGTGATCTCGCGCGCCTTCAACTCGAAAGTACAGTACGACGACGGCCGGGCAAAGATCGACGTCGTCTCTCCCGGCCTAATCGAGGCGGGCGCCCAGCAAGACGCTCCATAGCCCTGCCGCACGCGTAACGAGGCGCTTGCTCGCTTCGTGAGAAACGAAGGCTCCACTCACTACGCTAGGAGGCCTTCGCTTTGAACGTCATTTCCTTTTCGAAGAGGCTCGTTCTCGTGAGCGCGTTCGTTGCGGCGCTCGTCACCGGCTCATTCTCGCCATCATCTGCATTCCTCGACAAGACCCGGTTCGTGCTGCACCTGGGTGTTGCGTACTTCGCGTTTCATCATTGGGTCGTCAAGCCGTATCAGGAAGGCGCCTTCGCCAGCGGCGCACCGCATCGCATCAGTACGATCGTCAAAAGCGGCGTGGCCTTGCTCTTCGCCTATCACGAGATAAAAGTCGCCGAGAGGATCGCGCGCACCAGCAGCGATCCGCTCTTGCAAAAACTCGACGGCGGTCTGACGAACCTCGAGACATCCTTTGCTACGACCGGTCAAAAGTTCAAGAGCGGCAATTTCGACCCGTCGGATATCGCCTCGCTCAGCAGCGTCGCGGGCTTCGTAAAGGGTCAAGCGAGTAGTGAGGGCGTCACGATCAAAGATGTCCCGCCGCCGGCGCCCGTTCCGGGCGTATAAGGCAGAGATCGCCGTGCCATGCTGACGAGTGCTCATCGGGTCACTGCCGCGTCGCAGGCCGCCGTCAGCATGGCTTCTTTTCTGAGCACGTGGCACGACGGAAGACTGCGCCTCATAGTCAACAAGAGGCGTGTGTCGGCGTATCCGTACAGCGTTACACACGCTCGTTATCGTCAAAGAATATGGTGATGCTCTGCACGTCATGCCAACAGAGACCACCGTTGATTGCAAACTCTAAAAATACACGTGGATGGAGTCTGGCCCAACGTGGCTGAAGACATGATTTGTAATTGT
>DATJTD010000029.1:0-4418 GCA_035503775.1 Candidatus Acidiferrales bacterium
GCGCGAAGGCGTTGAGTGCCACGCCCGGCAGATAGAGATTCTTCAGCCAGCCGATGATGAATTGTGCGGGCCAGAAGAGGAGGATCGCCAAGGCCCCGACCGTAGCGAGCGAGATCGCCAGGCGGTTCCGGAGCTCCCGCAGGTGCTCCGTGAACGGCATCTCCTTCTGATCCCAGCCTGTGCCCGCTGAAGCCGGCGCCGGCGGCAACTGCTCAGCGAGCATCTCTGTGCGGAACTACGTCGGCGACGAGGTGGTGGTCGTCGTGGGTGCGGAGCTCGACCCCGGCGGGGTCGCGGGCGCTGCGGGCGGCTCGGGCGGCGCTGCAGCGGCGGCCTGGGCACGCGCGCGAATCTCGGCACGCTGCCGCTCCGCGGCGATCTCGGCCTCGGTCTGACCCACCATGAACTCCGTCTTTGCCTGTCCGAGCCCGCGTGCGAGCTTAGGCACCTTATCCGCGCCGAAGAGCAAAATCGCCGCACCGGCGATGAGCATCAGCTCCATGGGATTTCCAAACATCTTAAAACCTTTCCGCGCCGCGCACCAGGGCGTCGGCTAATGCGATGAGATTCGACCGCGCGGGCGCATTCCCCAGCGGCACAAGCGCCGTCTTGGCTTGCTCGCAGTAGGCGGCGATCGTCTGCGCCGTCTTGCTCAGGCCCCCGGCATCTGCGATCTGGGCAATCAGCGCGCCGACGGCCGGAGGCTCCGGACCGCCGTGCGCACCGGAATAGAAACGCTCGAGCCCGGCCCGGAGTTCACCGCTGTCGCTCTCGAGCGCCAAGATGAGCGGCAACGTCATCTTGTGTTCGATGAGATCGTTTCCGACGGGCTTGCCGATCTCGGCCTCGGTTGCCGCCATGTCGAGCAAGTCGTCGAGCATTTGAAATGCGATGCCGTAGGCGAGCCCAAAGTCGCGCAGCGCCCGCACGCGCAGCGCGGAGGCACCGGCCATGATCGCGCCGCACTCGGCCGACGCCGCGAAGAGGGTCGCCGTCTTTTTGACGACGATCTCGACGTACGCCGCAATCGGCAAGTTCACGTTGCGCAGTGCACGGAGCTGGAGCACCTCACCGTCGGTGATGTCGGCCAGCGTCGACGAGAGGATATGTGGGATCGGATGTGGGTAGTCGCGCGTGACGTTACGGAAGATCCAAGCGAAGAGGTAGTCGCCGGCGAGCACGCTGATGCGGTTACCGAAGTCGACGTTGGTGGCGTTCACGCCGCGCCGCACGTCGGCCCGATCGACGACGTCGTCGTGAATCAACGTGGCGACGTGGATCAGTTCCATATAAGCCGCCAGCGGCAGATGCTCGCGCGGATCGGCGCCGCCGGCTTCGGCGGCGAGCAACGTGAGCCGCGGCCGCAGACGCTTCCCGCCGGCGCCCAAGAGCCGCCGGACGGCTTCGGTGATGAGCGGATTGTCGGTCGAGAACGAGGTCGCGAAGAACTCCTCGACGAGCGCGTGCAAGTCGAGGGCGGCGGCGTCGGTGCGATTGCTTTCGATCACGCGGTTCCCACGTGCACCGCGACGGCACCACCACCAAGACGCACGTAATGCACGTCGCGGTAGCCGGCCGCCGTAAAACACTGTGCGAGTTGGTCGGCGTTCGGATAGTTCGTCAGCGAGTTCGGAAGATAGCGGTAGGCGCTCTTCGATCCGCCGACGAGGCCGCCGACGAGCGGCACCAAGCCGTAGAAGTAGAGGTTGAAGGCGCGCCGGAAGAGGGCGTTTGGCGCTTTGCTCACGTCGAGGTTCACGAAACGCGCTCCCGGCCGTAATACCCGGCGCACCTCGTGCAAGGTCGCCGCGATATCCACGACGTTGCGCATCGAGAAGCCCATGATTGCGCCGTCGAAACTGCCGCCGTCGAACGGCAACTGCATGACGTCGGCTTGCGTGAAGGTGATCTGGCGCTGCGGGTCTTCGTGTGCGGCGCGGCGCCGGGCGCCGTCGAGCATCGGTTCGCAGAAATCGACGGCTTCGATGTGAAGGCTGCGATCGTTACGCGCGAGATGGAAGCTGAGGTCGCCCGTCCCGCAGCAGAGATCGATGACCGTCCCGGCGCGCGGAGCCGCTAGCTCGCGTACGGCGCGCCGCCGCCAGCGCTCGTCGACGCCGCCGGTGAGGACGCGATTGGTGGTGTCGTAGCGGGGCGCGATCGCCGCGAACATCTCCCGGACGTACAGGGCTTTATCCATACTCTTAGCCCGGCGTTTCCGAGTCTGCGGTCCGCTGGCCTCTGCGGCCTCAGCCGCCCCGGGGAGCGGAAGCTTTCCCGGCATCCCGTGCCGAGGCGATGGTTGCGTCTTTAGTCGGCGCCTTCCATGCCGCCGTCAGCGCCATGAAAAGGACGATGGCGAGGCCGCACCACGTCGGCAGTTTGAGCGGGAGAAAGAACGCCGCGTCGTGCGAGAAGACGGCATCGACCGCGAGCCGCCAATCGTCCTCACTATACGCAGTGGGCGAGGTCGCGGCCGTCAACGCGCCTCCGTGCGGAACGTGAAAGAGCGCGCAGGCGGCGATCAGGCCCGCGAGTTGCACAACGGTCAGCACCGCTGCGAGCCTTCGATTGGGGAGCACGTTCCAGGCGAGGAAGCCGAAAGCGAGCGCCTCGACGGGGAGCACCGGCAACATCTCCAGGAACGCGGTCCAGGGGATGCAGAGCAGCAGCAGTGCCAGCCCGAGGGCGACGCGCCGCTGTGGCATCTTTGCATACAGCAGCAGCGTCGCCGGGATGGCGGCCGCCATCTGCGACGCGTGCACGAACGTCCCCCCGAAGACGGCGCACGCCGCCGGGATAACGACCAGGAAGGCGTCGTCGTGATACGCCTTCGCAAGCCGTGCCGCAACGACGATTCCCGCGACCAGGAACGCCGCGTACCACAGCTCACCGCCCAGGACGGCAGCTCGATCCGAGAGGCCGGCGAGGTGCAGAAGGCCGGTCAGGCTGAGCTGTTCTTCACTCGTGACTTCCGAAAGCGCGTGTCGCGGCAGAACCTCGTGTACGTACTCGTAGCTGCGAACCAGACCGGTCGCAGCCAAGGTCAAGGCGCCCAGTGCAACGGCGCCGGCCGCTGCGGCGGCGCGTGCCGCGGGCGCGAAGAGCGCAAGTGCGAGGAACGATCCGGGAGGCAGATGCGGTTCGCACATCGCGAATGTCGTGCAGAGTGCGGCTTGCGGAAAGCGGGCGCGCGAGGCGCACCACGCCGCAAGCGCAATTCCCGCGACGGCAAACGGCGCGATCTGGCCGAGGAATGAGGCGAGATAGCCGTCGGAGAGCAGCAGCGCCGCGATCACGATCGCAAGATCGATTCCGGTCAATTGCCACAACGCAAGCGCCGCCGCGCCGACCGCGATCCACAGCGCGACCTCCCAGAGCAATGCCGCTGCGGGATAGGGCAACTTTGCGAGGACACCCAGAAACGCAAGATCGTATCCGGGCAGCGGCACGGGCGAAACCGATCCGCTGCCCGGCCGTGCCATCGTGATATCGCCGCCGTGTTCGCACGTCCGTAGCGGTTCCACGCGATACGGGTCGTCGCCGGCGTCGACGACGGCCCCGCCGCAATAGAAGGCGCGAACGTCGAAGAGTCCGATCTTGAAGGCCGCGTGAATGCTCCACGCGGCGAACGCCGCGAAGAGCAGCGCGCACAGGAGCATTCGACGCGGAGAAAGACCGGTGGTGGAGATCAGGCGGTATGCCTCGCTCTTGCCGGCGCATCCGGCTGGTGGGATAGGCGAGCGATGGGACTTGCAGTTGTCTCGCCCGAGGCGTTCGTGCATGCACTGGACGGGGCGCACTCTCTCCAGCTTTCGGCATACACCTTGGGATCCGCCACCCAGGGCGCCTCTCGCGTGATCGCCGCGCTCGAAGCGGCCGCCGATCGCGGCGCCGACGTGCACGTACGTCTCGAAAGCAACCCCTACGATCCGAGCGGCGCCGGTGGGCTTGCGCAGGCAAACCGCGACGCGGTGGGGGCACTGCGCGCGCACGGCGTCGACGCGACTCTGAGCGATGATCCCAACGCCCCGCTGCACATGAAGGCGGCGATCGTCGACGGCACGCTCTTTCTCAACGATCGCAATTGGCCCGACTCCGGCGAAGTCACGATCGTGACGACGCGTGACGCCGACGACGTCGAGACGGTGCGCAAAGCCTTCGACGGAGAGCATGCCGTCGACGGTCATCTCGCGACCTGGAAGCGGCGCGCTCTCGAACTCGAGGTCGATACGATTCACTATGCACCACCGGGAGCCGTGGACGTCGAGACGGAGTCGTTCGGTCCGGGAATCGTCCTCGATGCGCTGGCGGCGCGCCTGCGTGCGGGCGATCCCGTTCGCCTTCTGGTTGCCGCGCGCGATCTGGCCGGCAACGCGCGGGAGGCGGGCGCCCTGCGCCAATTGGCCGCGGCCGGG
>DATJTD010000030.1:0-10457 GCA_035503775.1 Candidatus Acidiferrales bacterium
CCAAGCGGTTGCGGCCGCGCGAACGAGGCGAGCAACGTCGCGAGCGCCGCGCGTGTCGACGGCACGAGCAGCAAGGGTTTGGCGACGGCTTCGAGTTTTTCGGCGAGAGCGGGCTCGGTGAGGACGGCTGCGGCACGTGACGCGAGCGCGGCGCGCAGATAGCGTTCGTCGGTTGCAAAGGTGAGGCTCGCGCGATCCGCTTCGTCGATGGCGCTGATGCGTTCGATGAGCAGAGAGCTGTCGCCGCGCACGGTGCCGCCGGCGCGCACCGCCCAATCGGCCAGGGTCAGCGCCGCACCGCTCACGGCGTGGGAGGCGGCGAGGTTTCCGTGATCTTGAGGATCTTCTCGACGTCAGGCGTGATATCGACACCGCCGTATCCGACGAACGCGCGCGTGACGACGAGTTGGAAGTGCCGCTCGTTCGCGACTTGCTCGGCCGCCGAACGTACGTCGTTGGTCACCTCGGCTTGCATATCGCTGTAGCGCTGCTGCAGCAGGTTCTGCTCACGCTGCTTCTCGCCGGCCGAAAGATTCGCATGTTCGAGTGCGTCGGCGTCGGCGGAGAGCTGATTCTGATAGTTGATGAATTTCGGCCAATTGGCCGAGATGCGCGCGACGTCGACCGTTGCGATCGGGCTCGACGGCTGGCCCGAGCCGCAGGCCGCCAGCGCAACGACGGCCGGGATCCAGAGGAGCAACCGGTTCATGTATCTCACTCGTGAAGACTCTCGATATCTTGCAAAGCGTCCGGGGTGAGGTCGACGCCTTCCCCCGGAACGACGAGATTGCTGAAGACGACGCTCACTCCGCGGCGCTGGGCGATGAGCCGCACCTCGCGGTCGATCTGGGCAACCATCTGCCCGTACAAATCGTCACGCTGCTTGCGCAAACCTTCGATTGCCTGGTCGGCGCTGCTCTGCGCCGCGACATCGGCTCCGTGGAGCTCTGCGAAGCGCCGCGAGAGTTCGTCGCGCGTCTGGTTGAAGGCGTCGATCGTTCGCTGGGCCTCTTTGGTGAAACTGGATTGATATTGCTTGTGCAAGGCGTCGAGCTTGGCGCGGACCTCGGGCGGCAAAGCGGCGACCGGGACGGACGTCTGCGTGCTGCCGGTGCCGAAGGTCATCACCTGGCCCACGACCTGGCTCTGCGTTTGGCCGGCGCGTTCTTTGAGCTTGGCCAAGGTGCGCGCGCGAATCTGCGTCGCCTCCTCCTTGAGCTGCGCGGCGATCTGGTCGTGGAGCGTTTTTTGATAGGCTGCCAGCGCCGCGTCGTCGCGGTTGCGCAACGCACCCAACGCGTCGGCCTCCTTCTGGTCGATGGCCGCCAGACGCGCTTGCG
Source organism: Candidatus Acidiferrales bacterium (assembly GCA_035503775.1). Classification (GTDB taxonomy): domain Bacteria; phylum Vulcanimicrobiota; class Vulcanimicrobiia; order Vulcanimicrobiales; family Vulcanimicrobiaceae; genus DATJTD01. Next base: position 1,341 of record DATJTD010000030.1, read on the forward strand.
CGTCGGCGCGCGCCTGATCGTCCAGGGCCAAATTCGAAAGCTGCGTGCGCAGCTGCAGCCGCGCCCCGGCGTCTTGGTTCGCTAGATCGAGACCGTACGACGACTCCCGCTGCGCGTACTCGTCGGCCTTCGCCCGGTACTCACGATCGGCGCGCTGCACCAGCGAATGCTGGATGCTCTGCAGCGCCGCCTCCCCTTGGGCGATCGTCTGCGTCCGGTAGTCGTTGAAGTTCGATTGCGCCTGGACCCGCGTCTCCTGCGCCTGCTGCGCCGAGGTCGCCGCCATCTGATTGGCGACGGCCGCCTCGCCGGGGGCCGCGATCGCGCTCTGGCGCAAAATCTGCGCGATCGCGGCGCTCTCGCGCTGCGCGTACGAGTTTTGCTCGGCTGCCAGCGCCTTGCGCGTGCGGTCCGAGGCGTCGTTGAGCTGCGTCTGCAATGCGCGCTCTTGTGCCGCGACTTGCGCGCTCGACTGCTGTGGAACATCGCCGGCAGCCGTGAGCTGCAGCGCCTCGATGTCGTCGTCGAAGTGGGAGAGCTGCGCGTAGAGCGGATGCGCGCGGATCAGCTGATCCATGCTCACGTAGCCGACTTTGCCCGAAGGTTTGTCCGTCGCGGCGGTCTGTTCCACCGAGGCGGTGTGAGCGCACGCTGCAATCGCGGCGACGCACGCCACGAGCAGCCCCAGAGCCGTCTGCCGGCTAGCCACCGAGCTCCTTGACGACATCGGCGGTGATGTCGGTGCCGCCGTAAATCAAATCACCGCGGTCGATGACCAGCAAGAGATGGTGCGCCTTGGCGACGTCGGAGATGGCGTCACGCGTCTGATCGACCAGCGGCGTGATGATGTCTTTCTCTTTGGCGGCGACGGCGTCTTGATAGTCCTTGAGCACCTGCTCGCGATCCGCCTCGGTCTTGACCGTCTTGAGCTTGCTCTGCGCCTGCTGCGTCTGGTCGGCACGAAACTGCGCGAACGTATCGGTCGCGCTCTTGAGTTTGGGGGTAGCGTCGATAGCTTCCTGATCGACGTAGCCAACACTCGAAGGCGGCGGGGTGTTGACAGGCGGCACGGGATCACCGATGCCCGTGAGGAGATCCGTCACACTCTGCGTGATGTCTTGGCCGCCGTAAATGACGATGCGCTTGTCGACGACGACCGAGAGATCTTTGCTCGAAGCGACCGAGGCAATCGCGATCTGCGCCTTCTCGAAGAGCGGGCCGAAGAGCTCGCGCTGGCGATCGGCGAGCTTGTCTTGAAACTCTTGCGAGACGCGTGCCTGCTCGTCGGCGCCGTGCGCCGAACGCATGGCGGCGGCGAACTCGCCGTCGAGCTGGCTCTTGTACTGCGCCAACTGCCGGCTTGCGTCGGTGAAGGAACCGATGTTGGAGAGTGCGGTCTGGTCGACGTACCCGATATCGGTGACCTCTTGCGCGAGCGTCGCCGGTGCAAAGACCACCAGCGCGAGCGCGACGGCCGCAAACGCATGGGTGAGAGGCGTGCGAGCGGTACTCATTGCTAGAAACTCTGTCCTATGCCGAAGCTGGTATGCGTTGTTCCCTTACCTTTGGCGATGTCGATACGGATCGAACGGAAACCGAGTTGTGGGACGTCGAAGCGCAAGCCGGTACCGATGTCGCCATGATAGAGCCAGTTGTTGTAGTCGGGGTCGACCACGCCGAAGGTCGTTGCCGGCACCGCACCGCGAATGCGCAGTGATCCGTAGTCGCCGAAGATGGCGAGGCTGAACTTGCGATCCGAGGTCAAGGGAATACGCAGTTCTACCTGTCCGAGCCTGGCTTCGGTGCCATAGAAGACCTGCGGGTAGCCGCGAAGCTGCTGATCGGAGTAGACGAAGAGCTTGCTCACCGGGATAGCCCCGGTCGTCGTCCCGAGCTGCAGGTGGAAGCCGAGCGCCGAATTCTTGGGCATCGGGTAAAACCGCGTCGCGTCGAGCGTCGAGATCGTGTAGTTGAAATCCGATCCGATGCTCGGTAGGCTCACCTCTTCGGTAAGCGAGGCCGTTCCGCCGTGACGCGGATTGAAGACGTCGTCGCGCGTGTCGACTTGCAGACCGAAGACCAAGCTGTGCAGATTGTAGCCGTTGCCGTTGGTCGTATTGGCAATCGAGGAGGCGGTGACGCCCAGTGAGTTCGACGCCTGCTCGGTCCCGAGCGGCGTGCTCACCTGGCCGGTGAGAATTGTGGTGGCGCCGGGGACGTAGTACGGCAGCGGCGCAACCACGTCGGTCGCGAGCCGCTGCACGTTCACCCCAGCAGTCGCGGTAACGATGTCGTTGAGGCGCCGCCCGACGTTGAGCGTCACGCCGGTCTCACGGTTGATGTAGGTCGCCAGAATGTTCGAGACGGGGGAGTCGTTGGGGACCAGCTGTACCGGGATCGTCCCACCGGTCGCCGACGAGCCGGCCGCCGCCTGACCGGGCGAAGAGATGACCGGGCTCGGCTGCCCCGCCGTTCCCGCGAGCGGGCTCAGGTAGGTCTGGTAATAGTTGGTCTGCTGCTGCGTGAAGATCGTACCGCTCAAGCTGTACTTCTGCGAGCGCGGCGTGTTGCCCAGATAAGGAATCGTGATGGAGAGCGAAGCGTCGGAGAGCCGCGAGCCACGCTCGACCTTCACCGAGGCACCGTTGCCCGAGCCGTTGATATTGCTCTGCGCGTACGAAACGTAGCCGGTGAGACCGGTGCCCGTCGGACCGCCGGAGTAGCCGGCACCGATACCCGCCGTACCCGTGCGCTGCTCTTTGACGTTCCAGTCGAGCGTGATGTAGGCGGGCTTTTTGGGATTCGGCCCGGGCTTGGGGTTGAGTTCGACCTTGTCGAAGAATCCGAGGTTGTTCAGCCGGTCGTAATCGCGGCGCAGCGCGGCTTGCGTGACGATCATCCCGGGCCGCAGCCGCAACTGCCGGCGGATGACTTCGTCCTTGGTCACGGTGTTGCCGGTGATCATCACGGCGCCTACCCGCGCGACCGAGATCGCGTAGTTGACGTCGGCGGTGCCCTTGGTGAGATCGACCGAGCTCGGGTCGATGCCGGCTTCGAAATCGCCCAAGGTGAGATCGTACTTGTCGTACAGCTTCTTGACGTTGTCGAGGTCTTTGTCGCGCACCGCCTCGGAGTACGGCTGGCCTTCTTTGAGCGAGAGCACGCTCTTGATCAGCGGGATGGGAAGTACGTGATCGCCGGTGATGTTGATGTGGCGAACCGTGAGCCCCTCACGGATGTCGATGTCGAGTTCGCCCGACTGCGGATTGATCGTGATGTTCGCCACGTGCGAGGGGAGCTGACCACCGTAGCCGATCTTGTCGTAATACGAGTTGATCTTGAGCACGTCCTCATGGAACGTGTTCGTGTTGAAGACTTGGCCGACCGAGGTGTCCATCAACGCGAGCAGGGTGTCGCTGGGCACGTGATCGTTTCCGCGAAAGACGATCTGCTGGATCACCGGATTCTCGATCACGCGGAAGGTGATCGCGATGCCGCCCGGCCGCTGGCGTATGAGCGGGGGGACCTGGTCGGCGAAATAGCCGAGATCGAAGATGCTCTGAAGATCGGAGCGGACGGTGTCCTCGTCGAACGGATCGCCCACCTTCGTCTTGACGACCGAGAGAATTTGGTCGGTCGGTACATGGGCGTTTCCGGAGACGGAGACGTCAACGACGATTGGTCCGGCCGGTGCGGCACCGGCGGCGATCGGGGCAAAGCCGACGACGAGCGCGATGAGAAGTGCGCCCAGCCGTGGCGCGAGGTCAGCGGGGCAAAGGCGACGATATGCGCGTCGCAGGCTAGCGAGTCTCAACGTTTCGAATATCCTTTGCCTCGTATCGAGGTCGATCGCCCTTCGCCATCCTGCGCTTGCGCGACACGAACAAGCTCTCTCCGCGGCGCACCGTTCGCCCCTCCGGGGCTGGCGGTGACACTAGCACATCCTGTACGTCGCGCGTTGGCACGAGCCGCGGCGCGCATGCGCCCCGCGGCGGTGCGATGCAATCTCTGCGTCCAGCGGCGGGGGCTTCGCCTCCCACGGCCCCGGTCCTTGGCGCGTCGTCATGGTAGATAGCGGAGGAACGAGAACGAGAAACCATTTGTCCCCGCAGACGGCACCGAAAGGAGCGTTCGATTCGTCGTCGTCCCGACGTACGTCGCACCGGTCTGTCCGACGGCAGTCTGTCCCAGTGTCTGATAGAGTGTCATCTGCGCGGAGGTGTACTGGTTGGGTCGCAACTCGAATCCAAATGATTCTCGCGTCGGATATGAGACGTTGGTCGCATAGATTGCGTTGATGCTTTTCCCCAGCAACTTTCTCGCGGTCACGTTAACATTGCCGCCGTAATCCAAATCGAAATTCAAATTCGAGAGACCGAGAGCCTGGCCGAAGGCACTTTCGAACGGTTCCAAGAGGGTGCGCGTGAATTGTGCGTTCACGACACTAAAGGCCTCTTGCCCAACCATGAGATCGCCGCCGGCGGAGCGTGCCACCGTCCCGTTTTCGATGAGCGTCCCGAGTTCCGGCGCGTTGAGCAGCAGCGCGAGGATCTGTTCGCGATCGTAGTTCCCCTCGTCGGCATCGAGCGCAATCGTGAGATTGGTCACCGGGCCCGTCAAGGTCAAGGTGACGTCGGTGGAACCGGTGACCGATGCGGGATCGAAGACGTGCGTCGTCGCGCGCGCGTCCAGAAGCGGGACGATGCCCAGATCCGGTTCGAAGGTGACCGTCCCGTCGATCACGCGGAAGACGCGGTTGAAGTAGCCGAGGTTTCCGCCTGTCGAGGTGAATTCGCCGACGAGTTCGGGGGCGGCGAAGGTCCCGCCGACCATCACGCTTCCCTTCGCTCCGATGTCCAAGTTGGGGCTGTGGACATGCACGTTCCGCCCCGCCTTCGCTTCGATGGCGAAGGCGAGATCCGGTACCGGCGCAGCGCCGCCGCCGAGGCCGATGCCCGCGTCGGGATGATACAGCGCCGAGAAGGGGACGACCGCGTCGCTCGCGGTGACGCTTCCGGCGAGCAGCGGCGTCGAACCCGGCGCGTGTGAGAGGGTCAGCGTACCGTCGACGATGCCGTCGCCGAACGCGGGGAGGTCGAGGGTTGCGTGCGCAGCCCGCACCTTGAAGGCATAGCGCGTGTTCGTCGTCAGATGGACGAGGTCCGCGACGACGGCGGAGCCGTCGGCATCGAGGGTCCCGGTGCCGGCATCGGCGTGAAATGCGGAGAGACGAATCGAGGAGCCGCCGAAATCGACCTTCCCGGAGACGTTGCGCAACGGGGCTTCGTCGATCGGCGTCAGGAGCGAGCCCTGGGCCAAGGTGAGCTCGCCGCGCAGGCGTGGCGCACCGGCGGTTCCGTCGACTGCCATGCGACCGTCGAGGACCCCGCCAATTTGCGAGCCGAGCGGCAGAAGTGGCGCAAAGGCGCCTAAGTCGACGTTCTGGACCGCGAGGTCGAGGCCGACGGGCGCTGAGCTGGGGCCGATCCCAAACGGAAAGACGGTGAAGGGGATGGCGCCGGCGAGCGCCACCGACCCTTTGGAGAGCGTGAGCTCGGCGTCGCGTAAGACGGCGTCGTGCCCGTCGAGGCCTACCGAGCCGACGATGCTGGGGACGCTCACGCCGCCGAGCTCGGCCTGCTCGACGTCGAAGCCGCCAATGACGTGCGGGTGATCGCGCGTCCCGGTGATCCAGCTCTGCGCCGCCAGCGTCCCCGAGAACCCGAGTGGACGCCCCAGAAGCCGTGAGGCGAACGCCCCGAGGTTGGGACTTCCCGCGCGCAGGGTCAGAGCGATCGGACCACCGGGCGCCAGCGCAGCACTCCCGGTCGCGTGCAACGAGAGCCCGGGCAGCTCGAGGTCCGCGTCGCTGATCGCGGTTCTCTCAAAGTTCGAGACGGCCGAGATCGTCAAGCGGTCGACCGGAAATTTTCCGAGGCTCCCACCGGCTAGCGAAAGATTCCCCGTGAGCGCGAGCGCGGGATAGCGGCCACGCACCACGCCGTCGGCGTCGACGCGCCCGGTGATCGGCAGGTGATATCCCAGACTCGGCAGCCAGATGCCGAGGTCGAGACCGCGCACGGTCGTCTTCACGTCGTAGCTCGAGCGTTCGAGCAGCGTGCGTAGCGAGCCGCCGTGGGCGAGGACGATGCGCCCACTACTGGTGAGCCGCCCCGCGGCACCTCCGAACGAAACCGTGCCGTCGATGTTGGGGCCTTCGGTCTGCCACTGCGCAACGGCATCGCCCAAAGGGAAGCGCCGGTAGCGCAAATTTTGGATCTCGACGTCCGCAGTGGTCTGCGTCGCCGTCTTCGCGCGAGCGAAATCGAAGAGGATGCGTCCATTGCCCGCGAGCGTATCGCCGGCATCGAAGAAGTCGTTGAAGTCGGAGAGATCGGCGTGCGGGAGTTCCAGGCGCATCCAGCCGTCGTCGCCGATCGAGCCGGCGGCAAAGGCCACGCCGGTCGAGCCGACCGTCACGTCGCCGTTCTCCACGTTGGCGTAGGCCGCATTGATGTCGATCTGCGCGCTCCCGTCGTGAAAGCGCAGACCGTTGACCGTCCCCTCGGGGACGCGCACCTCGCCGCGTAACGTAGGCGCGTGCCCCGCGCCGCCGACGTGGAGGTCGGCATCGAGCGAGCCACCGAGGTACCACGGATTGCGGCCGGTGAGGCTGACCAGGGTCGCGATGTCGGCGCCGCGCAGCGCAACCTGTAAGTCGTAGGCAGCCGCGTGGCTGCCGAGCCCCGTCAGCGAGCCGTTGAGCACGCCGTAGCTGTCGCCCACGAGCACCTCGGTCGCACCGAGGTGCGCGCGATTCCCGGCGAAGTCGACGTCACCGTTGCCGGCCAGACGATAGCTGCCGTAACGGGCATTGCCGACCAAGACGCTCCCGCGAAAGCGAGGACCCCCCTCGTAGCTGAAACCGCCGAGAGCCGCAACCGTCCCCGCCTGCAGCGGGATGCCGGCCCCATGCAACTGCGCCGCGTCGATACGCGCGGCGGAAAGACCGATTCGGTGGCCCGGCGCCAGCGAGCCGGCAACAGCCAGCGCTCCGCCCGCAAGACGCATCGTCGCGCCGTCGACTTGAAGACGCTGGTTGCGCACCTCGATCGTCCCCGCGAGCCGTTCGAGCGGCGCGCCGTGGACGGTGGCGGCGACGATGCGCGTCCCCCCGGTCTGCACGACGGTTCTTCCGGGCTCGATGAACAGCGCGAGCGGGCCGGCGAGCGGGCCGCGCGCATCGAGATCTCCCGTGAAGAGCTGCAAGCGTTCAAAGCTTCCGCGGTACGCGCCCCGCACCGCCAAGCGATCCGCCGTGTAGCCGCCTGCACCGTCGAAGGCGCCCCACGGCCCCTGCGCGCGGATATCCCCGACGCGCAGGTCAGCCGGGGAGCCGCTCACGCCGAAGTCGACCGAGTCGAAGGGGACGCCGGCGGTCGCGAAGCCATCCCCGTGCAGGCGCCCCGCGAGCGTGAATGAAGTGGGGCTGCCGGCGCCGCCGACGACGCCGTCGAAGCGGCCGCTGAACTCGGGAGGCCCCCACTGCGGCAGGCCCGGAAGGCGCGGCGGCTGCGGGCTCTGCGCCAGCCGGTAGCGGCGGGCATCGAGCCAGAAGGCGCTCTGGCTTTGCGAGCGATCGAGATAGAAGGCGCCCTCGAGCGATGAGCCATCGGCGCGCTGGGCGAGCAGTGGCGCAAACGCTCCGTCGCCGTGCGCGTCCACGTGGAAGAGTCCGGCGAGCCGCTCGCTGCGCGATGCGCCGACGACCGCGCCGCGGGCGTCGTATCTTCCGGCCGGACCTCGCAGCAGCGCACTCGCCCGCATCTGCGCCTCCGGCGCGACCTGCGCGAGATACGGGATGCGCTCTGCGGGCCCGCTCGCGTCGAAGGCGAGTTCGCCCGGATTGTCGTCGCCGAGAGCGATCTCTCCGCGCGTGGTGAAGCTGATCGGCCCGTAGCGGGCGAACCCCGGGACCACATCGACGGCGTTGCGATAGTAGGCGACGACGCCGTGCATATCGTCCAGCGGATACGGACCGTACCAGATGCGCGGGCTCCGCGCCGCGATGAGCACCAGTGGATCGCCGACCGGTCCTTCCACGCTGGCATCGATGCGCGCACCGCCGCGCAACGGGTACGCCGTCGAAAAGGCGAAACTCGAACGCAGTTGCGCGAGTTCGCCTACGCCGTGCAAAAAGAGGCGGAACTGCGGAGCGCGCAGATCGTAGAGGCCACCACTCACCCGCACCGGCATCGTACTGAGCTGCGCGTTGACGCCGGTGGTTGCGATACCGTCGTCGAAGAAGGCAATGGGGCCGCGCATATCGAGCAGCGGCAAGCGAAAGCCGCCGATGAGCAACACACCGTTGCGCAGCTCGCCGGTGCCGCACAGATGATAGGGCGATGCCGCCCCGTCGCGCAACCCGAAGGCGTACGCGCGCACGTCGAGGTGCTCGACGACGCCGCCGAAGAGGCGCGCGGCCGGCGAATTGATAGCGTAATTCACCAGCGCGGTCAGCGGAAGGACCGACGCCGTGAGATGATGCATCGCGAATCCGCGTGTACGGTCGATCGTCCCGACGAGTTGCAGCGGATGCCGCCCCTCGCTTTCGACGTCGCCGCGCACGACGTAGTGGGTGAGCGCCGCCGAATCGACTGAGAGATCGGCGTCGATGCGATCGAGACGCTGGTGCCGCGCGGCTTCAACGAGGCGGTACTCATCGACGAGGACGACCTCCCCGTCGCGCACGCCGGCGGTGAAGCGCAGCGGCGTCGTCGCGCCCGACGGCGCTGCCGGCGCAGCTGCGGTCGCGGGGGCGCTCGAGAAATTGAACGATCCGTCTTGCAGACGAACCAACGTGAGCTGCGGGCGCACGAGCGTGATCCGCACGAGGCCGAAGCGGCGCGTCCCGCCGGGTAAGAGATCGCGCAGCCGATAGCTCAGGTCGAGACGGGCGGCATCGAAGAGCGGCTCGCCGCGGCGCACGACGTGCAGGCCCCAGACGGTCGTGTGCGCCCGCCCGATCTGCAGACGCTCGATCGAGACGAGGCTACCGGTTGCAACGTCGACAACGGCACAGACGACGGTGCGCTGCAGCGGGGCAAACATGAGCCA
>DATJTD010000031.1:0-7253 GCA_035503775.1 Candidatus Acidiferrales bacterium
CGGTTCCAAGGAGAGGATCGTCGGCGAGATCGCGCTTTCACGCAGCCGCTGCCGGAGGAGCCCCGCTGAGACGGCGCAGACGCTACAGAGTTCTTGGGTGACGATGAGATCGGGTCGCAGCTCGCTGAGCAGCGCGCTATCGACGTCGTACAACGAGTGCCCCGCGTGCACGCTCGCTTCGACCTGCCGGTGGATGGAGGCGGCGGTGGTTTCGTCGTCGTGCTGCGGGGCCGCGACGACGTGGCTGCGAGTGACGCGCGGCTTTGCGCGCACCTCGCTCGGGTAGTCGCACTCGTGCGTCACGCCGACGAGCGCATCGCCTAGTCCGAGCGCACAGACGATCTCGGTCGCGCTCGGCAGCAGGCTCACGATGCGCATCTTAGCTGCGTGGTGCCGATACGGGGACCGGTTTCGCCGGCACTGCAAGCCGCACCAACTGCGACAGAGCTGCCAGCACCAGCGCCGTGAGCGCGTTGCGCACGAGAAGCTCACCGATCACCGCCGGCGCGAAGCCGTGCAGCCCGGCGTGGCTTGCGAGCGCAAAGAGCGCGACGACGACTTCGTAGCACGCGAAGGCGCCCAGAAAGGTGACGACGCGGTTGTGCGTGCGAAATGCCGCACCGGCGGCGACCGCGACGAGCGTTGCCGCGCCCAGCGCCAGGCCCCAAGCAAACGTCATCGGCGTGTGCGGATAGGCGAAGAGGGTGAAGCCCAACACTTGGCTCTCGAGCCAGACGCCGGTTGCGATGAGCACCGCAGTGCGGAACGGAAGCGTGAGCGCGGCGATGACGGCGAAGGCGACCAGATTGCTGCCGCACGTGAGAAAGAGATCGCTCGCGAGACCCGCGACGAGCAGCGCAGTCGCCCAAAGCGTGGAGGAGGGACGATAGAAAGCTTGCATCTTTGGTGCTCCTATGCGGCCGCGGCCGCGACGAAACGGTCGATCGCGAGATCGCCGGGAAGGAAGTGACGGTGGAAGAAGCTCGCCACGCAGTTGCCCCGCACGGCGCCTTCGTTTGCTGACGCATACACGTACGCGGGCGCGTCCGGTGTAAGCATTGAAGTAGCGTAATGAAACTCGTGTGCGCGGATGCGCGTCCCCGCGGCATCGAACGGCGAGTCGGTGGCTACGGTCGCGTCGCGGTAGCCCAGATGCAAGCGCGGCTCGACCATCGACGTCGCGCCGCCGAGCGCACCAACCATCTCGTACGAACCCGACGGCGTGTGCAAGGTCTGCGCCAGGTACATGAGGCCGCCGCATTCGGCGTACGCCGGTAGTCCATCGGCGATCGCTTCCTGAATCTGCGTGCGTAGTCTCGCGTTGCCACTCAAGACGGCGCCGTGGTCCTCGGGATAGCCGCCACTGATCCAGAGCGCCCCGACGTCCGGCGGCAGCGCGCCGTCGTGGAGCGGAGAGAAGGGAACCAGCTCCGCCCCCGCCGTGCGCAACGCCTCCAGCGTCTCGGGATAGGTGAACCAAAACGCGCTGTCTTCGGCGTAAGCGATGCGTGCGCGCGCCGCGGTTGCGCTTACCGGCGTGAACGCGTCGAACGGACGCCCTGCCGCTGCTGCCACGAGCGCGGGAAGATCGAGCTGCGCCGCCAGTTCGCGCGCGAGTTCTTCGACGACGATGGCTGCACGCTGTGCGAAGGCGCTGCGATCGAGCCCCAGCCGGCGTTCCGGTAGGAGGTACGTCTCACGCCGTGGGATGGCGGCAAGCACTTCGATGCCGGCACGCGTACAGGCGCTGCGAAGCGCGCTGACGTGCGAAAGCCCTCCGACCCGGTTGGCGATCGCGCCGATATGCCGAAGCGCCGGCTCGTACATGCGGAGTCCGAGAGCGACGGCGGCGACGGTCTGCGAGGATTTGCTCGCGTCCAGCACACTGAGGATGGGGGCGTCGAGGGTCTGCGCGAGGCGTGCCGTGGAGGTCGTGCCGGCATTGTCGCCGTCGAAGAGGCCCATCATCCCCTCGATGAGCAAGATATCGGCACCGCCGGCGGTCGCTGCCACGTGGCGCAGCACCCCCTCGTCGCCATCCAGCCAGAGGTCGAGGTTGTGCGCGGGTTCGCCGAGGATCGAGGCGTAGAGCCGCGCATCGATGTAATCGGGGCCGCTCTTGTACGCGCGAACGCGTAAGCCGGCGTCGCGCAAAGCGGCGCAGAGGGCCATCGTGACGAGGGTTTTCCCGGCGCTGCTTGCAGCGGCGCTGACGACGATACGGGCCGGAGCACTGGACACTGGCGCCTACCTTCATGCGAGGTGGTGTGCAATCTCCGTCCGCTCCAATATCCTGACTTCGCGGATCTCGGCTGTGTGCTGTGCGTCTTCCCGATCCCTCAGTGACGGACAGCGGCTCCCCGCTTACAGTGGCGCGACCGTGCCGGACTCTCACCGGCTTCCTGTCGCGGACGTGTGCTGCCGTGTATGCGCAGCTTAGGAACGGCTCTCCTTTACAATTGCTTCATTCGTTGTTTGCCGCGCAACGAACATAGTGAGTTTTGCACTTGTTTTTACGCGAACGGTGAACTATGATGAAGGTCCGCGGAGGGCTGCTTTGTTATTGGCTCGAGCGCCGCGGAGCCGTCCCGTCATAACCGCTGTGTCCCCATCTGGGCTCGAACAACAGCACGGTGAAAACGTTGAGAATACGTGCTCTTGAGCTTCCTTGCTCCGACTTGTGAGTGGGTCAGCTTTCCTATTGGTTACTGGTTGCTCAATTCCGTAATGCGAAAATCAACAGCCGGAACCGCTGGTGACTAGGGTGACCGAATTGTTTGGATACCCGTGCGAAAACAAGACTCGTTGTTAACGAAGGCGGCAGGCTCGGATTCTGCTCGGGCCAGAAATGTTTCATTCGCAGAAATAGCTTTAGTTTCGGAGAGGGTCGTGGCATGATTTTGAAGAGGCTTAGTATCGCCTTATCATTGGCAATTCTGTTTGCCGGCTGCAACGGCAGTGGTTCGGGATGGGGCATCGCGCCCGGCGCCACGTCCTCGCCGCAGGGGACGGCATCGCCGGCGTCTTCGGCTGCGGCTGCTTCCCCAACGCCCACACCGACTGCGGCAGCGAGTGCAACGCCGACGACCGTCGCGTCGACGCCGACGCCAACCCCCACGATGCCGCCGACCTCTACGCCTCCGACGGCGACGCCGACGGCGGTGCCGAGTCAGCCGGCGACTGCCGCGCCGACGATGCTACCAACGCTCGCGCCGACGCCGGCGCCGACCAAGTCCGCAAAGGCGACGCCAACCCCCACCGCGGTGCCCACCAAGGCACCGACCAAGGCGCCCACCACGGCACCCACCAAGACACCCACCAATGCGCCGACCGCTGCTCCGACGGCGACCGCTACAGGAGTCGCGGTGAGCTGCACCCCGTCGTCGGTAACGGGAGCGACGAAGGACGTCTCGGCCACGATCACCTTCTACGGTTGGCCCGACAACTCGCCGCCGTCAAATCAGATCGAGTACCCGGCCTCTTCGTATCCGACGGTTCACGACGTCGCCAGCGGGAGCGGTACGTATTGCGATCCGACGACCTTCGCAACCGAACCGGCGGATCTGACGCTGGTGCCGATCGGGACGCGAATCTATGTGAACTTCCTGCAGAAGTACTTCGTGCTCGAAGACGGATGCCTACCGTCGGGGCCGTCGTTTGGTGGCGGCAGTAACGGGTGCTATGGCATCTGGTTCGACCTGTGGGTTGGCGGTTCAGCGAAAGACAACGGAAACGCGGTCGTGAACTGCGAGAACAGTCTCACGCCAAACGGCACGAGTACCGTCGTCCTCAACCCCCCAGATAATCTGCCGGTGCCCGCCCCCGGACCAATCTTCACGGCGGCGCCCAATGGCGAGTATACGTGTAATGGGGTCACCTCTAAGAACGGGTAGCGTGGTCTCTCTCTCCTGATCCACGTCAGGTCCTAGAAGAAGGCGGCCGAGTTCGAGCGGACTCGGCCGCCTTTCTTTACCTGTTGTAAACATCAAGGAGGAGACGATGCGTCAAAAGTGGCATCCAGAAAGAAAATTCCATCGTAAAACTGGCGCGTTGTAGTGAGATTGTTTCACATAATGAAACAATCTCCGCCCCGTGCGGCGGGCGCCTTCACTGCGGCGCTTCGAGAGGGTCGTCGGATGTTTCTCAAGGGATCGTGGGTCGCACTACTGCTCTTGCCCCTGCTGGGTGGCTGTGGCGGAACCGCAACCATTCGGCTCATCAGCCTCGCAACGCCGACGCCGCAGAGTGCGACGCTGACGCCAAGCGCGACAGCGGCCGCGGCTACTCCGACACCGAGCCCGACACCGACACCGAGCCCGACGCCGACACCGAGCCCGACACCAAGTCCGACGCCGACGCCGACGCCAAGCCCGAGGCCGACACCAACTCCGACGCCCACGCCAAGCCCAACGCCGACACCGCGTCCAACGCCCACCCCAACGCCGAAGGCCACGCCGACGCCTAAGGCAACCGAAACGCCACGGCCGACGCCGACGCCGACAAGGACGCCGAGAGCGACACCGACACCGCGTTAGTCGTGGAGGCTCCGGAAGAGCCGGTAGAGTTCCGCCTTCGTTTCGAAACCGATTCCCGGAACTTCCGGGGCGGTGATCGAGCCGTCATGCGGGTCAACGCCGTCGGAGAGGCCGCCAAACGGCTGGAACGAGAGCGGGTTCATCTCACACCCGCCGAGGCCAAGTGCAGCGACGAGGTGGAGCGTGTACAGGTGTCCGCCGTGTGGCCAAAAAGCGTTGCGCGACCACCCGGCGGCGAGCAGTGTCTGCACGATGCGCAGGTAGCCGGAGACGCCGTAGCAATGTGCCGGATCGAATTGCAGAATGTCTCGCTCCCGGCGCAGACCACCGTACGCGTCGAGCAATTTCGCTTCGGCGGCCGAGAAGAGCGCTTCGCCCGCGGCGAGCGCTCCGGGATAGTGCGAAGCAACGGCCGCGAGGGTGGCGAAGTCGAGCGGGTCGCAGATGTCTTCGAACCACCAGAGTCCGAAATCGGCGAGCGCGCCGGCGGCTGACGTAGCTTGCCGCGCGTCGTACGCATTCATCGCGTCGACTGCGAGCGAACCAGACGACGGCAAAAGCGAGAGCGCTGCCTCGATTCGCGCGAGATCTTCCTGGAGAGGCGTAACACCGAGAGGCGCAACACCGATTTTGATCTTGAGGTGCGAGTAGCCGCGCGCGAGAAGCCGGCGCACTTCTTCACGCAGACGGGCGATGTCGTCGCTGGGATAGCGATAGCCTCCGCTCGCGTACGCGCGCACCGGCGTGCTCGCGGGGCACTCCCTCCCCAAGTTCTCGGCGAGCAGGCGATAGAGCGGAATTCCGGCGCTCTTCGCAGCAGCGTCCCAGATCGCCATGTCGAGCGCACCGACGGCGACGCAGCGCTCCCCATGTCCGCCGGGTTTCTCCCCCTTCATCATCACCTCCCATGCGCGAAAGGGATCGATGCCGGTACCCCGCTCGGCGACGAGCTCACTCTCGCTTGCGGCGAGTAAGCGTGGCGCGAAGCGTTCGTGGATGAGGCCGCCTTGAGCAAAACGGCCGATCGAGGTAAAGCCGTATCCGACGACGGCTCTTCCTTCGCGTCGGACGTCGGTTATGACCGCGACGATGCTCGTGTCGAGACCTCCGGACGGAATCGACGGATCGCCGTACCGCGAAATCGGAATCGCCTTCTCGCAAATGTCGACGATGCGCATCGCTCTCGTGAACGGATTTGCTCACGCCGGTTGACGTCTCCGCTCCATGCCGGAACGCTTGCCGCGGCACGACGCTCCGAATCGATGGCGGCGAGGCTTGGCCGATATGACGAATCCCACTCTGGCCGCAAGCAAACCGCTCATCGTGTTCGACCGTCAACGAGACCTTGCTCGATCTCGAGACGAAGAAGCCGATCTTTGCTTCGGGCTAATAGGCAGCCTGTAGCGGAGCGCCGATGAAGCTGCCCAGACCCGAAGCATCGTCATATCCGGAGCTCGCGCAGAAGCCAGGGACGCCGTCGTAGGTGTTACAGCCCGCAGTGACGTCGTGGAAGTAGGTGTCGTACCCCGGGGTGCCCGCGAGCGCGTAGAGACGAACGAGGGGGCTGGTAATTGGTGTGCTGCCGTACTTCTGCTGAACCAGCGTGAGGAACGCGCCCCACTCCGGTGCGGCAAAGCTCGTTCCACCCCAACCGTTTTGCCACGCTCCCTGGAAATATTGCCAGTAGCCGCCGTTTTCTCCGCCGTCGCAGAGGCTATCGCCGTCGGGCGCATCGCATGGGCTGGCCATCAACGCTACGTCGGGAACCTCCCGCATGGCGCCGTGCAGGCGCAGTGCTTGCTGGAAGGCCGGCATCGTAAAGCGCGTGCTCACGCCGCCGCCGCCGGCACCCCCTCCCTCCTTGTTGCACGATCGAACGCTCGAGCATCCCAGCGTGTCGTCCCAGACGACTTCGTTGCTCCAGCCCGTAAAATTGCCGTGGTCGGTGGACGCGGGGGTTACGCTCGTACCGCCGACGCTGACGACGTACGGCGACGATCCCGGGAAGTCGACGCCCTTGGTGCCGTTTGCGCAGTCGTCGACACCGCTGTCGCCGCCCGCCGACAACCACCATTGGCCTTCGGTATACGCTTGCTGAAAATCGCTCTCGTCGATGTTGAAAGACGAGCCGTACTGCGCTTCGCAGTCGCCCCAACTCGTGCTCACGATGTGAACCGAACTGAGGTTGTTGACGATATACGCGTACATCTTGTCGAACGACGAATCGGACGTGCTCGATGCGGTGACTTGATCGATCGTCACGTCGGGCGCGACCGCCGCCATGTATTCGACGTCGATCGTCGTCTCGCCGTACGTGTCGACCGGGCTCTTTCTTCCGGCGGAAAATGAGAGGAGCGTCGCTTTTAGGCCGAACTTCGATTGGAAGGTCGCGAAATCGGACGCCGTGGCGAGCCCCTCGGTCGCGTCGACGATCGTGACGCCGCTCCCGGTAGCCGAGCTGTAAATCGGCGTGAGGTCGTAGACCGACTCGATGTCGTGGGCGCCGAAGCCCGCGCCGGACCCGATCTTGACTTGGGGAGTGTGCACGCTGAACGGGTGCACCTGATGGTAGTCCGTATCTCCGCTAATTGCGTATGCATGAAGTGCCGCTGGGAGCTGCTCGGTGTAACGATTGGTGAAGAATTGCCGGCCGTTTTCCTCGCGTACGTCGAGCGGTGAATCAATCAATGATTCCACGGCCGCCGCCGATCCGTGGAC
>DATJTD010000032.1:0-20761 GCA_035503775.1 Candidatus Acidiferrales bacterium
CTTTCAAGTTTTGGGCGGAGGGTCACAAGCGCTCACCGGCGTGGCGCTGCAAGAGACGCTGGAGGGAAGGCGTCTGGAGGTGCTTGCCGGGGCTCGCTACGACACGATATCGTTCACCAACGGAAAGATCGTAACGGCCGCAACTCCGGGGCCGGTCACAACTCTTGCAGCCGCGCGAACCGACGCCGCAATTTCGCCACGCGCTGCGCTTCGCTTCAACCTCAGCCCAGCAGCGACGCTGCGTCTCTCGGCCGGCTCGGGCTTCCGCGCGCCGTATCTCAACGAGCTCGTGCGCGCCTTCTCCATCGGTAAAGTCGAATATGCGCCGAATATCAACCTACTTCCGGAGCGCAGTTCGACGCAGAGCGCGGGGCTCGATCTGCTCGGTACGCGCTGGCGTCTTGCGGTCGACATGTTCAACACCGGCGTCAACGACGCGATCGAATATCTGACGCTCTCCCCGACGCTCATGCAGCGGGGCAACATCGAGCAGACCAAGACCGACGGAACGACGGTGACCTTTACCCAAGGTCTCGGTGCGTGTACGCGCCTGCGGCTCGGAGGAACCTCGCAGTACGCGCGCGTCACGGCGGCAGGTGTCGCTGCAGCTCCGGGCTCGGTAGGCAAGCGGCCGGAGTTCGTTCCCGACCGCAGCGCCTCACTCGGACTCGACGTCAATGCGCAGCCGGTAACCTACGGTCTCGACGTCAACTACCTCGGACAGACCTACGCCGACGATCTCAATACGGAGGCCCTGAATTCCGCGCTGCTCATCGGGATGCGCGCCTCCGTGCTCGCCGGCAACGGCGCGACGTGGTCGTTCGATTGGCAAAACGTCACCGACCAACACTATCTCACCAGCGTCGATCGCATCGGGCTCCCGTCGCACGCATCGATCGAACTACGTGTTCCCATCGGCATCCGCGCCGGCCAGCGCACACCGATCTGCGGCTGAGCAGTCTAGTCTGCGGCGAGATGCGCGCGAATCGCCGCCGCGACCGCGTAGGGATCTTCGTGCGCACCGCGATCACTCGCGAGCTCCGAGGCGATCTCGCGATCGACCCGATTTTCCAAGTCGCCTAGGACGAGCATGCGCACGCGATGGGCGAAGGCCCCCGCTCGCCGCCGTGCGAGTTCTCCCGACTCGCGCAGGTAGGCGTCGTGCGCGACGATCGCCTCCCAGAGCGCGCCGACCCCTTCACCTTGCGAGGCCTGCGTTGCGACCAGCGGGGGAACCCAACCACCAAAGCTCGCCATCTCCATCATTGCGCGCAAGTCGCGCTGAAGTGCGAGCGCCATCGGATGATCGGACTTGTTGACGACGAAGATGTCGGCGATCTCCAAGATCCCGGCTTTGAGCATCTGCACCGCATCCCCGCTCCCCGGCTGCAAAACCACGATCGTCGTATCCGCGAGTTCGGCAATCTCGATCTCGGACTGACCGACCCCGACGGTCTCGATGAAGATCACGTCTTGACCGAAGGCGTCCATGAAGCTCACGGCATCTGCGGTTGCGCCGGCGAGCCCACCCAAGTGACCGCGCGATGCCATCGACCGAATGAAGACACCGCTGTCGTCGAAGTGCTCGCTCAGACGAATCCGATCACCCAAGATCGCTCCCTTGGAGAAGGGCGAACTCGGGTCGACCGAGACGACACCGACGCGGCGCCCGGTGCTGCGCGCGGTGCGCACGAGCGCGGCTGCCAAGGTGGACTTGCCGACGCCGGGCGGCCCGGTGAGGCCGACGGTGATCGCGCGTCCGGTGCGGACGTGCACGGCGCGCATGAGTTCCGCTGCGGCGCCGCTCTCCGCCCGGGAGATCGCGCGTGCCAAACCACGCTGGTCGTGGGCGTCGAAGAGTTCCAGAATCGCGCGATCGATCGCCTCCACCTCAGCGGCGTTCGCCGAGTGCGGGGACGGCGCATGCAAAAAAATAAGGCGCGATCCGGAGCCACATCCATGTGGCTGAAAATCGCGCCTTTGACATCCGTGTCTGTTTTTTAGTCTGCGCCCTCTTCTTCGATATGCCGCGCGGTGCGTTGGATCATGCGGGCAAGTATCGCGATAGCGCCGACACGACTCTCGTTGGCGATCAGATAATCAAGACTATTGTCGGAGTTGACGACGACGAAGACGCCCTTGCTACCGGTGTTCACCGCTTCGATCATACGCGAGACGAACGCGCGGTCATCGACGCTCAGCCGGTCGTGAGAGGGCCTTGTTGCGGATTGCTCCAGAATCGAATGGAGCAGTGAGTCGATGTCGGTAGGAGTCTCCACGGTGAAGGTTGCTCCGTTTTCAGTGCAAGGGAGCCCCGTCACATACGTACGGGGCGTTACATCACAATCTTCGGCTGAAAATCGAATCCTGTTAAGTCCCTTTGCGGGACCTTTACAGATATGTTAGCCACATTTCGACCGCTTGCTTCCTTGTTGCAAAGCGTGAATTGCGCAGGAAAGACCACGTAACGTGAGCACCATGAAGTAGCTTGCCGTTAGCGCGCACGCAAGGAAGCTCAGCACGGGCACTCTCAGCCACCCACCGCTGCGCCCGGCCGCCTCGACGGCCAAAACCCAGAAAATGACGGCACAGAGCGATGAGCCGGCAAGTGAAAAGGTGAGACGGGCTACCTCCGAGCCGATCGCCAGGCGTGCCCGGTGCGGCGCGTGCTCGGCAATGTAAGCGACGTACCGGGCGCGGTAGCCGAAGTATTTATCGAGGAAGTGCTCTTGAAACGCTGACATGCCGCGCGAAGCAGTTCGCCGAGGGTGGGCCTTGGGCCCGGCGAATCACGGCGTGATGCAGGATACCGGATACTATCGGTTCGCAACGATCGCGGGCAACGCGATCGTCTTTGTTTGTGAGGACGATCTGTGGACCGTGCCCGTCGCCGGGGGAGTCGCCCGGAGACTGACGGCGAGCACGGGGGAGATCACCACACCACGTCTCTCGCCCGATGGCTCGCTGGTGGCGTTCGTGGCCCGTGAGGAGGGGCATCCGGAGATCTACCTCATGGAGGCGGCCGGCGGGACCCCCCGCCGGCTCACCTTTGCCGGCGCGGACAGCTGCGTACTCTCGGGCTGGACTCCGGACGGCAACGCTCTGCTCTACGTCTCCGACAGCGCCTCCCCATTCGGCAAAGAGACCATCGGCTTCCGGGTCGCAAAGAGCGGCGGCAGCACGCAGGCGCTGGAGCTGGGACATATGCGCTCCCTCTCACTGCATGCCGACGGGCGCCTGGCGATCGGGCGCAACAGCGACGACCCGGCCCGCTGGAAGCGCTACCGCGGCGGGACCGCGGGCGACCTCTGGGTCGACGCCGCCGGGACCGGAACGTTCACCCGCCTGATCTCCCTCAACGGGAACCTCTGCTGGCCCATGTGGGTCGGCGACCGCATCGCCTTCCTCTCGGACCACGAAGGCGTGGGAAATATCTACTCCGTACTCCCCAACGGGAGCGACCTGCGCCGCCACACCGACGAGACCGAGTACTTCGTGCGCTTCCCCTCGACCGACGGCGAGCGTGTGGTCTACACGGCGGGGGCGTCGATCTGCGTCGCCGACCTCGCTACCGGAACGGTCACGCGGCCGCAGGTGCACACGCCCTCGACGGCGCCGCAGACCGCGCGCCGCTTCGAGCCGCTCTGCGAGATGCTCGAGGAATTTGCTCCGAGCCCTGACGGAACCTCACTCATCCTGGTCTCCCGCGGGCAGCCGTTCACGATGCCGCTATGGGAAGGGGCCGTCCTCGCGCACGGTCGCGGCAGCGCGGTGCGCTACCGCTGCGCGACGTGGTTGCACGACGGCCAGCGTTTCGCGTGCGTCAGCGACGACGGCGGACACGAACGCATCGAGGTGCACCACGCGCAACGCGAGAGCGATCGCGTGGTGGTGACCGAGGAAGATATCGGGCGCGTCACCGAGATGGCGGCTTCGCCCACAGCGGACATCGTCGCCGTCGCCAATCACCGGTATGAACTCTTGCTCGTCGATTTGCACGAACGCACCGTGCGCCGCATCGACAAGAGTCCCGCCACCCGCATTCACGATCTCAGCTTCTCTCCCGACGGGCGCTGGCTCGCCTACAGCTGCGCGATCCATCACGACCAAGCGATTGCGGCAAATCCGGATACGGCGATCCTGCGCATCGCCAAAGTGAAGTCCGGAGCACTGCACGATGTGACGCCCCTCCTGCGTGTCGATCGCGCACCGGCGTGGGATCCCGACGGAAAGTACCTCTACTTCATCTCGACGCGGGACTTTCACCCCGTCTACGACGCACTGCAATTCGACCTGAGTTTTCCGCAGGCGACGCGACCGTTCGTCGTCACCTTGCGGCGCGACGTCCCTTCACCGTTCATCGCCGAACCCTCGCCGGTTCACAAAGACCACAAGCACGACGGAGACGACGAAAAAAACAAGGACGACGAGCGGCCGACGCGCGTGGAGATCGACTTCGAGGGGATCACCGGGCGCGTCTTGGGCTTCCCCGTCGAAGAGGGATATTACGACGACCTCGTCGCCGCCAAAGGGCGCGTTCTCTTCACGCGTTTTCCGGTGCACGGGATCAAGCCGCAGCGCGACGACGAAGAAGAACCCGAGGCAGGCTCGTTGCTTGCGTACGACTTCGAGCAGCAGCGCTGCGCAACGCTGGCGAGCGATGTCGGCTCCATTGCGCTCAGTGCCGATCATCGCACCCTCGCGTACACGTCGCACGAGAAGATGCGCGTCATCGATGCGCTCGGCGAGCTCCCCGACGACGAAGAGGAGACGCCGCGCACGCCGGGGACCGAGCCGGGACGCCGCACCGGATGGATCGACCTGCGGCGCGCCGACGTGCTCATCGAGCCGCGCGACGAATGGGCGCAGATGTACCAAGAAGCGTGGCGCATGCAGAGCGAACAGTTCTGGGACGAATCGATGTCCGGTGTCGATTGGGCCCTCGTGCGGGAGCGGTATGCGAAGTTGTTGCCGCTCGTGCGCACGCGTTCGGAGCTTTCGGACGTGATGTGGGAGATGCTCGGAGAACTCGGCACCTCACACGCCTACGAGATCGGCGGCGATCACCGCGTCCCCGCGCAATACCGGCGCGGTTTCCTCGGTGCCGACCTCGCCTGGGACGAGCGGAGCGAGGTCTACCGAATCACGCGTATCTATCGCGGCGACTCCTGGAATCGCGACAGCGACTCGCCGCTGGCCCAACCCGGGCACGACGTGCACGAAGGCGACGCGATTCTCGAAATCGGCGGTCGCCCGGTCACCCGCGAACACGGCCCCGAGGAGCTGCTGGTCAACGCTGCCGGCCGCGATGTTTGGCTCACGATTGCCTCGGGGAAGCAGACGCGCCGCATCCTGATCCACACGCTGCGCGACGAACGCATGCTGCGCTATCGCGCCTGGGTCGATGCGAACCGTAGCTACGTTCACGAGCGCACGCACGACCGGGTCGGCTACCTGCACATTCCCGATATGGGGCCGTGGGGATTCTCGGAGTTCCATCGCGGCTTTCTCTCGGAATTCAACCGCGAGGGGCTCATCGTCGACGTGCGCTTCAACCGGGGCGGTCATGTCTCACCGCTGTTGCTCGAGAAACTCGCACGGCGGCGTATCGGCTACGACGTCTCACGGTATGGTCCGCCGGTTCCGTATCCCCCCGAATCGGTCGGCGGCCCGATGGTGGCGCTCACCAACCAATTTGCCGGCAGCGACGGCGACATCTTCAGCCACGCCTTTAAACTTTGCAAGCTCGGGCCGCTCGTAGGAAAGCGCACCTGGGGAGGCGTGATCGGAATCAATCCGTACCATCGCCTGGTGGACGGTACGATCACGACGCAGCCCGAATTCTCGTTCTGGTTCGTCGACGTCGGTTGGCGGGTCGAGAACTACGGCACCGATCCCGACTACGACGTCGACATTGCGCCTCACGACTCCCGGCACGGTCGCGATCCCCAAATGGAGAAGGCGCTCGAGCTCATCGCCAGCCTGCGCGCCGCCGGAACCAACGGGAAACCTCACTTCGATCCGCGCCCGCGCCTGACGATCCCGACAAGCCTCGAACCCTCCTGTTGAGGGAGCGCCGCGTGCAAATGAAGGGGGAATGGGGAAAAGGAACTCCGAGCGTCTACTCTGCTACAAGGAGCAACGGATACGTGAACTCTCTGCGATTTGGCCTAGCTCTGGTGACCGCTCTCTGCCTGGGGGCCGCCCCCGCCCTCGCCGATACGGCGATCGGACCGGGCGTCTTTCTTCCCAACGACGGAAACGACGCGGGCGGGGTGATGGGCTCGTTCGACCTCACTGCGGTACCGATCGTCCCGATCAAGGCCCAGGTCTCCGCGGGCGCCCCCTTCGGCCCCGGCGGCCGTTTCGTGGCGACGGTCGAGGCCGAGTTCGAAGCATCGCAGTTCTTCGCCGGTGTCGGCGCCGGCGGCGGGAAGCTCAAGGCGTACAACGGCGACACCGGCGTCCTGTACGACTTCTTCGCCGGGGCGCGGCTAGCGCCGTTCATCTCGGTGCTCGGAAAATTCTACAACGGCGGCAGCTCGAATGTCGGCTCCTCGGTCTACCTCGGTTTGAGCGTCGGCCTCAAGTGAGCGCATCGCGCCGCTCGCGCCGGTCGCCAACGGCCAAGACCGGCAGCGTTCCGCGCGACTCCAAGCCCTGAGGTCACCCGGACGGCGCTTGCCTTCCTCAGGTTTGTGGGCGTCCGGGGCCCCTCTGCGCTCAGAGGGACTTGCCGCCTCAGGCAAAGCCTGCTACGATACGCGAGCCGAAGTAGGGTGGGAAGCCACCCTCACCGGATGCCCTCGGGTGATCCGGTCTTCATCAGGAAGGACCGACGGTAGGTTCTCACGGGTGGGGTGCTTTGGCATCGCCACTTTTTCTTTGTTCGACAGAGGTTTGTCATAGCTCGACCGCTCAGGGTCAACGAACAGATTCGTATCCGCCAGGTGCGCGTGATCGACGACGAGGGTGCGCAGCTCGGCGTCATGCCGACGGAGCAAGCGCAAGCTCTCGCGCAGCAGAAAGGCCTCGACCTGATCGAGGTATCGCCGACCGCAATTCCCCCTGTCTGCCGCATCGGCGACTACGGACGCCTCAAATACGAACAGTCGAAAAAAGACAAAGACGCACGCAAGAAACAGAAGAATTGGGAGCTTCGTGAGGTCAAGCTCCGTCCGAAGATCGAGACGCACGACTACGAAACCAAAGCGCGCATGGCAGAACGGCTGCTCATGGACGGCGGCAAAGTCAAAGTCACGATCATGTTCCGCGGACGCGAGATCACCTACACCGGCTTCGGTAAACGACTGCTCGATCGGATGAGCGCCGACATGGCGCCGATCGCCGTCGTCGAGCGCGACGCGAAACTCGAAGGCAAGAACATGTTCATGATCCTCGCACCGCGCCCCGTCCCGACCGGTCCGCCGAAGTTCTCGCAGCATCCCCCGACCCCGCGTCCGCCGGACGCCCCGCAGACCACCTCAGCAGACGACACCGAGGACGAGTTCGTCGAAGCGCCCCAAGGAGTCACGACCAGTGCCTAAGATCAAAACCCACCGCGGAACCGCCAAACGCGTGAAAGTCAGCGCGAACGGCAAGGTTTCCCATCGCGCGCAGTTCAGCGGCTGCGGGCACATTCTTTCGAAGAAGACGCGCAAGCGCAAGCGGCACTTCCGTAAGGACCAGCCCGTCTTCGCCGGCGATCTGAAGCGCTTTGCGCCGCAGATCCCCTACCTGCTCTAGGAGAACGGTCGATGGCACGTATCAAACGCGGGAAAAACAAGATCAAGAATCGCCGAAAGGTGATGAAGCTCGTCAAGGGCTTCCGCGCGGCGCGCAGCCGGAACTATCGGGTCGCCAATGAGGCCCTGCTCCACTCGCTTTCGTACGCTTTTCGCGACCGCCGCGTCCGCAAGCGTGACTTTCGAGCACTGTGGATTAGTCGTATCAATGCCGCCGCCCGCCGTGAAGGGCTGAGCTACTCGCGCCTGATCGACGGCCTCAAGAAGAGTGGCGTGACGCTGAATCGAAAGGCTCTCGCCGATCTGGCGGTGAGCGACCAGGCAGCTTTTGAATCGCTTTTGGCGGTGGCAAAGGCCCAACTCGCGACGAGCCCACCGGATCGCATCGCGTCTTAAGCCCGTTCCCCGGTCTACCGACAATCTGAAGGTGAGGTCCGAGATTCAAGCCGTCGTACGTCCAGCAAAGCGCAATTTGCCGACCTTTGTTGGCCTGGCCGTTATCCATCTCGGAGCGCTCGCAGCATTCTTGCCGGCGCTCTTCTCCTGGCGGTCGGTGGTCTTCGCCGCCGTCATGTGGTACATCACCGGAGGCCTCGGCATCACGCTGAGCTTCCACCGCATCCTCACGCACCGTAGTTTGCGCCTCCCCCGGGTGCTCGAATACTTCTTCGCACTCCTCGGGACACTCGCGCTGCAAGGCGGCCCCATCGATTGGGTCGCCACACACCGCAAGCACCACGCCCATGCCGACCGCGACGGCGATCCGCACGACACGCACCGCGGCATGAGCTGGGCGCACATCGAGTGGCTCTATCGCACCAATAAGGACCGGCCGCTGCGCACCGAGCACCAGCGCTGGGCGCCCGACCTCATGCGCGATCCCTACTATCGCTTTCTCGAGCGCAACGCGCTGATGATCCAGATCGTCTTCGGCCTCGTGCTCCTGCTCATCGGCGGCTGGTCGCTCTTAGTCTGGGGCGTCTTCGTGCGATTGGTCTTCACCTACCACTGCACGTGGCTGGTTAACAGTGCGGCACACGCGAGCGGATATCAGACCTTCCGCACCGAGGACCGTTCGACCAACTGTTGGTGGGTTGCACTCCTCTCGTTCGGCGAAGGCTGGCACAACAACCACCATGCGTTCCCGTTTTCGGCCCGGCATGGCTTGCGTTGGTTCGAATTCGACATGACGTGGCTCTTCATCCGCGGCTTGGCAATCTTGCGCCTCGCGCGGAATATCAAGCTGCCGTCACCCGAGATGATGGAGCGGTTGAAAAAGGCCGCGTAAATACTTCGGCGAGCCCGTAATCGGCTCGGGGCACGGCATAGCCGCTTAGTGTGACTGCATGTATGCCCACGCGAGGCCTATTTGGCTCTTTGCGTCGCGCAGTTGGTCGGCTTCGATAAGGCGCCAGGCATCTTCAATGCGCCAGGTGCGCACTTCGATTTGCTCGTTGTCGTCGAGGTGTTGTTCACCCGGTTGGAGGCCTTCTGCGACATAGAAGCTCCAGCGCTCTTCGCAGAAACCGGGCGTTGCATAAGAACTCCAGAGGTAACGCAGGCTGCGTGCCGTGTAGCCCGTCTCTTCACGCAATTCGCGAGCTGCCGCCGTGTCGGGAGTTTCGCCGGGGTCCACCATTCCGGCCGGTAATTCCCAAAGCGCGTCCTGCACGGGGTAACGGTACTGCCGCACCATGATGATCTCGTCCGGCGTAGGACGCGCAATGACGACGGCGCCGCCGTTGTGCTCGATCACTTCGATCAGACGGCGGCGGCCGCCGGGGGCGTCGATCTCGTCGACCCGCAAGTTGACGACACGCCCCTCATAGATGCGGCGCGAAGAATGGGGCTGCATACCTCTCCTTTTTCGTTAGCTCGTGCGCGCCGCCGGATTGAGACGACCGAGGATGTCGAGAACCAAGCCGATTTCGACGGCGACGATGGTGGCGCCAATCGACCAACGCTGCGGGGAGGCGACGACCAGCGCGGCGAGGATGATCGCTGCAATGAAGGCGATGTCGCGGGTTGAGCGCAGCGGCGCCAAGGAGCCGCCTTGGGCACGATTGCGCCGCAGCGCGATCGTCTGCAAAATCAACAAGACCGCGAGGACCACGAGCGAGAGCCCGTGATGCTGCGCGATGCCGAAGAGGAGGGAACGGCCGCCGAGGATGACGGCGATGGCGATGAGGACGACCGACGCGGTCTCGATGAAGCGTGACACGTCGTATCGTTGGGACGGGGCGCGGCGCGACACCTTGCAGAACGCCACACCATGGTCACCACGCTCGGCGCCCATTCACCGAAGATCGAGGCGGTGCGCGAGCTGCGCACTCGCAAGGGAAGGCGCTCGCAGGGCCGGTTCACCTTCGAAGGGCCAACAATGTTGGCAGAAGCGCTGCGCAGCGGGGTGGCGCTGGAATCCCTGTTCGTGACGCCCGCCGGGCGTGTCGAGCTGCAGTCGCTCCCGGTCTCGCCGGAGGTGCCCGTCTACGAGGTGCCGGAGCGGGCGATGGCGCGGCTTTCGGATGTCGAGAGCCCGCCGGGGATCGTCGGGGTCGTCGCCCAGCGGATCGTGCCGTTGCCGGCGGCTTTGAAGAAAGGGTATCCCGTCGTCCTGCTGGCGGGCGTCGCGGATCCGGGGAATGCGGGGACGCTCCTGCGGTCAGCGGAGATCTTCGGGTTCGCGGCAGCGATCTTCGGCACCGACGGGGTCGAGCCGTTCAACCCGAAGGTGGTCCGCGCCTCGATGGGGGCGATTTTTCGTCTGGACCTCTGCTGCGCCGCGCCCGCCGAGGTCGTCTCGGCGGCGGCGGAAGCCGGGTACACGATCGTGGCAACCAGCCGAGCAGGAACTCCCTTGCCATCCTTCTCGTTTGTGGAGCGCTCGCTGATCGCGGTGGGAAATGAACGGCATGGGGTTGCTTCCTGGTTACCTCGGTGGGATCAGGAGGTCAGCATCCCCCATGTTGGAACGGGGGAGAGCCTAAACGCCGCGGCAGCCGGGAGCATCCTCTTTTACGCCTTTTCGCAGCGTGAAGGTGGCCCTCCGAAGCACCCGTAGACGCCAGCCAAAGCTTTATTTGTCAAGACTTGGCGGCCCCCAAGGGGCGTGCTACAATCGCAGGGTCTCCGGCCCCCCAAGGCCGCCGTAACAAAATTAGAAAGAAGGGTACACGCTCAGCATGCGAAGCACCGACTTCTTCTGGCAACTGTTCAAAAGCACGGGATCCGTTAGTGCTTACCTGATGTATCGGCAGTTACACCAGACTCCGGCAAGCGGCTGAAGACCTGGGGCGATCACCCCAAAGAGTTTCGTGAGCGCCTGGCCGAATCGGTCGGGCGTTCTTCTTTTTTTCTGTTTCCTGACGACGGGGACTCGTGTCCGAATTGACGCCCACAGTATCTCCTCACTCACTTTCGGAGCGCTTACAGGAGCTCGGCGAGCGTTTGCGCGCCGCCCTTCGCGATGCTCCCGACGAAGCGGCCGTTGAGGCAGTGCGCGTCGCCTTTTTGGGACGCAGCGGCGAGGTCACACAGATCAGCCGCAGCATCGGCTCCTTGCCGCCGCAGGAACGTCCAACCGCGGGGAAAGTGATCAACGAAGCAAACGCGGCCTTCGCGGAACTCGTGCAGGCGGCGCTCGAGGCGTTGCGCCTGCGTGCGGTTGCGGGTGAGCTCACGCAGTCGATCGACGTCACCTTCCCCGGGACCCCGCCCACGCACCGTGGTTCCATTCACCCGCTGCGCCGGACGCTACAAGACGCCGTCGGATATTTTGCGCGCCGCGGTTTCGCCGTCGTCCTCGGGCCCGAGATCGACACGGCCTACAACAATTTCGACGCCCTCAACATTCCAGCCGACCATCCGGCCCGCGAAGGCTTCGACTCCTTTTATCTTCGCCCCGATCTCTTGCTGCGACCGCACACCTCGCCGACGCAGATCCGTACGATGCAAGCCTATCCGCCGCCGGTTGCAATTGTGGCGCCGGGAAAGTGCTACCGCCGTGACGCCGTCGACGCACGCCACCTCTACATGTTCCACCAGATCGAAGGGTTGCTCGTCGCGCCCGGCGTTCACTTCGGCCACCTCAAAGGGATGCTCACGGGGATGTGCCGCGAACTCTTCGGCCCGCAGGCGCGCGTCCGTTTTCGCCCGTCGTTCTTCCCCTTCACTGAACCGAGTGCCGAGGTCGACACGCTCTGCCCCGCCTGCACGGGCAGCGGCTGCCGCACGTGCAGCGGTTCCGGCTGGATCGAGATCGGCGGCTCCGGCATGGTTCACCCCAACGTCCTACGCGCCGTCGGCTACGACCCCGACCTCGTCTCCGGCTGGGCTTTCGGCGTCGGCATGGAGCGAATCGCGATGAAGCGCTACGACATCGACGACATCCGAACATTCGTAGAAAACCACCCCAAAGTCTTGGAGCACCTAGCGTGAAAACGCGCCCAACCCGCACCGCACCGGAAAGTTCGAGCATCTCGAAAACTCCGCGGACCGTCGCGCTCTACGGGTCGACCGGCTCACGCCCATCCATGGGCTACGCCGGCACTAGCGCATCCTGCGCGTCGATGACCCGTAGCGCGACACCAGGTCGAAACATGGAGAGGCCGCGGAGCCGCGGCCGGGGGCTTGGGGGGCTCCCCCCAATCAAATGAAAGTACCGTTGGGGTGGCTGCGGGATTACGTCGATCTCTCAGGGCTGACGACCGATGAGATCGCCGACAAGCTTGCTTCGCTCGGATTTCCCGTGGAGAGCGTGGAGCGGCGGCCGCAGTTGCATGGCGTCATCGCGGGGCGCATCAAGAGCCTGGTGAAACATCCAAACGCCGACCGGCTGCAACTCTGCGTGCTCGACGTCGGGCGCGCCTCGCCGCTGACGATTGCAACTGCGGCGACCAACGTTGCACAAGGGCAGATCGTGCCGGTTGCGACGATCGGGGCGCAACTCGTCGGATTGACGATCGCACCACGCAAGATGCGTGGTGTCGACTCTGAGGGGATGTTGTGCTCTGCTGCCGAGCTCGGCCTCGAGGCGAGCTGGTTCGAAGATGGCATCTTGCAACTCGACGACGACTTGCCGCTTGGCACCGACGTCATCGCCTTCTACGGGCTCAGCGATGACGTCCTCGACGTCGAGGTCACCTCGAACCGGGTGGACGTCCTCTCGATGATCGGAGTCGCCGGCGAACTCGCCGCCGGGCTACGCCGGCCGCTTCAAGAGGCGGTCGTGCGCATTCCCATCCCGACGTCCTCCACACACGACGCAACCTGTGGCGATCTACGCATTACCATCGAAAGTCCGGATTGCCGCCGCTTCGTCGCGCAGCGCTTCTCAAATGTGAGGGTCGGGCCTGCGCCCGCGTGGATGCGTCTGCGTCTCGCACTCGCCGGTCAACGGCCAATCAACAACGTGGTCGATGTCTCCAACTTCGTCATGCTCGAAGTCGGTCAGCCGCAACATGCGTACGATGTGGAGCGGCTTGCCGGACGCCACCTCATCGCACGCGACGCACGCGACGGCGAAATCTTGCGCACCCTCGACGGCGAAGAACGGACGCTGACGCCGCTCGCGCTCGTGATCGCCGACGAAGAGCAGGCGCAAGGCCTTGCCGGTCTCAAGGGCGGCGCCGCCAGTGAAATCACGCCGGCAACGCGCGAGATCGTCTTCGAAAGCGCGACCTTCACGGGCGCACGCGTGCGCCGCATGAGCGTCGCTCAGGGGTTTCGCAGCGATGCCTCCAGCCGGCATGAAAAGGGGCTTCCACTCGCGCTCGCGGAAGCCGGCGCAGCGCGTGCAGCCGAGCTGCTCGTTGCGTTGGGAGCGACCCCCGCGCCGGCATGTGCGGTCGGCGTTGGCGTGCCGCCGCCGCCGACGATCGCCGTAACCTCGCAAGAAGTGCGCGGACTTCTCGGCATCGAGATCAGCCAAGAAGAGGCCGAAGGAGGGCTGCGCGCGCTCGGGTTCACCGTTCGTGACGAACGTTGGCGCACGTCGCTCGAAAGCGAGTCGGAGGCGACCTATATCGTGCAGCCGCCGTACCGCCGCACCGACGTCTCCATCGCCGCCGACGTGATCGAGGAGATTGCGCGCATCGTCGGCTACGATCGTATCGAGGCGCAACTGCCGCCCGTCCTCGGGCACGCGATATCGAGTGCTCCGTACGAGCAGGAAGCAGCCGTTGCGAACGCATTCGCCACCTACGGCTATCGCGAGATCAATTCACTTGCGCTGCAACCCAGCGGCGTGCACGAGACGTTCGAGCGCGCCGGCATCACGGCTCCCGAGCCTGTCGAGATCATGAACCCGCTTTCGGAAGATCAGCGGTTCTTACGCTTCTCGCTGCTGCCGGGTTTGCTGCAGCTGGCTGCGCGACACCAGCACGAGGCGCCGCTGCGGTTTTTCGAGATCGGTCACGTCTTCGAGCGCGCGGCGGCCGTGCCGATGGAGACGGCGATGGTGGCGTGGATGCTCGTGGCGCCCCCGATAGAAGAGCCCGCGTGGCGCGATAGCGGCTTCCTCGAATTCAAAGGCGATGCGGCAGCGGCACTGCGCGCCATCACCGGACGTGACGCCGATGCCGTGACGACGCAGCTCCAGGGCCTGCATCCGGGGAAGACCGCCTCGCTGCTGATCGAGGGGAAAGATGCGGCGACGATCGGCGCCGTCGATCCGCGACTGCTGGCCGCCTTCGGGCTGGAGGCGCGGCTCTACGCGGGCGTCGCGCGTCTCGGCGACATTCCGACGTATCGTCTCCCGCGCTTCGTGGCGCCCTCGCGTTTCCCCGTGATCGAACGCGACCTTGCACTCCTGGTGGATCCCGAGATCCCCGCGCACGAGATCGTACATGCGATCACTGCCGGCAGCGACGGGGTTTTGCGGGACGTCAACGTTTTCGACGAATACCGGGGTCCACAAGTCGGGGAGAATCGCAAGAGCATCGCCGTGCGCGTCACGCTCGGCCGCACCGACGCAACCCTGACCGACAGTGAGGCGGAGGCGTGCGTCACGCAGATCCTCGCCTCGCTGCGCGAGCGCGTCGGAGCACAAATCCGTTCGTGACCTGGCCCGATGTCGTCATCATCGTCATTGCGGTCCTCGGCGCCTATAAAGGCTACAGAAGCGGTTTCATCGAGGAGCTGACGGGGATCATCGCGCTGGTCGCAGCGATCGTCGCCGGCTTTACCTACAGCGGCTTCTGGGACCACTCCGTCGAGAACATCTCGCACCTCGGCCCGGGCTCCGCGCACGTCGTGGGGATGCTGGCGTTCGCAGGGATCATCTATGCGATCGTCACCGTCGCCGGTCTGATCCTCAATCGCATTGCGTCACTCCCCATCATCGGTATTGCGAATGCGCTTCTCGGCGCGCTGGTGGGATTCGTCAAAGCGATGGTCTTCGTCTGGGCGATTCTCTACATCGCGCTCTTCTTTCCGCTGCCGGCCGATCTGCGCAACGACCTGCGGCACTCGGCTTTCGTGAGCTTGCTCACCGAACCGAACGGCCCGCTCGACGAACGATTCCACGACTCGCTGCCGTGGTTTGCAAAGCTCTTCTCGACGCCGTTTTTCAGCCGCCACCGGATGTGAGGGCCGGCGCGCGATGCAGCGCAGCCCAGAGATGATGCTCCCGGATGCGAAAGAACAGCGTCCCGTCGGGCTGCAGATCGAACATCCAATAGTTCACCGAGGAGAGTGAGACGAACGCCTCGCTGCTGCTGGTGAGGATGTAGTGGAAACTCGGGCCGGTCGGCGCGCACGAGACGGTCGCCGGCGTAAAGGTACACGCGGTATCACTCAGCGCGTGCACGTCGTAGGGATGCAGCGGAGCGTTGGGATCGGTACGCCAGATTCCGACGAAGGCGCCCCGCGCGCTCTGCGGCAGCCGTGCTGCGGAGATGAACGTAGCGGCGTGCATCCCGCTCACCAGCGACCGCGCCGTCTCCGGCGGCACGTGATAGGTTGTCGCGAGGTAGCGGCCGTCGAAGAGGATGCGCACGTTCGCGATCAGCGCGAAGTGGCCGGAGTGGTTGCGCCGGAACAGCCGCGTCTCATTGGCTGGACGCTTGAAGTTCTGGCCCTCGTCGCCGTTTGGATCGTCGGCGGAGCAGAGGAGGTAGGGGCCGGCAGTGTTCCACTGGTCCAATTCCCAATCGGGATGCGGGCCGGTGCAGAGCCGGCGAAGCAGCCAGAGCGGCGGCGATACCGTGGCGTGCGCGCAAAGCGGCGCAAGCCAAAGGAACGCCACCGCGACGCAGAGGACGGCGAGTTTACACCGGGGCGGCGTACGGCTGGGATTTCGCGAAGACATCGCGTGCGGCGCGCGTTCCGGCGCCCGCGTTGATCTCGATCGAGAAGCTGCGCAGCGTCTCTTCGAGTGCAGAGATGGCGTCGATGATGTCGGCGGCACCAAGATCACCCATCGTACCGATACGCAAGATCTTGCCTTTGAGTTCCTGTTGCCCGCCGCCGATCACGATGCCGTGCTGCTCGCGCAACGTGCGCCGAATCGCGGCGGCATCGCCGCCCAGCGGCAGCTTGAGTGCGACGACGGTCACCGAGTGCGCATCGGGAGCCGAGAAGAGCTCGAGACCCATCGCGACGACGGCGGCGCGAATTGCTTCGGCGTAGCGCGCGTGACGTGCCCAAACGTGAGGAGCGCCTTCGCGCTCGTAGAGGTCGATGGCGACGTCGAGCGCGTAAGCAATCGAGACGGGCGGCGTCCACGGCGTCTGGCCCAGCTGGGCAAACTCGCGCGCACGGCGCAGATCGAAATAAAAGCGCGGAGCCGTGGCTTGGGCCATGCGCTCCCAAGCACGCGGGCTCACCGCGACCATCGCCATCCCCGGTGGAACGGAGAGCACCTTCTGTGAGGCAGCCGCAACGACGTCGAAGCGCCAGGCATCCATCTTGAATTCCGTCGCTCCCAAACCGCTCACCGAGTCGACGATCACGGTCGCGGGATGGTTGCCGATGGCCGCGGCCAAGAGCGACATCTCGTTTTGCACCCCGGTCGAGGTCTCGTTGTGCGTGAGCAAGACGCCGGCGATCTCGTGCGCGGCGTCGTCGCGCAGGCGTTGTGCGAGTTCGTCCGCATTCACACGGTGACCGAACGGCGTATCGAGCGTCTCGACTTCGATGCCGTAGCTCTTGGCGATGTTGATCAACCGCTTCCCGAAGACACCGACCGGGCACGCGAGCACGCGCTCTCCCGGCGAGAACGAGTTGGTGACGGCGGCTTCGAGTGCCCCGGTCCCCGAACTCCCAAGCAACATCACCTCATTGCTCGTCCCGAAGAGCGGACGCAGACGCTGCGAGATGCGCTCGAGGATCGCGGCGTATTCGGGGCCGCGATGATCGACCATCGGCCGGGCCATCGCTGAGAGAATGGGCTCCGGTACGGTAACCGGTCCGGGTATGAACAATAACTGCCTGTGCATCGTCTCTCCAGTGCTATCTCGGCTTTACAGCTTTTCTATCGGTACCCCCCACTCCCCCGACCCGGCCACGCAGGATGCGCTCGTGTCGGCGCAGCCCACGGCGTTCGCCTATCGAGGCGCAATTCGAGCGAGCGGCGCGGGCTTTGGGGCAATGATCATGAGCGCGACGCCGGCGATGACGATTGCCGCAGCCGCCACGACGTGCATCGTGAGCCGCTCGTGCAGAAGGATCACACCAATTGCAATAGCGATGATCGGGTTGACGAATGCATACGTCCCCGCGAGTGTGACGGGCGCCCGGCGCACGAGCCACAGAAAACTGCTGAAGCCGATCACGCTGCCACCCACGATCAAAAAGGCCAGCGCACCAATTGCCGCCGGCGTAAATTGGGCCACCGTGAGATGCTCGCCACTGACGAGCGTTACCAGCGTAAGGCCGGCGCCCGCGACGAGCATCTGCATGCTGCTCGTCTGCATCAAGTCGGTGCTCTCGAAGCGCCGCCCGATCACCGATCCTAAACCGAACGTCAGCGCGCAGCACAGACCGATGAGGCTCGGCACCACGGCTACGTGCACCGTGCCTTGCGCGCCCGTGAGCGAGGGAACCAGCAGATAGATCATGCCGCCGATACCGAAGACGATCCCGGCGATACCGAGCGCCGGGATCCGCTCGCCGAGCAACGCGTAGCCGAAGATCATCATCCAGACCGGTGAGAGGCAGAAGAACAACGAGCCGATCCCGGCCGGGATGTACTGCGCCGCCCACGCAAAGGCGCCGTTCCCAAAGCCGAGCAGCAATGTCCCGGTAATCGCCGCGCCCAACCATTCGCGCCGCGTCGGTAAGGGCGTGCCGCGTAGGCGCACGTAGGTCCATACGGCGAGGCCGGCGATCGTGAAACGGAGCGCCGTCATTGCAAAGGGCGGCAACGTCTGCACGCCCACTCGCATCGCGGGGACCGTCGCACCCCAGAGGAGATAGACGAGCCCGAGATTGAGGACGAGCGGAAGCGAACGCGGCGTGCTCTGCGAGATGGAGATGTTTAGCGCTTGCGCGAGGCGACGGCTCGAGGCCGGTTCCGTTTTCCGTTGGCGGTGCGCTTGGCGTGCGCCGAGCGCCGCATCGGAACGACGACGCCGTCGCCTTTGCGTGGTTCGTTCCCGAGCAGCACGGGCGTGATGATCGGCTTGCCGAGTGCCTGTTCGAAGACTTCCGACAGTTCTTCGACCGCAACGAACGTGATCGTGTCACGCACCTCTTTGGGCACGTCGTCGAGATCGATCTCGTTGCGTTTGGGAAGCACGATCTTACTGATCCCCGCGCGCTTGGCGCCGAGCACTTTCTCCTTGACCCCACCGATCGGCAGCACTTGACCGGTGAGCGTGATCTCGCCCGTCATGGAGAGGTTGGAATCGACTTTCGTGTTCGTGAGCAGCGAGGCCATCGAGGTCGCAATCGCCACCCCCGCTGACGGACCATCTTTCGGAACGGCACCCGCCGGCACATGAATGTGAAGATCGTGCTTGCCGAACCAGTCGTCGGCCAACCCCAGCTCCGCTGAA
Organism: Candidatus Acidiferrales bacterium; assembly: GCA_035503775.1. GTDB lineage: Bacteria > Vulcanimicrobiota > Vulcanimicrobiia > Vulcanimicrobiales > Vulcanimicrobiaceae > DATJTD01. The sequence continues at coordinate 18,743 of DATJTD010000032.1, forward strand.
CGCGACCGCAGGAACGAGACCGCGGCCTGCGCGCTCTCCTTCATCACGTCGCCGAGCTGCCCCGTAAGCACGAGCTTCCCCGTCCCCGGCATCGCCGTCGTCTCGATGAAGAGGATGTCGCCGCCGACCGGGGTGTAGAACATCCCCGTCGAGACGCCGACCGAGGCCGTGCGCTTCTTGACTTCGTTGTAGAAACGCGGTTTGGAGAGATACTCCACGAGGGTGTCGGGGCGAACGCGCGCCTTGTATTTGGGATCTTCGGCGATCTTGCGCGCTACTTTGCGGAAGATCGTCCCGATCTCACGTTCCAGATTGCGCACGCCCGCTTCACGGGTGTAGTCGTTGATGATTCCACGCAGCGCCGGATCGCTGATCTGCACTTGCGAGTCGCGCAAGCCGTTGGCTTCGCGCTGCTTGCGCAACAGGTAGCGTTTGGCGATCTGCAGCTTCTCGAATTCGGTGTAGCCGGCGAGCGAGATGATCTCCATGCGATCGCGCAACGGCGGCGTGATCGTCTCGAGGGAGTTCGCCGTGCAGATGAAGAGCACCGACGAGAGGTCGAACGGCAAGTCGAGGTAGTGATCGCGGAACGACTTGTTTTGTTCGGGATCGAGCACCTCGAGCAACGCCGACTGCGGGTCGCCGCGGAAGTCGCTCCCGACCTTGTCGATTTCGTCGATCATCACGACCGGATTGCGCGTCCCCGCGTCGCGGATCGTGCGAATGATCGTTCCCGGCATCGCACCGATGTAGGTGCGCCGGTGTCCACGGATCTCGGCCTCGTCGCGGACGCCGCCGACCGAGAGACGCGCGAACTTGCGACCCATCGCCTTGGCGATCGACTGTCCGAGCGAGGTCTTGCCGACGCCCGGCGGTCCGACGAAGCAGAGGATCGGGCCGGCGAGTTTCTTCTTGAGCTTGCCGACGGCGAGGTACTCGATGATCCGGTCTTTGACTTTTTCGAGATCGTAGTGGTCTTCGTCGAGGATCTCGCGGGCGCGGCTGATCTCGATCGAATCGGCGGTCTCATTGTTCCACGGAAGCGTGACCAACCAATCGAGGTACGTGCGAATGACGCTGTACTCCGGGCTTGCGGTCGGAACTTTGGAGAGGCGATCGAGTTCACGATCGGCCGCCTTCTTCACGTCCTCGGGCATCTGCGCTTCGTCGGTCTTCTTGCGCAGCTCGTTGCTCTCGGCTTGCTGCGGATCGGTCTCGCCCAGCTCCTCCTGGATGGCGCGCAACTGCTGGCGCAGGTAGAAATCGCGCTGGTTCTTCTCCATCTCGCGCTGGATGTCCGACTGAATCTTGTGACCCAGCTCCACGACTTCGAGCTCTTTGGTGAGCAGCATCGTGAGCTTGCGCATCCGCTTGTCGGTCTGCCGCTCTTCGAGCAAGGCTTGCCGGTCGGCGGTATCCAGACGCATCGTGGAGGCGATGAAGTAGGTCAGGAGATTGGAGTCGTTGATATTGTTGACTTCCATCTCCATCTCGCGCGGCGCTTGCGGCAAGAAGCCGAGGAGCTTGGTGAAGAGGGTCGCGAGGTTGCGGTGCATCGCCACGAGCTCTTCGGAGTCGCGGGTGATGTCGGGGAGTTCGGAGATCGAGGCGGCGAGATACGGCTGCGTCTGGGTGAATTCGTCGATGCGGAAGACCGACGAACCGGCGACGATGCAGCGTAGCGTACCGTCGGGCACCTTGAGCATCTTCTGAATGGTTCCGACCGTCCCGACGCGGCGCACGTCGTCGGCACCGGGGTCTTCGATGTCCTTATCCTTGAGCGCGACCAGCCCGATCTGCTTCCCTTCGCGCAGCGCCTCTTCTACGAGCACGATGCCCGGCTTCTTGACGACGGCGAGAGGGATGACGGTATTGGGGAAGAGCACGGCGTCTTGCAGGGGCAGGATGCCGATGACTTCGCTGGTGGTTGAGGCTCGAGTGAGGCGGGCTGCCATTAAACAGTAATCCTTTGAACGGTAATTTTGACTTCGGTGCGGCTGGTCGGAAGGTAGGCCGGCT
>DATJTD010000033.1:0-10149 GCA_035503775.1 Candidatus Acidiferrales bacterium
CCGCGAAGGACTCGAACCTTCAACCAATTGATTAAGAGTCAACTGCTCTACCATTGAGCTAGCGGTGCGGGTCGTCACGGCTTAAGAGTTCTACCCCGATATCCCTCCGGCCCCGCGTTCCCGAGAAGTTTGTGCGCCCTCTGGGACTCGAACCCAGAACCAGCGGATTAAAAGTCCGATGCTCTACCGATTGAGCTAAAGGCGCGCTCGCGTGATCTACGGGTTCCACGGCCGCGGGCCTCCCGCTTCCGGCTCTCCCGTGCGGGCTACGAAGGGCTCAGCTTCTCGGTGTCCATCAGATGGAAATCGGTGGAATCGACGGTGAGGCCCCCTTGGCGCCCGGTCTCGCCCGATAGGATAACATGCCAGGCCTCATCCGTCACCTGCACCTGACGCACGAGCAGCGGATCGTGCGCGTGAATCGGACCGTGCGTCTGGAAATAGTCCCCTTCGAAGACCGTTGAGAGATCGATGCGCACGGCCTGCGTCTGCGGATATGCGCGCTCCACCAGCGTGAGATCCTGGCCGTATGCCGCGATTGCGCGGCTGAGCCCCTCGTCTAAGGACGGCGCATGGTGAACCGACGGACGAATGAAGACCATCGGTGAGGCATCGGCCTGAAAATTGACCATCTTGTCGGGGAAGACGATCGTTGCGGAACACGTCCGAAAGGCGGAGACGAAGGCCGGCCCCTCATCGCCCGGCGTCAGCGCGTACATCGACCAAAAGAGCGCGCTCGCCGGATCGTAGAGCGCTACGAACGTTGCCGTCCGCATCACCCCGCTGGGAAAGCGCGCCGTAACGTCGACGTTGCGCATCTGCAGGTGGACGCCGTTGCCATCGGGGTCCCACGCACGTGGTTCGTCATGTCCAAAGATGGCGCTTTGAGCCGGCGCGCCGGCAGCAAGTACGAGCCCTGCACAAAAGAGCGCGCGCTTCAAAGCCAATTCTCCCGGTCGAATGGTTGGACACAAATCATCGAGCTCAACTTCGGCAAGGAGGCGTTCTTATGCTCCCGTGACCGCTCGATGATCGAGTTTCCGGATTTCTGCTAAGCTAGCATCAATGGCCAAACAAGGCTATACACCGGACGACTCGAAAGGCCTGCTGTGGATTGCCGTCGCCGAGTGTAGTCATACCGCACGCAGGTGTACGACGATCACTGGAAGCCGCCCGTTCTCGCCGGCGGCTTCTCGACTTGATGTCCACCGCTCTCGATTTCGTCAACGAACACACGCCGTCTACCCACATCGCGGCCAAAGCGGAGGAAGATCATGGTCGAGACGACCTTGCTGGTCAGCGATCTGAGTAACGTCCTTTTGATGGGGTGCTCGTCATTGCAATGCACACGATCGAGAGAGGGTCACATTCCGAAGCGGGCCTCTCCACCAAGGGCGCGGTAGACGCGTACGAGGCGGCGGCGACGCTGCAGGATGGAATCAGCAGTTCGCTCCCAAAGGGAAGCGTAACCGGACGAGCGCCCGTGGTCTAACGGATAAGGCACGCGCCTTCTAAGCGCGAAGATGGGGGTTCGATTCCCTCCGGGCGCGCCAAGAGAATCTGGCCCGAGAGCGCCCTGCACCGTGGCATCGCAGTTGCCGGCAGGTAGTGAGGCCGTCCATATGCTATTGGGCCCCAGTCAGCTCCGCGTGGTGATTGTAGCTCAGTTGGTTAGAGCGCTGGACTGTGACTCCGGAGGCCGCGGGTTCGAGTCCCGTCAATCACCCCAGCTCCCAGCGCCCGACTCCGGCTGCGACCTGGCGCGCATGACGCGCGCGACGCACTTGCGGCGCAGGGCCGCCGAACCGCTGCGAACGAGGCGAGCACGCGTGAGTGCGGCACACCAACGCCCTCTTACTAACCACGGCTTCGTAGGTGAAAGAAAGACGCCGGCATTTCGGTTCGAATGGAAGTTCGGCGAAGCTGCCGTCCAGTCCAACCAATCCAAATGACTGGCTTTGTCCATCCGTACGGATCAGCCGAGAGAAGGATGGTGTCTGACGCACGCGCGCGTTACACTCGTTGAGGAATGACTCGACTTCGTAAGATACGGATGGCTCCCACCATGTACGTCTCGACGGCGCTTCCCACCTCAATACGCTCCAACATCGCACGCGTCTGGGCGCGTCGCCGCCTCGTGGCCCGGCCCTCGGTACCAACCACCAACCCACTCGCGCGTGTGCTTCCGAGCGTGGGCGAAAGCTTCGGCCTCCTGCTCGCCGGCGTGACGGCCTTCGCCGTCGCCGCCTTCAAGGTATGGACGGCGCTGCACCCGTAGGCGCCGACGCCGCCGGCGCGTACACCATTCTGGTCGGGATGACAGGACTTGAACCTGCGACCTCAGCGTCCCAAACGCCGCGCTCTACCAAGCTGAGCTACATCCCGGCCCTGGACCATTCGGCTCGCCCATACCGGGACCCCGCGAGAGTTGCGCCATCAGCGCCCGCGCCGCCCGCCCGCGGTGGCTGACGCGGTTCTTCTCCTTCTCCGTCAGCTCGGCGAAGGTTCGCCCGAGCGGCGGATACTCGAAGATCGGATCGTACGAGAATCCCAAAGCACCGCGCTCGTGTAGCGCGAGCCTCCCCTCCACGTCGGCGAGAACCGCGCATTCGCTTCCGTCTTGCGCGACCAGATGCAGTGCGCAGACGAAGCGGGCACGCCGATCGCGCGAGGCCGACTGCGCGACTTCGGCAAGCAGCAGACGCCGTCGCGCCGCCCAGTCGGCCGCCGCCCCGCCATAGCGGGCGGAGAGCACACCCGGACGTCCGCCGAGCGCGGAGATTTCCAATCCGGAATCGTCACCGAGCGTCGGCGCCACGATACCGGCCGCGCGCAACTGCTGCGCCAGCGCACGCGCTTTGAGCGCCGCATTCTCCTGGTAGGAAGTCTCGCCTTCGACCGGTTCGGCATACTCCGGATACGTCTCGAGCACCCAGCCTGCCGGAACGAACAGCGCCTGCAGTTCTCGCAGCTTCCCGCGGTTGTTGGTGGCGACGTACAGATGCATCGCAGGACTTTGCGCCGGCCGCTGCGAGAACGCATGCTGTGGATCCGAAAATCGCGCGGCGGCGCGTGATCGTGCGGCTCACCGGCCGCGTCCAAGGGGTGGGCTTTCGGTATCGCGTCGCCGAGATCGCCGCGCGCTTCGCCGTCGGCGGCACCGTGCGCAACCTGCGCCGCGCCGAAGCCCTCGAAATTGACTGCGAAGGTGAGCCGGCCGAAGTCGAACGCTTCTTGAGCGAGGTGATCGCCCAGCCGCCGCCGCTCGGACGCGTCGACGCGGTCGAGCGTACCAACGCCGAACCGCGCAGCTTGGACTCCTTTGCAATCGCCGAGACCGCGAGCTGATCGAGCCCGGTACCCAGACGAAGTCCCAAAAAGCCGAAGCCACCGTCGCCGGTGGCTTCGCGCCTGAGGTGTCCCGGTTGGGAGAAGTTAGGTGGGCTTGAGGACGGGCATCGGCATCGGATCCACACCGTGGATCGCGAGGTCGCCGCCTTCGACTTCGCCATCGCTCGCACGCAGCGGGACGATGAACGAGACGACTTTGAGGACGATCGTGGTACCGATGATGTTCCAGACGATGATGAAGAGGCCGGCAATTGCCTGGTGCTCGAGCTGCACCGGGCCGCCGCCGTAGAAGAGACCGGATGCCGAAACATCCGAGACGGGATTCTTGCCGGTCGTCACCGTCGAGTAATACTCGATCATCGCCGGGTTGGCGACGAGCCCAACCATGAGTCCCCCCATCAGACCGGCGACGCCGTGCGTGTGCAGCACGCTGAGCGTGTCGTCCACCTTCTTGAGGACGGACCACTTGCCGAGCAGGTTGAGGGTGAGCCAGGGAATGAGCCCGCAGACGACGCCGACGGCGATCGCGCCGAAGCCGTCGACATAACCGGCGCTCGGCGTGATGCCGACCAGACCGGCGATCATGCCGTTGATCATCGAGACCGCCGACGGATGGCCGAGCGCGAACATGTCGAGCACGAGCCAGACCAGCAGCGCCGTCGCCGTTGCGATGTGCGTGTTCAAGACAGCCGCACCTGCGTCGGCATTGGCGAAGTACGGGTCGCCGCCGTTGAAACCGCTCCAGCCGAGCCAGAGGATTCCGGCGCCGGCCAGCGCCGTGATGAGGTTGTTCGGTTCGAAGTCGAGTTGATCTTCGAGGAGTCGCGGACCGACGAGTGCTGCGGCGACGAAGCCGGAGACACCAGCCGCCAAGTGGATGACATACCCGCCGGAGTAGTCGAGAGCGCCCATCGCCGAAGCCCAGCCGCCGCCCCAGAGGGAGAAGGCGCCGACGCTATAGACGAACGTCGTCCACAGTGGAACGAAGATCATCCACGCCTTGAAGTTCATGCGCCCGAGGACGGAGCCGGCGATGAGGATCGGCGTGATCGCCGCAAAGACGAACTGGAAGTACACCATCGATGCAAGCCCGTAATGCAGCGGCGGCATACCCGCGGCGGCATTGGGAATCGTGGCTTGACCAATTTCCGAACCGGCGAAGAGCGCCGGCGTGGGAATGCCGAGGAACCCGGACGAGAGCCACGAGAGCCCTCCCGTAGCCCACGGCAGCGGAATCTGCGTCCCGAAGGACATGTTATAGGCGAACAAACTCCACACGATGAGCACGGCGGAGAATGCGTAGAAGCACATGACCGCGGAATTCAGCGCCCATTTCTTCTTTGCGAGACCGGCGTACAGAATCGCCAGACCCGGAACACTTTGTAGACCGACAAAAGTGGCAGCTGTCATCTGCCATGCATTGTCGCCTGCGTTTAACCACGGCTGTGCAGCAACGTAAGGATTTGCGTCAGCAAAAAGCAATGCGGGACCCCCAAACCAAGCGTAGGATCGTACGCGCCATACTAGCCGGAAACGATTGGCTCTTTCATTCGACAAGCGCAAAAACAAAACGGGCCCACGTTGTGTGATCGGAGAACGCCAACGAAAGTCTCATGCGGTGAGAACGAATCTCGTTTGCGCCAATTGGCACAACTCGGCCAACTGGCAACAGGCGGGGAATCCGCAGCGCATAGGTCCGATGGCCCAATGAGCAGCAGACGGATCGTAAGCGCTGCGCGGCGAAAAGCACCCGCCGGATTTCTCGATACTACGTACTTGCAGCCGAGAAATTCTTCTGCCGTTACGTGACCAAAAATACACAAGCGCCGCGATTCCGCAGCGCTTGTGTTCGTTTATTTAGGTGTGCAGCACCGTCTGTCAGCGGACAACTCCGCGCCGGTTTTTTGCACGCTATGCGTTACACTCGGTCAGACGCTCTCCCACACACCGGCCACGTACCCCGGTGGATCTTGCGAATCCAATTCGCCCTCCTATCGGGTGCTATTTCGTCCGTCTCGAGACGTCTTTAGTATGCGCTTGCGCCCCGAAAAAGTAAAGTGGCGATTTCCACACACGAGCACGCAATGCGCCGCGCCGGCCTGCTCAGTACCCCGAACCCGCAGCCGGTACCGGCGTCGCGGGCGTCTGGATCCCGAAGTCCGCATCGAAGTCCGAGTAGGTGGCGGTGAGCGTGGTGCTGCCGTCCGCCCGCACGACTCGATAGGGGAAGCCGCTGTGCGCGTTGATCCAGATCGTGCGCCGCGCGATCGTCACACCGTCGTCTACGGTCTTTACCTCGTAGCGGTTCATGGTGACACCGTCGACGTCTTCCTGGCCGTCGGCGCTGGCTTGATCTTCGTCGCCGAGCACGAGCAGGCTGCCCTTCTGAATCTCCAGGATGAGCCCGTAGATGCTGCGATTGACCGCTCCCGGCGACCAGCCCGAACCGGTATTGACCGAGATGCTCGCGCCGACGATCACGGTCTGCGCGACCGGTGTCAGGATACGCATGCGATCGGGCGGGGCGTAGTCGATCGTCGTCGTCCCCGATTCGTCCTCGAAGGTCACCCGGTAGGAGGTCGCGCCGACCAGCTGCGAACGCGCGCTCTCGATGTCGCCTGCGGGATCGGCGAGCACCGGCGCCGCGCAGATCAGCAGCGAGGCGAGTGCCAGGAGCAGATGTTTCAAGATGCTTCTCCTCTCTAGCTTAGATGTCGTCCAAACGTAAGACCGCCATGAACGCCTCTTGCGGCAGATCCACGCGGCCGACACGTTTCATGCGTTCTTTCCCGACCTTCTGTTTCTCGAGCAACTTGCGCTTGCGGGTGATGTCGCCGCCGTAGCACTTCGCCAGGACGTTCTTGCGCAGCGCGCTCACCGTCTCGCGCGCCACGATCTTGCCGCCGATCGCCGCCTGGATCGGCACATCGAGCATCTGGCGCGGAATGAGTTCCTTGAGCTTCTCGGTCAAAATTCGCCCGCGCGTCGGGGCTTTCTCGCGCGCGACGATGAAGGAGAGCGCATCGACCGGCTCCCCGTTGAGCAAGATCTCGAGTTTCACCAGGTCGCCCTCGCGGTATCCGATCAGCTCGTAATCCAGCGATGCGTACCCTTTGGTGCGCGATTTGAGCTGATCGAAGTAGTCGACGATCACCTCGATGAGCGGCATATCGTACGTGACGACGACGCGGCCGTCGTGCAGGTACTCCATGTTCTTGAGCGTTCCGCGGCGCGCTTGCGTGAGCTCCATGATCGTCCCCACGTAGTCGGGCGGCGTGATGATGGTCGCCGCGACGAACGGCTCCTCCATACGCGCGATCTTGTCACGTGCCGGAAGCTTGGCCGGATTGTCGATGTTCTCGACGGTCCCGTCCGTCAACGTGACGCGGAAGACCACCGACGGTGAGGTCGCGATGAGATCGAGATTGTAGTTCCGTTCGAGGCGCTCTTGCACGATCTCCATGTGCAAAAGACCCAGAAACCCGCACCGGAACCCGAATCCGAGCGCAATGGAACTCTCAGGCTCGAAGTGCAGCGCCGAGTCGTTGAGCTTGAGTTTTTCGAGCGCGTCGCGCAGCTCGGAGACTTCGACGCCTTCGTTGGGATAGAGGCCGCAGTACACCATCGGCACGATCGGCTTGTAGCCGGTCAACGGCTCGGGGGCGGCGTTCGAGGGTTCGGTAATCGTATCGCCGACGTCGATATCGCCGAGCGACTTGATGTTGGCGATCGCGTAGCCCACCTCGCCGACGCTCAGACTCTCGGTCTTGCGCATCTCCGGTTTGAAGACGCCGACCTCGACGCAATCGAAGACGTGGCGGTGGGCCATCGACATGAACTGCATCCCGGCGCGCAAGCTGCCGTCGACGATGCGCACGTAGCAGACGACGCCCCGATACGGGTCGAACTGTGCGTCGAAGACCAGCCCGCGGAGGTAGGCATTCCCGCCTTTGGGCGGCGGGATGCGTTTGACGATCGCTTCGAGGATATCGGTGATGCCGATGCCCTCTTTGGCACTGGCGAGGACGGCCTCGCTGCCTTCGATTACCAGCAAATCTTCGATCTCCGAGCGCACGCGTTCGGGATCGGCCGCCGGAAGATCGATCTTGTTGATGACGGGAATGATCGTGAGATTGCTGTTGAGCGCGAGGTGATAGTTCGCGAGCGTCTGCGCCTCGATTCCCTGCGCCGCATCGATGACCAGCAGCGCCCCCTCACACGCCGCCAGCGACCGCGAGACTTCCGACGAAAAGTCCACATGGCCCGGGGTGTCGATGAAGTTGAGCTGGTACGAGATGCCGTCCTTGGCCAGATACTCCAAGGTGACCGGATGCATCTTGATCGTGATCCCGCGTTCGCGCTCGAGGTCCATCGCATCGAGCATCTGCGCCTCCATCTGGCGCTGTCCGATCGTCTTGGTGACCTCGAGCAGCCGATCCGAGAGCGTCGTCTTCCCGTGGTCGATGTGCGCGATGATGCAAAAATTGCGCACGTGGTCGGGCGTGATGAGATCGCCGGTCCCCGGCGCCTGCGGGGAGATCATGCAGCCCCCATCAGAAGTAGCACGACGCCGGAACGATCACCCGGCTGAGCCACTGCACCACCAAGATGAGCACGAGGAACGAGATATCCAGGCCGCCGAGCGGCGGAATCACCCGTCGCAGCGGCATGAGCACGGGCTCGACGAGCATCGCGACGTAGTCGGTCCAGCGCCCGCGCAGTGAGGGAATCCACGAGACCACCGCATAGATCACGAGCACGGCGACGTAGATTCCGAGGATCCGTTGAAGCAAGACGTAGACGGCGCAAGGGATCACGAGACGCTCACTCCCACGCGCGCGAGGGCAATCGCATCGCGCTCTTCCTTCGAGACGTCCTGATCGCCCAGATATTTGCGGACGCGTTTGCCGAACGTACGCGTCTCTTCGCGCGAGAAGATGCTCGTGAGCACCACCCCGTCGCCTTGGCTATCGAGCAAGGCCACCGCATACGAGAGCTCCGAGCCGACGTCCGCAAAGGCGTTGTAGCGCACGAAGCCGATCCGCGGCACTTCCCGCCCGATGCGCTCGAGTTCCGCCAGCCGCTCCTCGATCCGCGCCAACAGGGCCGGTTCCGAGAGGGGCGACCCGCTCGCGGCGTTGGTCGCCGCCTCCAGCCGCTTGCTGAGCGCGCGAAGGCGCGGCCCGACCAGCGCCAAGTGATAGCAGGCGATGGAGATGACCGAGACCCCCAAGGCGAGGGCGGCAGTAAGGCTCGAGGGGGGCATAGCTTCTCAATACTGTGCTATCATAGGGCTCGCCTTGCCGGGGGTTGGGCTCCGCGCAACGTGTCTTCGTGAACCCCGCCAGGCCCGGAAGGGAGCAACGGTAAGCGAATCCTCACGTGTGCCGCGGTCCCCCTGACCCCCGACGGGCTTTTTTGACGTGTACGCGGGTTGGGGGGCATCCCCCCATTACGACCTAAGCGCGTCGCTGAGCTTGTAGCAAGCGCCTCCGACCCGGGCGAACACGCCGGCGAACCACGAGCGCAGCAGGGGGCGCGGGCGCGCTGCGCCACCACGCAGGCTCCGTGCTTCTCGTGCTTGTTTTTGTAAGCACTCGCTGTGCTCGCGCGCAAGCGCGCGCAAAGTAAGATCGTTCATGACGCACTCCCAACAAAAAAGGCCCCCGCATTGCGGAGGCCCAGCAACCGTTCGTAGCGCGTGCGCTACGACGACATATGGGTCCGCAGACGATCGACGACTCCGCCATCGCGAAGCATTGCGCCACGCGCGCCGCGGTTGACGGTCTTCGAAATTCCGGCGGTCGGTTTCACAGATGCTCCTTTCTTTTGCATACGATAAGCGGGTGGGAAGAGATGACGTTCAGCTACGTTAACATGCGCGCGCGCAGCGCGTCAATTGCCCAACAGGCCCGCGTAGCAGTAATCGCGATCAATCACCACTGTTCGGTCCCGGGTTTGCCGGGGGCGGGATCGGCGTCGGCACCAAACCCGGCGAACTCGTGGCGGCTGCGGTTGCACCGATGCCCGGAGCACCCGGCACCCCGGGAGCACCGGACGGCGTGGGGCTCGCGCCAAAGCGCGTGGTGGGAACGGGTGCCGGCGTCGAGGCCGGATCGTCGCCGTACAACACCGCGGCGTAATGATGATTTCCCAGCAACACCATCGGCCCCACGGCGCCGGTGGTATGTATCGTATTCGTCGTCGCGTCGAGCTGCGCGCCCGTATCGCCGTACAGCACCGTGTCGCGCTTGTGCTTCGCCTCCTCGAGCAAGAGCACCGAGAAGCCGCGTCCGGGGAACAGCTCCTCCGCGGGGACGGTGAAGAGCAACGAGTCCAGCGAGGAGAGCGTCAGCGGCCCTTGGCAGGAGAATTCCGCTCGAATGATCGCATGGCGCAGCGGCGGAGAGCTCGCCGACGGCGCGGGGCCCGGCGCATCCGGTGCATACTTCGGGTACGGAATGATCGTCAGGTTGACGAGCGGCGGAGGCGTCGGCTTCGGTGTCGGCGTCGCCGGTGGGAGGGTGCCCGTCAGGCCCCCCGGCGGCGCATCGGCGTCAGCCGGCAGCCCCGAGGGCGCCACGGCAGGGCCGCCGGAGGGAGAGGCGAGTGGGGTCGCCGAGCCGCCACCGAAGAGCGCACCGAAGATGCCCGGCACCGCCGGCGTCGTACTGGCCGGCGGTGAGGACGCGTCGGCAGGCGTGGGCGTCGCGCGGACCTCCGACGCCGGGAGGCGCCGTCCATGATGGTGTCCCGCACTCTCGGGGACCGCAACGGCGGAGACGGTCGACGGCGTGA
>DATJTD010000034.1:0-3625 GCA_035503775.1 Candidatus Acidiferrales bacterium
GTTGCCGAGGACCGGCACGCTGGTAATCGTGCGCGTATCGGACTCCTGGATCAAGCCGCCGATGATCAGCGTCTGATTGTCTCTGAGGGAGACGGTGGTCTGCGTGTTGCGGGTCGAGATCTCGGGGACGCCGTTGGGATCGCCCTCGAGACTATTCACGGTGGGATGAACGGTGACCATGATCGAGCCGTCCGCGGAGACGATGGGCGTGATATCGAGCGTGACGCCGGTGTTGAACGATTGCAACTGCTGCGTCACCGGCGTACCGACGCCGCCGCCGTTCGTCGTGATGATGGAAAGCGTGTCGCCGGCCTGAAAGTTCGCGGTGTGACCCGAGAGCGTAACGATGCGCGGATCGGCCAAGACGCGCCCATCGCCGTGCTGCACGAGCAGATTCAGTTGTGCGGTCAATTGCATCGGCGTGCGCGTGATCGGCTGGATCGATGCCATTTGTCCCGGAATGCCGTACGGATTGGGCGTGGGCTGGATCTCTTCGAACGTCGTGCTGACGGCGGCTTCCGGCAACTCGAGCCCGAGATTTTTCGCGAGGCTACCGTCGATCTCGAGCACCTCGGTGTCCAATTCCACGAGCGGCGGCGGCACGTCGAGCTTGGCGATCAATTCTTGGGCAAGGCGGATGCTCGCGGGGTCGCCGGTGAGAATGATTTCGCTCGAGTTCTGCATGACCGTCACGTGCAGGCCGGAGGCCATTTGGCCGAGTGACTGCGTGACGGCGCTTGCGATGTCTTGCGCGGTGGTGGAGGGGGCGTCGTTGAGGCCGGGCACCGCCGATCGCAGTTGAACGACCACGATGTTCCCCGAGCCGAAGGCACTCCCGCCGTCGGCTTGGCCCGCTCCGCCTTGGCCCCCATCCAGCTGCTCGATCGCGCTTGCGATCTGCTCCTGCTGTTGACTCGTCGCGCGGACGGAGATGGCATTCAGGTCGCGATCGACGATGAACGTTGCCGTGGGATAGCTCTTCTGCAGCAAGTCGGCGACGGAACCGGCGTCGACGTTCTTGAGGCGATAGAGTTGTGTATACGCGGAGCCGTACGGAGGTTCGTCGAGCTGGGCGATGAGCGTCTTGGCCGCACTGACGGCGTCGGCGTCGCCGGAGAGGAGGAGCGAAGCGCCTTGCACGCTGATGCGCACGTGCGGGATGGAGCGTTCGACGGCGCGCGCGACGGCCGCAGGTTTCGCCTCTTTGATATCGACCGCGTCAACGGGATTCGGCGGCGGCGGAGGCGATACGGCGGGTGGAACGTCGAGGCTGGAGATCAGGGCTTTGATTTGCGTTGCGTCGAGCGGCCGGGCCCGCAGCAGAATCGTGTCTTTCGACGCGACCGCGATCGAGGCGTTCGGAAAGAGCGGCCCCAGGCGATGGACGACGGATTCAGGCTTGACGAAATGCAGCTGCACGATTTCCACCGATGGCTGCGTGGGGTTCTTCACGTCGAGGCCGGAGATGACGCTGCGGACGGTTTGCACGTCGTCGGGCGATCCGATGACGACGATCGCGTTTGCCGAAGCATCCTCGCGCACGTGAACGTGCGGGAACAGTTCGCGGACGACGGATGCCGCGCGTGCAACGGGCATGACCTGCAGCTGAATGACTGCTGGAACCGGAGAGGGCGTCGGCTGTGGACGCGTGGGCGTGGCAAGCGCCGGAAGATACCCGAGAAGGAGCGGCACCACAAGGATCAACGACCAGAACGCGCGATGCAAACGCACGCGCACCGAAAAGCTTTTCACGTCACCCACGCCCAACAAAAGTCCGCAAGCTGTACGTAAGAGCGCTTGTGGATACCTGTAGGTAACCATTGTCGCAGTGCCCCGCCGCGCGTTCGCCGGGTACTCGCAGCAACACGTTTACGCGCGCGCATTCGCACAGAATAGTTCTTTCGGATCAATTTTCGAATGTGCACAAGGAACACGACGTTCTGCGCAAAATCCAAGCGCGCGTTCCACCGGTGTGTGGGCAAGCGAACCGCATGTTTCTGCGGTGGATTGGGAGTATGTGAATGCGCCGACTCGTATCGAGCGTCTTGACTTTGGTGTTGCTTCTTCAGGCTCCGGCGGCAGCCGGTGCGACGACGCTCGGCGCTGCGGGCTCCGGGCCGTCGCTCCTCGAGCAGTTCGGCGCGGCATTTCATCCAGTGATTGCGGCGGCGCAGCAAAGCTTCATCGTCGCCGTGCTGACGGGGCAGGGAGACCGCTATTCGCTGATGCATGCAGCGAAACCGCAGCTTGATCGAAATGCCGTCGAAGACGTGATCGAGCGCGAACCGCCGGGATTACCGCGGCCGGTAGCCGCGCGTGCGCGTTACGGAACTGTCGTACCGTTGCACATGGTGGCCCCGGGAGCGGGGCCGCCTGGAAGCGCTGTGCCAACACCTGCGCCGAGAAATGCTCCGCTGCTCGGAGCGATGTCGCGCGAGGCATCGCAGGTAAGCGGGCGCGGCAGCGCGAGGGCTATCACGGCATCGCCGATCCCGGTGCGAACGGCTCCGGTCGCTCCGACGCCGGTGGCCCCGAGCACGCCGTCGGCGACGCCGGTTCCCGCGACAACGGGCATCATTCCGTGGTGGACATATCAAGGTGGCAGGATCCCGGGCGCCGGCATCTGGGCAAATAACGTTGCAAACGGGAACTTTATCGTTGCGGCGCAGGACATGGCGGTTCCGGAGCGGGGTGTCGGTTTCGTGTTCGCGCGCGCCTATAATTCGCAGAGCACGCACGATCAACTGAACACCGATGCGTCGGTTCAGGGCATTTACGGGCGCGGATGGACCAATACGTTCGATGCGCATATGGCGTACAACGACGCGGACGGCTTCATGAGTGTCTACGACGCGAACGGCACGCGATGGGATTACGCTCCGGTCACCGGTGGCACGATGGCGCCTGCCAGCGCCAGAAGAATGGAAGTTACGCCGAACGGAACGGTAGAGGCATGGGCCCCGTTGGCCGGGAACGCGGCGCAACTCTCCTACGATGGAAGCTGCGGCTACTACTGGACCCAGAAGGACGGCTCCGAGCTTCACTTCGTTTCTCCGCTTCCGGAATGCAGCAACCCCGCTGCCACGCTCGGCAGATTGTACCAGATCGTCGGGCGTAATCATAACAATATCATCACGCTGTCGTACGCTTTCACCGGAAGCAACGGCAGTACGATTCAGAATCTCTCGACGATCACCGCGACGCACAGCGACGGCCAGTACATTACGCTATCCTTTTCCGACGTAAACGGCTACACCGAGCTCACGAGCCTCACGCGTACCGACGGTACGGCGATCGACTACTATTACGACGCATACGACGATCTAATCAAGGTGTGCTTGCCGGCTAACAGCGGCACGAGCCCTCCCGCTTCGCGGTGCGATTCGTACGCATATTCGAGCGGAACCTCTCCAGTCATGACTGCGGCGCTCAGTCCACGAGCGTACCTCAGCGCCACTGAGACGGATGCGGCGTTCACGGATGGCGATGAAGTCGAGTTTGGGGTCAACTCCTCACGTCAGCTAACGTCGGCGGACGACTATGGCGTCGTCAATTTTACGCCCGCCGACAACACGGGGATTGTCCTCCAGAGCGGCGTAGAGACCGGCCCACAATTCTGGCATCA
>DATJTD010000035.1:0-3557 GCA_035503775.1 Candidatus Acidiferrales bacterium
CGGAACGGCTCCGCCGAGCTGCGCTCCACCAAGCGACCGCGGTCGCCAGCGGAACGCTCATGATCGTGCTCGCCGCTTTCTACGGGTGCCTGGTATGACCCCGATCCCCCTGTGGCGGCGCCTGGGAATCGCGGTGCTCTCACTCGCACTCTGCGCCTTCTTCTTTCGCGGCGCGGTGAGCGTCGCTCTAATCACCCGTGGCGACGGATTCTTCCAAAAGGGGCGCCTCGATCGTGCGCGCCTCTACTACGCTCGCGCGCTCTTCTTCGACGGCGCCTCCGCCCTCGCGGCGGACCGCTTCGCCTTCGCCGGGCTCGAACTGCGCACACCGCGGGCGGTCAGATCGTCGCTTGCAGTCACGACAGCGGCGCTCGCGTTCTCGCCCGATGACCTCAAACTGCTTGAGGACCGTGCCTTTCTGTATCAGCTCCAGCGGCAATACCGTTTGGCGCGGATCGACTTCCAACACGCTGCGCTGATCACCGGCGATTCACGCTGGTATCACCTCGCCGGATGGGCAGCGTATCGTTCCGGAGACCCGCAGGCCGCGCGACGGCTTTGGCTGGCAGCCGTGCGCGCCGATCCCGCGTTTGCGCCCGCTCGTATCGCGCTCGCCCGCACCGGAGCTCCCATCCGATGATCGACGCGGCGCAGGCGCTCGCGTTTGGCGCGACGCTCACGTGCGGTGTCATCGATGCACGCACCGGCTTCATCCCCAACCGGATCACCTACCCGACCTTCGCCGCGATCCTGACCGCTGCGGTCTTCGCCGGCGGTGTCGTGGTATCGCTGACCGGAGCACTCTGTGTGGGGGGTGCCCTCTTGTTTTTGTATCTCGTCACGCGACGGCGGGGCTTGGGTCTCGGCGACGTCAAACTCGGCGTCTGCATTGGTGCGGGCCTCGGACCGGGCGCGGGGATGGCGGCGTTAGGCGCCTCCTTCATCGCGGGCGGCACGGTCGGCTCCTATCTCTTGCTCAGCGGTCGCGCCGGTCGCAAAGATGCGGTGCGCTTTGGGCCTTTCCTGCTTGTCGGCGTCACGGCGAGCCTGCTCGCGCAACTGCTGGGCTGGCAGCTCCTATGAAACGCCGTAGTCTCCCGTTGGGGATCGATCTGGGCGCGGCGCGCATTCGCATCGCCGAGATGTGGTCGCATGAAAGCGCTCCCACGCTCGAGCGGGTGATCACGATCGATCTCGAGGACGCGCGGCCGGGGCCGCACGACGAGCGATACCTCGGCTCGCGCATCGCGACGAGTTTGCGCGAACTCGGCGTGCGCGAGCGACGCTGCGTCATCGCCGTCGCCGAGCCTGACGCCACGATGCGCACGGTTACCTTTCCGCCGATGGGGCCGCGCGAACGAGAACGCGCGGGTCTTTTCGAAGCCTCGCGTCACATCGACTACCCGTTGAGCGAGGCTTCGGTCAAGACCGCGGCGATCGACCCGCAACAGGGACTCTTTGCCTTGGGGATCGTGCGCAGTGCCGCGATGCAGCGGCGGCTACAGGTCCTGCGCTTCGCCGGCCTACGGCCCATCACGGTCGACCATGAAGCCTACGCGCTCAAACGGGCCTTTCCGTACGCCGACGCGGTCCTGGATATCGGCTACCTCCTCGGCCGCTTCTACGCCTACGGGGCCGGTGCTCCCGTCGGCATCGTCCTCGACGGCGGCGCCGATACGTTTACCCAAGCGATTGCGCGTGGATTGTCCATCGACGTGCCGACGGCGGAGCGCCGCAAGCGAACGATCGGGCTTTCCGGCGTCGCGGAGAATGAGATGAACGCTTTCACCTATTCGGTCGGCCGGGCACTTCTCACGGCGCGCAACCAGGGCGTGACCGGGATACAGCGGCTCGTCGTCACCGGAAACGGTGCGCGGCTGCCGAGCTTGGCGGAGCGTCTCGAACGCGACACAGGATGTTCGGTCGACATCGCCGCCGACCTCGGCGTCGAGAGTTCATCGTACCCGGAGGATATCACGCGCGCAAGTGCACCTGATTGGGCACTGAGTGTCGGCCTTGCGCTGTGGACTTGCGCTGGAGAACGCGCGGCATGATTCGCTTCAACTTTCTCAAGTCACCCGAAACGCCGTTTCTCGAGCGCTTGCGCGATGTGGAGTTTACGGCGCAAACACGTCATGCGCTGGTCGGCCTCGCCATGGCCTGTTCCTTAGTGATTTTCGCAGATGCCATCGAGCAGGCACGGCTGCTGCACGCGCACGCAACAGCCACCGCCGTCGCCGACCGCTACGCCACCGACGAGCAGGAGATGGCGGGCTTGCGCACCTCGGAGGAGACCGTGCGCAAACTCTCCGCGCTTGCCGCAAGCGTGCATACCGTGCAAAATTCCGGGACGCTTCGCGCCGCCGAATTCGCCGAGATCGGGGATCGTCTCCCCGAACATCTGTGGCTGACCTCCATTCATCAGGATGCCGATGGACTGCTCATCGACGGCGGTGCGCAGAGCTATGCGCTGATCGGCGAGGCGATCGGGAGCCTCGAACACGCCCGCACGGTCGGCGACCCCATCTTGGTCTCCTCAGGAACCATCGACGTCGCGCATCCCGGAGAGGTCGATTACGAAGTCCACCTGCAGGAGCATCTGCAGTGAGCCGCGCGCGCACGTCAAACGATCCGGCGCGGCTGCTCTGGATGCTCGCGGCTTTGGTCCTCGCGGGCGGCGCCCTGTTTCTCATCAAACCGGCCGAGGACGATCTCTCCGCAACCGACGCACACTCCGACGCGCTGCTGCAGCAGGCGCTCAGTGCCGAAGAGGCGCTGCAAGAGCGCGCGCGGGTGCAGGCGCTTGCGAGCCGCATTCGCCAGGAGCTCGCGAGTGTCACGCTGCGCCATACGGCAAGTGAGTCGGTCGAAGCACTTCTGGGCGACGTGCAAAATATCGCCGCACGTGACACGCTTACGGTCTCCGAACTCAAGCCGACCAGTTCGTTCGAAACGGCACCGGTCGCGCTCGCGACTCCCTCCGCTTCGGCAAATCCACTGGATTCGGCACAGACGAGCGACTACGACATCAGCGTGCGCGGCTCGTACCGCGACATCGTCTCCTTTCTGCGCGATCTCTCGCACATGGCCACGCTGACGCGCGTGGTGAGTGCGGAGCTCGAGCGGTCCAGCACCGGTGCTGCGTCTGACGGCAGCCCGTTGCTCGACGCAACCGTTCACATACAAACGATTCATCTCGATCCGTCGGCGGTTCAATCGACGGTGCTCCAATAACACCGCTCTTACGAGGATTCCAACCATGAAACTCCGGTTCTACGGGCTCTCTTTCTGCATATTGGTGGCGGCAGCGACGCTGGCGACCTTGGGGTTTCTGCCCGACGCCTTCAGCAGCGCGGTCGCACAACAGGAGCAAGATATCCTCACGCCTGTAGACGCGAGCCCGATGGGAGAGACGCCCATCTATGAATCCGAACCGGCTCCGCCGGCAATCGTATTGGAGCGCAATCCGTTCGTCTCCGACGACGCAACGGCGAGCGGCGGAGCACCGGCCGATCAGCCGGCGGGGTCGACGATGAATCCAATGGCCTTTGCGCCCG
>DATJTD010000036.1:0-6964 GCA_035503775.1 Candidatus Acidiferrales bacterium
TTCAACAGGCGCGTGCGACCCTCGGCCTGCGCAACGGCGTCGTCGACGTCTACGGTGCATCGTTTCAGGCGGCCGGCGGAAGTGCAACGCTTCTGGGGCGCTTCGGCGACGGCGGCAAGCTCTACGTCACGGCACACGGAATCGATCTCGCCGCGCTCTCTTCGCTCGGCCTTCCGCTGCAGCGTGGCCGGTTCTACGCACTTGCGCGCATCGGCGGCTCGCCGCAGGCGCCGACGGCGCATCTGCGCGCGCTGCTCGCGCAGGGAACGTACGACGATCTTCCGCTCGACGCGAACGCCGAAGTCGGCTACGCCGGTGATCGCGTCGACATCGAGGATGCGTCGGCGTTGCTCGCCGGCGCATATGCGACGGCGAATGGAGAGGTGCGCGGGGTGCGTATGGGCCATCTGGCGCCGCGCGTCGCGCTGGCGGCGCATGCGCGCGCACTCGACGTGGCATCGCTGGCCAAAGCGATGAAGGCGCATCTCCCCTACCCGGCCGACGGCTCCGTCGACGCCGACATCCGCGTCGATGGACCGGCTCGCGCGCCGGAGGTTGCCGGGACGATCGGCGTGCCCGAGGGTTCGGTCAACGGACTCTTCTTTCACGACGGCGCCGCGCATATCCGCGGTTCGCTCGGCGCGATGACCGTACGAGAAGGTCGCGTGACGGTTGGTTCTACGCGCATTGCGTTTGGCGGTCATGTCGATCCGGCGGCACAATCGATCACGCTGAACGCACCCCACGTCGACCTCGCCGATTTCGACGATTTCTTCGATCCCGGCGATATGCTCGCCGGCCGGGGATCGGTTGCACTCGATGCGTCGCATGCCGGACCGGCGTTACGCGTCAGCGGAGGCGCCTTCGTTGCCGGTACACGTTTTCGGCGGTTCGAACTCGGCGATCTGCGCTTTCGCGCACGGCCGGCACCAGGTGCGCAAGAGGCAGAATTGGACGTGAACGGCGCTCACGGCTCGCTGCAGAGCACGGCGCGCATCGCGCTCTCGGGCGCCGACGATGTGAGCGGCTCCGCCCGTCTGAGCAACCTCGACTTGGGGACGTGGCTTCCGGCTGCCGGCATCACGCTTCCGGTCTTCGGTGACGTCGACGCGGTGGCGCAGATGCGCGGAACGCTCCATGCGCCGGTGCTCGCGCTGCAGGCATCGCTGGCGAACGGACGCGTCGGTCACGTGACGGTCAATACGCTCACGCTCGATGGCTCGGTGGATCGCCAACACGTGCACCTCACGCAAGCCGTCCTCGAACTCCCCTCTCTGAGCGCGACCGTCAGCGGTACGACGGGGCTCACGCCGGCGGCGCCGTTTGCGCTTGCGTTGCGGGCCAGCAGTCCGAACATCGGGGCATTGGCGACGACGCTCGCCGGGAAGACGGTCGATACGGCCGGCGCGCTCGCCGCAACGGCGCAGGTCTCCGGGACGCAGTCGCGTCCGCACGTGACGGCGCAGGCAACGCTGCAGAATCTGCGTGTTCGCAATCTCGTCGTTCCGCGCATCGTTGCGAGCGCAGGCCTGAGCCCCACGATGCTCACGGTCGATCGCGGTGAGATCGATCTCACCAAGGGCGTCGCGCAGCTCACCGCGCACGTCCCCGTCAATCTCGCCGCGCATCGGTTGGCGGGGAGCGATGCACCGGTGCGCGCCTCGCTCTCGGCCTCGCAGATCGATCTCGCCCAATTTGCCCCCGCCTTCGCGGAAGATACGAAACTCGGCGGTCAGATGGACGGGAGCCTGAGCGTCGGCGGAAACCTCGGCAACCCGAGTCTGGGCGGTCATCTGGCGCTGACCAACGGCTCGTACTCGTCGTCGCTCCTGACCTCCGCACTCACGCGCATGACCCTGGCGCTCGATCTGTCGGGAACCACGATGCGCCTATCGCAGTTGCATCTCGAGGCGGGTGGCGGAAGCCTCGACGGCAACGGCGTCGCCTCGGTTACCGACCTCCGGCACAGCTTGCAAACGCTCTCCCTGCAAGCCAGCGCCGTCGCCAAGCACCTGCGTCTCGACGCACCCAAATATTTCCAAGGGACGATCGATGGAACGGTCGCCGTGACGAAGACGCCGCAGACGACGCCGCTGGTCGCCGGTTCACTCGCCTTCAGCGCTACGCGCATCCCGTTGACTGCGCTCTTGCCGCCGTCGGCGCGGGCGTCGTCTGCGCCGAGCCCACTCCCGGTTGCTTTCCATCTCGCGGTTACGGCGGGCAACGACGTTCGCGTGCAGAGCGCGAACGTCGATATCGGTGCGCGCGGCAACGTGCTGCTTGCCGGAACGCTCGCGTCACCGGTCCTCTCCGGGCGCTTCGTCTCCACCGGAGGTTCGATCAGTTTCTACCGGACGTTCACGCTGCAGCACGGCGTCGTGGCGTTCTCGCCCGATTCGGGGATCATTCCCTACGTCGATGCGACGGCGACGACGTCGATTTCCGATCCGCCGACGAACATCTTGCTTCACGCAAGCGGACCGGCGACGCATCTCAACGTCGACTTTGCCTCCGACCCGAGTTACAGCCGCGATCAGATCGTCGGCTTGCTCGCCAATCTGCAGTCGGTGGGCGCGGTGAGCGGCGTCTCGACCGTCGCATCGACGGGGCAGCCCTCGCTCTTGACGAGCGCGGCTGAAGGGTACGTCAACGATCAGTTCACGCGCATGCTGCTCGAGCCGTTGCAGAGCAATTTAGGTCAGTCCCTCGGTCTGCAGAATCTGCAACTCCAGGCGGGGCTTGGCGGCGGTTACGGGGCCAACGCAACCGCCGCGCTGGGGAAGAATCTCACCGCATCGTTCGGGGAGACGTACGGCCCGACGCAGCGGCAGACGATCGGCCTCACCCAACGCTTCAGTTCTGCATCCTCACTCGAGCTCGCGTTGTTCAGCGCAACCGGGGCGGCCGAACTGCCGGTGGCAACGGGGTACGTCGACGACCCGACGCAACCGACGGATTTAGCACTGCTCACGCTGATTCCACCAGCCGGCACCAAAGGCTTCACGCTCTCGTATCAGCACCACTTTTAAGAAAGTGCTTCGCGGACGGCGGCGGCGATATCGTGCAGATTTGCCGGTGCGTAGACCGTTTGAAATCCGAGGCGCTTCGCTTCGGCGGTGCGCCGCGTGCTCTGGGCGACGGGCCGGATCTCGCCGGAGAGGCCGAGTTCACCGTAGGCGACCGCATCGCGCGAGAGGGGGACGTTGCGAAATGCGGAGGCGATCGCGAGCGCAATTCCCAGATCCGCGGCGGGTTCGCTCACGCGCAGGCCGCCGGCGACCGAGGCGTAGACGTCGTGCGTTCCAAGCGCCATTCCGGCGCGGCGTTCGAGGACGGCGATGACCATCGCAAGGCGCGCCGGATCGAGATTGGCGGCCAGACGCCGTGGCGTCCCGTAGGCCGTCTCGCCGACGAGCGATTGAATCTCCACGAGCACCGGCCGCGAGCCGACGATGGTGGCGACGACGCACGAGCCGCTGGCGGTACCTTTGCGCGCGCCGTCGCCGAGAAAGAGTTGCGACGGGTTGTGCACTTCGTGCAGGCCGTCGGGGCGCATGGCGAAGACGCAGATCTCGTCGACGCTGCCGAAGCGGTTCTTGTGCGCACGTACGATCCGGTAGTCGGCCGTTCCGTTCTCGCCTTCGAAATAGAGGACGGTGTCGACGAGATGTTCGAGCAGGCGCGGCCCTGCGATAGCGCCGTCTTTGGTGACGTGTCCGACGATGAAGGTCGCGCAGCCACTGCGCTTCGAGAATTCCATGAGGGCGGCGGCGCACTCGCGCACCTGCGTCACGCTCCCCGCCGACGATTCGACGTCGGGCAAGATCATCGTCTGAATCGAATCGACGACCAGCGATCGTGGACGTAGGGTTTCGAGCGTATCGAGGATCGTGCGCAGATTCGTCTGGGCGAAGAGCAAGATGTCGTCGCCGATGCTCAGGCGTTGCGCGCGCAACTTGGTTTGGGCTGCGGATTCTTCGCCGCACACATACACCGTCGGCCCGGCGCTGCGCGTGAGGGCTGAGGCGATCTGCAGCAAGAGCGTCGACTTCCCCGCGCCCGGTGGACCGCCGATGAGGACGAGACTCCCCGGAACGACGCCGCCGCCGAGCAAGAGGTCGAACTCGGCAAAGCCGCTGGAGATGCGCGCAACGGCACCGCCGTCGACGTCGGCCAGACGCACCGGCGCGTCGCTGACGCTGCTTCGAATCGTGCTCGCGCTCTGCGCGCGCACCGCGGTCGGCGCCTGCGCAAAGGTGTTCCACGCATCGCAGCCGGGACAACGCCCGAGCCAGCGCGACGACTCGTGACCGCACGCCGAACAGAAGAAGACCGACCGTACCTTCGGCACGCTGTACGCCTTCGTATTGCTTACGCCAACCTCCTCATAACGCGGCAGCCGGTGCTGAAAGGCACAGCGCCGCAGGGAGTCGCATCTGTGTGCCTATGAATCGTCGTCGCCTCCTCACCGGTATCTCGGCCGCGCTTGCATCTACCGTCGCGCCGGCTACTGCCGTCACGCTGCTGCCGCGAAAGCATGACGACGGTTTGGGCGAATGGCAGACGATCACGTCGGTGCCGACGCCGCGCGAAGGCGTCGGTGTTGCGTCGCTCCGCGAGCGTCTCTATGTGGTCGGCGGCCTCTCCCCGGCCGGCGCGGCACTCAACGAAGTCTACGACCCGGCGCTCGATCTGTGGTTCGAACGCGCCCCGCTGCCGCGCGCGCTCGATCATGTCGGCGCCGTCGGTTTAGCCGATCGCATCTTCGTGGTAGGTGGATTCGACGGGACGACCCCGGTCAGCGACGCGTTCGTCTACGATCCACTGGCCGACGCATGGCAGACGATCGCGCCGCTTCCCGCTCCTTGCGGGGCGCTTGCGCTCCTCACGTTCGACGGCAAGCTCTATGCAATTGGCGGCCGCTCACTCAAAGGTGTGAGTGCCGATCACTATCGTTACGATCCGCAAACCAATGCATGGGAGCAGCTCGCGCCGTTGTTGCGCGCACGCAGTCACGTGCAGGCGGCGGTGCTCGACGGTCAGCCGCACGTCGTCGGTGGACGTATCGAAACGCCCGCGCATAGCGTCACCGATCACGAATACTACGACGTCTTTTACGACAAATGGGCGAAGGCGCCCCCGCCGCTCACGGCTCGCAGTGGCGGAGCCGCAGCCGTGCTCGGCGACCGGCTTCTCGTCGTCGGCGGTGAAAATGCGACGACGGTCTTCTTCCAAAACGAAGCGTTCGATTACAAGAGCCAAACGTGGGCAACGCTCGCTGCGATGCCGCATCCCCGCCACGGAATTGGTGCCGCCGTCGTCGGCTCCACGCTCTACGTCCCGGCCGGAGCGACAGAGCCGGGGACGGCGCAGCCCTCGGATATCAACGAGGCGTTTACGTTCTAACAGGGTCTCCGGCTTGCGGCTTTCCGGAATCGCATGATAGGGTGGGGTGAGATCATGCAGACGATTGCGGCGATTCCGAACTCCCTGGATTTCCCCGATAGCGAGAAGCCGTACGTCGAGTCGATCTGCGGTCGGCTCGAACGCAAGGTGAGTCCCCGGCGCAAACACGCGATCATGCAGGGGCGGCTCTGTGCCTGGCTTGACCGGTGGGCCGGCGAGCGCGGCGAGGTGGGGACCGAATGGCGGTTCTATCTCGTCGATGGACCGCGGCCGTCGTCGCTCGTGCCCGACGTCGCGTACGTTTCATTTGCGCGCCTGCCGCGCGGCTTACCGGAAGATGCCCGCGAACGGCCGCGCGTCGCGCCGGATATTGCCGTCGAGATTTGGTCGCCACGCGACCGCGAGAGCACACTGCGCGAGAAAATCGAGCTCTTTCTTTCAAATGGCACGACGGTGGTGATCGTCGTCTATCCGCAAGAGCGGAGCGTGGCGTTTCACGAGCGTGGACGTATGACAACACAAGAAGCGCAAGGCGTGCTCGCCGTGCCGGGATACGACGACCTCGTTCTCGACGCGGACGCGCTCTTCGAAAACGTGTAAATTCGCGATCCGAATCAACAGTGGAGAGGTGTCATGCGACAAACGAATCTTACGAACGAATCTGCGGCATATCTGGCCAGCCGCGAGGAACTCCGGCTTGCCGAAATCGAGTCGATGCGCCAGCTCGAGCGCGTTGCCGAGTTGCGCCGTCGTCTTCCGGAGGGCGCCATCGTCGAGGACTATGAGTTCACCGAAGGGCCGGCTGATCTCGACGCGGGCGACGAACCCGCGAGAACCGTTCGGCTGAGTGAGCTGTTCAGCGGTCCGGACCGTTCGGTGGTTGTCTATCAGTTGATGTTTGGAAAGAAGCAAACCAACCCGTGCCCAATGTGCACGATGTGGCTCGACGGGTACAACGGCGTCGCGCAACACATCGCTCAGAACGTCGATTTCGCGATCGCCGCGGCAGCGGATTTACCGGCTCTGCGGGCCCATGCCCGCTCCCGCGGTTGGAAAAATCTGCGTCTGCTGAGCTGCGGGGAGAGTACGTTCAAGTACGATATGGCGAGCGAAGACGCCGAAGGCAACCAAGATTCGACCATATCGGTATTCACACGAGATGCGAGCGGAACGCTGCGGCATTTCTATACCGCCCACCCGCAGCTGGCCGACGACATCTACGAGCGCGGCATCGACCGGCTCACGCCGGTCTACAACATGTTGGATTTGACCCCGCAAGGACGAGGCGACTGGTACGCGTCGCTGTCTTATCAACCATCGAATGGCGCGCTCACCAAAGCGACGTAGCTATGGGCCACCGTTTGGCGGTTCATCGTTAGCTGCAAAAACAGAAGCATGCCGCCCAGCCGCCGGCGGCCGCCTCTATGGCGAAAAACGCGGTCCACATCAAATGAAATTGATCTTCGCTCTGAATCGAGAGCATCGTAGGCCACGTAAACTAACCGTCGGCATCCGGCTCTACGCTGCGGCGCGGGAACTTTGGGAGGTGGTAAGAAAT
>DATJTD010000037.1:0-13137 GCA_035503775.1 Candidatus Acidiferrales bacterium
CGCGACAGCTTCATCGAGCGCAGTATGTCTTTTCGCAACCCGCAGAACATCGAGATCGGGGAGCGCGTTATCTTCGGGCCGTTCGATCTCTTATGGGCCTCCGACAACGCACGTCTGGTCATCGAAGATGAGGTGCTCTTCGCGCCGCACGTGAAAATCTTCACGTCGAATCACGGCGTGCACGACCTGCACACCCCAATCAACGAGCAGCCGGAGATCGAGCGCAGCGTGCGCATCTGCCGCGGTGTCTGGCTCGGCACCAATTCGGTCATTCTCTCGGGCGTCACCGTCGGCGAAGGTGCCGTCGTCGCGGCCGGTGCCGTCGTCAATCGTGACGTCGCTCCGTACGACATCGTCGGCGGCGTACCGGCACGGCGCATCGGTTCACGGCTGACGCCGGCGCCCGCCGCTCGCTAGACACGAAGAGAGATCGAAACGCCGACCGCCCGCCGATTCGGTGCTCGGCGGGCGGTTCTTGCGTGCAGGCTACGCGCTCTCGTTCGCGCTCAGCACGAGGTCGAGGTGGGCCGATAGATTCGCATCCACTGAGCCCAGAGATACTGCGGCCAGGTGTTTTGCGTGAGCCCTTGGGAGTTGACGTCCAGCCACGATCCCGGCGCACCGACTTGGAACAT
Source organism: Candidatus Acidiferrales bacterium (assembly GCA_035503775.1). Taxonomy (GTDB): domain Bacteria; phylum Vulcanimicrobiota; class Vulcanimicrobiia; order Vulcanimicrobiales; family Vulcanimicrobiaceae; genus DATJTD01. Next base: position 636 of record DATJTD010000037.1, read on the forward strand.
GAGCATCACTTCCTTGTCGGCGGTGCCATTTGTCCAGTCCGGGCCGCCGATGTGCGATTCCGAAGACGTGATCGGAACGCCGTCGAGGTAGAAGGTGGTGTTCCCCGGAGCCAGCAGCACGCCGTAGTCGTGATATGCGGTGCTCGGGTCGCCTGTCGAGTAGGGCCACGTGTAGACACCGGTCGGGCTCGGGAAGCACGCCTCTTGTGGTTGCGTGCAAACCTGATTTGCAGCCGGGCTTGGATTGTCGACCTGAATCGCCGATGCGCTGAGCGAATTTCCGATGTCGTTGCCAAACTGCTCGAAGACGTTGTCTTCGTTGCGCTCGATGCCGAGGCTGCTGCTCGGCTCTCCGCCGGTCTGCATCAACCAGAACGTCGGTGAGATCGCCGGCATGTACTCCGGCAAGCGAACGCGCACGACGAAGAATCCATATTGGATGTTGAGGTTGAGATCGAGCGCGCCGCTGTAGTAGTCGGTGAACGTCCAGTCCTGGAAATCCGTCCCCGTGGGAATCGTCACGCCGGGGCCGCCTTCGTAGTACTTGACGTTCGAGAGGGTAATGGTATTCGAACCACCGGTACAGGCGCCGCTCGCGTTGACGGTGCACCCGCCCGCCGTCACCTTGCCGATGAAGACGACGCCCTGCGGGTCGTCGCGGTTGACCCCGTCGCTGTTCGGGACGCGCCCGATACCACTGGACCAGCCCTGATGCGTCTCATTCGCTTGCGCGACCGGGATCGTGATGGAGCCACCGACCGGCGGGGAGACGATCGAGCCGGTCGTGCTGGTCGCCGTATACCCGTCGCCGTAGGTCGGATTGCCGGCCATCGAGGCGGGCATCGGCTCGGCGAGAATCGAGAGTGCCTGCACGCCCGAATTCGGATCGACGCGCTGTGCGAAGGGGGTCAGCCCCGAACCGTCTGCGGGCGAACCGAAGTACGTGTCATATTGGAATCGTCCCCAGCTCGCCTCTTCCCCGGGCCACGATGCTTGCGGGGAGAGCGTACGCGTCTGAGTGGCTCCCCAGAACGATTGTGAGAACGCCACCGAGTCGAACTCGCCGTTGTTGCCCGGGATGCCGTTATTTGCATACGAGACGTGATTGATGCACGCGGCGGTGGATGTGTAGGCGATGGCACCGCTGGCCGTCGAGGCCGGGGTGGGAACTGTAGTCGGAGCCGGCGTCGAGACGGGCTTGGGTGCGACCGTCGGCGTCGCCGTAGGAGCCGGCGTCGGCGAGGGCGTCGGGCTCGGCGTCTGTGTGGGTGCCGGAGTCGGCGAGTTCGTCGCCAGCGGCACCGGAGTGGGCAACTGTGCCGACAGATGATTTGACGTACCAGCTACGTAGTGCGTCTTAACCTGTGCCGCTGTTAGCGCATAGTCATACACCGCGCAGTCCGAGACGCTTCCGTGGAAGTTGTCGGTCAAACCGTAGCCGCCGGCACTCGCGTTGAGGACGCCGATATAGGTGGTCGACGAGTCGCCGCTCTGCGGGGTGGGGGTAAAGCCCGGCATGACGTTCGCAACCGCGGCGCCATTGACGTACAACGTGATTCCCGTCGCCGCACTGTATGTTCCGACGAGATGATAGATGCTGCCCGCTTGAAGCGGCGTTGGAGCGGTCAGGGTGTTCCAGCCGGTATTGAGCGCAGCCGCCCCGCCGGAGATCCAGAGCATGAAGCCGTGTCCGTCGTTGTCGGTCCATGCGTTGCCCATGATGCGTGGCGATCCGGTGAGGTCGGCCGTATCCGGCTTGACCCAGCATTCCGCGCTCACGGCTTGCTGCTTCCACGTTGCCTCTTCGGTGAGGTAGCCGGCGGCAAAACTGACGCTGGCCGCCGTCGAGTCGCCCACCAAAAGCGGTGCGCCACCGAGGGCCGGCGCGCCGGCGTAGGTACCGTTGTTGCCGTTGCCCGACGAGTCGTGCGCCGTCGTGCCGGACGTCTCGTTCAAGCGGTAGTACGCCAGCGGCGAGTCGGCTTCGACGACCGAGGCGTAGTTCGAGGCCGCGCTGGGTGCCGCCGTCGCGGGTGCCGCCGTCGCGGGCGCCGTCGTCGCACTTACTTTCCGGTGCGTGTTATCTGCCAATGCAGGGAGCGTCGACTCTGTAGCCCCCCCGCCACATCCGCTGAGCGAGAGCGCGGCGACGACAAAGATGCCCGTACAAAACGCAAACAGACGGTATTTCATACCTATTACTCCTAAGCTCTACACGAGAGCTATTAAAAGCAGCGGAATAGTGCGGACGAGTGAGATTTGGGCAGAACGACAAACGAAAAGCAAGGATTTACTTACTCTTAACATCGGCTCGGTATAGCGTTTTCTTAGCAAAAACGCCCCAAGTTTTCCTAATTTGAAATAGTTGCTGCATGCTGTGCCTACCGATGTAAGCGCGCGACATATCGCTCACCGAGACCAGCGAGCGCTCGTACAGGTAACCCCCACGCGGATAACCCTTGGATGAAAAATAAAAGTGCGCGCTAGAAGCTTCTAGCGCGCACTTGAAGTTACGTACTCTTTGCGACTACATTAGCACGACTGCGAGGTGGGTTGATAGACGCGAATCCACTGCACCCAGTAATACGCCGGGAAGTCGGCGGCGTTCGGTGTTCCCAGCCAGCTGCCGTCCGCGCCGACCTGGAACATCGCCATCACCTCTTTCCAGGTCACCGCCCACGGTGTGATCCCTGCGAAGTTTCCTTGGGTGACGTCGTGGCCGCCGGTATGCCCGTAGAGCGGAATACCGTCGAGGTAATCGCTTACGCCTTGACCGGTCGGGCCGTAGACGTACCCCGGGCCACCTTGTGCGTAGAAGTTGTTCGAGGCAGGTGCGCCGCCGGGAGAGAGCCACTGACCGTAGTCGTGGTAGTTTTGCGACGGCGTCGAGCTCTCCCAACTCGGCCACGTATAATTGTAATATGGACCGCCCCACGTCTGGTTGCTCGAGGTTCCCGAATTCCAGTAGAAGCTTCCGGAGTTCTGCGCGTTCCCGATCAGGCTGCCCCACATCTCTTGAATGTCCCATTCACCGTTGAGCGGCCCGTACGGACCTTCGCCGGTGCCATTGTTGGAGAGCATCCAGAAGGCCGGCGACATGCCGGCGGCATCGCCTTGCGCGATCTGATCGGGCAAGCGAACACGTGCCACGAAGAAGCCGTACTGCAGATTCACCGGGGTATCGAGCGTCCCCGAGTACCACTTCGCGCCCATGACTTTCGGATTTCCGACGAGGTGCGCCGGCATCGCTTTGGCGACGATGCGGACGCCCTGCGGCGAACCCGGCACCTCGGTGTCCGGACCAACGTAGAACGGATCGTCTGCGGCCGTGGAGATCCCGTCGTTCTCGTCACCGAAGTACGTGTTGTATTGATAGCGCCCCCACGAGGTTTGGAAGCCGGAATACTGATTGCCGCCGATGGTGTTTCCACGCTCGCGCCCCCACCAGTTGCGATCCAGTCCATTGGTTTCGAATTCCCCCTCACCGGCAGGCAAGACGTTGTTCAGGAAGAGCTTGCCGTTGATGCAGGCGGAGGTCGCATTGTACGCAATCGGCGTTGGATTGGGCGTCGCCGGCGCAGGCGAAAAGGTGGGAATAGCGGTCGGTATCGTCTGCGGTTGAACGACCTGCTGCGAGCCCGCTTCGTAGTGGGTCAGCACTTGCGTGGCGCTGAGCGCGTAGCTGTACACGGCGCAGTCCGAGACGTTTCCGGCGAAATGGTCGAGCAGTCCACCGCCGCCTACCGCATTGAGAACACCAAGGTACGTGGTGGTGCTGTCGCCGGTCTGCGGTGCCGGCGTGAATCCCGGCATCGCATTTGCGACCGGGCTTCCGTTGACGTAGATCGTGACGCCGGAGGCGGCACTGTACGTCCCCACGATGTGGTACACCTTACCTGCGGTGAGCGGCGTCGTGTCGAGCACGCTGTTCCAACCGGTGTTGAAGGCGGCCGTGCCGTCGTCGATCCACAGCATGAAGCCGGCGGCGTCGTGATCGGTCCACGCGTTGCCGAGGATGCGCGGCGTCCCGGCCATATCGGCCGCCGTTGGCTTGATCCAGCATTCCGCACTGACCGCGGGCGTCGTCCACGTCGCCGTCTCGGTCATATCGCTGACGGCGAAGCTGGCGCTCTTGGCCGTGGAGTCTCCGGAGAGCAGCGCCGGGCCGCCAAGGACGGCGCCGGCGGCATACGTTCCGTTGTGGCCGTTGCCGGACGAGTCGAGCGCCGTCGTCCCCGAGGTCTCGTTGAGCCGGTAATAGACCAACGGCGAGTCGCCCTTGACGATCGCGGCATAGCTTCCGCTCGATGGAACCGGTACGGCCACCGTCGCCGGTGAGGGAGTCGGCGTCGCGGGCGGCGGCGCACCGCCGTTGGGCGGGCTCGAGGCGTGGGGCTGCGCAGATGCGCTCGGCGTCGGGGCGGCACTCCTGCCGGGGGACGGCGCGGCACTCGTACCGGCCGCGGGACTCGTACTGGCCGCGGGAGAGGAGCTGGTCAGGGGCGTCGCCGCAGCAGACGGCTGGGCGCTTGCCACCGGGGGGTTGGAGGCGACGGTAACCGCCTGGGGGAGAGCGGATTTCCCGCTTCCGCCGCAGCCGCCGACGATCGATGCAAGCGTTATGAAGGCAACACTAAAAGCGGCTCTCGCGATAAAGCTCATCAGCCCGACTCCCCCTCCGGTCGTAGTGCGCGCCTTTTGTCGCAGTGAAAGCAATCTCCCGCTGGCTCGGCTGTAAACAGAAACGTATGCCAGCTGACACGCCAAGAGACTAGCTTATCCCGTTACTGCATGCAAGACGGCCATCAGGCTGACGCCGAGCGATACGACCGCGATCTTTACGTTGAAGACCGTTGCGTTGAATCGGAAGCGGCACGCCGGAGCGAGGGCAGGTTGCGCACCAGCTGCCCGATGCCCTTTCGCACGGGAATGGCACCCTGCATCACGCGCGCCTTGGCGGCATCCCACCGAGGATGGACGCCGGGTGCCGCCGGATGCAGCCCCAGCCGTCGCTGATAATAGTTGTAGGCTCGCGTGCGTCCAAGCGCACGTGAGACGTCGGTCTCGAACGAGATCGTGTAGGAGATGGAGCGCGTCCCCTCGGTCTTCACCCAATGGGGCGAGTTTTGCGGCTGGTGCATCCCTTTGCCCGCGGCCAGATGGAAGACCGACTCTTGCGCCGGGTCGCGCCCCTCGAGCGCGACTTGGCCGATATTGACGATGCCCTTGGAATAGAAGTCCTCGAGCTCCGGCTCGAGCAGGACGGTCGGGCGATAGAGATGGTAGCTCTTCTCACCTTCGATCTGGAAAAAAAACGTGGTCTCCGGATCGAAATGGAACGGCGTAATCGTCGCCGCCGAGCTGATCAGGATCGTAGAAACCAAGCGCACGACCCGCGCGCCGCGCAGCCCCCCGTGCATGCGCACGATCTGCTCGAAAAGCGTGTGGAGCAACGCGCGGTAGCGCTCGTCGTACTGCTCGGGAGATTTGAGCGTCACCCGCTGATCTTCGTACTCGAGCCGCTGGAGCGCCTCATACGGCGTATGGACGCCGTGCCGCACCGAGTAGAACTGGGCCGCCGGCACGGGCGCCCCGCCCGCTACGAAATAGTCACGATCGTAGGTTTGCGCCAGTTCACACAGCGTGTCAAAGTGCAAGAGATCGAGATCGCCGAGGTTGTGGTCAAAGCCGAACGACACCCGGTCGAACAGCGCACGGTAGTCTTCGGGAATGCCGAAGAGTGCCGCACCCGAATAATCCACGCGATTCAGTACCCCTGACATGCATAGCTCCTGACAGTCTCGAACGTAACCTGCCCGCGAGTCTCTGGCAATCCCTTAAAATCGGCGTCTGGCCACAATCCGATTGGGCATTCCGGCACCTGGTCCGTCCCAGCGCCGTGGTGTGCCGCCGTCGCGCACCGTTTTTCGAGAGGGAGCGACGCCGATCTGCCGATAAAACGCTGGTGATGCACCGGCTTGAAACGCTCGCTCTTTGTGCAATTGCGTAGGTCCGTACCGCCGTGGCTGCGTGCCGCGGCTGCCCTCCTGGTGATCCTCGGCGTCTTCTTTCGCTTCTACCACCTGGACCGCAAGGTCTTCTGGGAAGACGAGATCATCGGGACGATCCACATGTTCGGCTACACCGAGGCCGAGATCGTGACAGCGGCGCCCCACCTGACTAGCGCCGGGCAGGTGCGACAATACATCGAACCACCCGCGAACGGACGTCTCGGAATCTCTGCGACGGTCCGCTCGCTGGCGCTCGAAGATCCGCAACATCCGCCGGCCTACTACGTGGCGGAGCGCCTCTGGGTCCGGCTCTTCGGAAGCTCCGTCGCTGCGATGCGCAGCCTCCCTGCGCTCTTCGGCGTACTCGCGCTCCCCTTGGTTTACTTGTTGGCACGCGAGCTCTTCGATTCGACCGAGACGGCCCTACTCGCGGTCGCTTTGGTCGCCGTCTCACCGTTCTTCGTCTTATATGCTCAAGAGGCACGCGAGTACAGCATGTGGACCGCTGCCGTCGCACTCGACGCATGGCTCTTCTTGCGAGCGATCCGCATCGCCACCCCGGCATGGTGGGTCGCTTATGCTGTCTGCACGGGATTTTCGCTTTACGTCTACCCGCTCACGGGGTTGGTGGCGCTTGGCTTGTGCGCCTATCTCTTCGTGCGCGAGCGTGGCCGCCCGAGCGGCACGCTGACCGCCTGCGTCCTCGCAAACCTCGGCGCACTCGCCATCTTCGCTCCGTGGCTGTGGGTCATAAAGAACGCGACACCGGTCATCAAGCGGGGGCTCGCGACGATCCTGACGAGCAAACTCTCGGCGTTGGAGATCGCTCGCATCTTCGCACGTGATCTGCGCTTTCTCTTCTTCGACCTGGGACCCGTGCACGTGGGCCCACTGGGGCAGGGGAAGCTCGATGCACTCTTCACGCTACTCGTCGTGGCACTCTCTCTCTGTGCGATCGGCGCGCTCATTCGCGAGCAGCCGTTCGCGGTGTGGGGCTTCATCGTCATCGGGCTCTGCCTCTCGATGACGCCGCTGCTCTTGCGCGATCTTCTGGTGCGTGGCCACTTCGTCTATCAGGCCCGCTACTTCATCCCATTACTCCTGGGGGTTGAACTCTCGGTCGCGGCGCTCTTCGGGATGACGGTCTTTGGCCGCGCCTCGCGCAGCCCCGCGCGGCCCGTGTGGAGTGCTCTCCTGATCCTGGTTGTCGGTGGCAGCGTCCTCTCGTGTGTCACGATCGCGCAAGCCACCACGTGGTGGAACAAGGATTCCGAACAGAGCCCCGAGGTCGCAGCGATCATCAACCACGCCTCGCGGCCGCTCGTGGTGAGCGATTACTTCACGCCGAGTATCGTTGCGCTCAGCCTCTATCTCGATCCGCGTGTCCCGGTGCGCCTCAACGTCAAGTGCGTCCAGTGCGATCTGCCGTACACCGCGCGTCCCGGGCTGACCGACGATACCGGATACGACAACGTCTTCGCGCTTCAAACGCCGGCCGCCAACGGGCCACACTACCGCTGGGTCGACCCGTTACCGTATCCGCCGCAGCCCGACCCTCTCGACATGTTCGTCTCGATTCCGTCGGAACACGCGCCCTAGTCGATCCAGTACCACAGGTGTAACGGGCCCGGGCAGTTGTTGTGGACATCGATGCACCAGTAGCGCAGACGCCGGTCTGACCGTGCGAGTTCGGCTTTGACGCCGGCCTGTAGGCTCGGTGACGGGCCCAAAAGATAGACGTCGCTCGCGTGGTGGAGCTCGCCATCGAGATCGGTCGCTGCCAGCGGTGCCGTCGTGGCCGTGCAGAGATAACAGATCGAGCGGATGTGGACCGCTACGTCAGGCCGCAGGTAGTGCGCCACCGTCAGCACGTTCGCCACATAGTTGTCGCTCGCCAAGAGTGGTTGGGGCGCAGCGTCGATCGTCTGGGCAAGGGCGATTGCCCGTTCGTCGTACTTGTTCCACCAAGTCGTCGCACGCGAACTGACGGCGCACGACGCGATCCCGCCGCCGAGCACGGCAACGAAGACGGCGCTCCAGAGGCGTGCCGGTATGCGACTCGTTCCCGAGCGCAGCGCCGAATCGAAAAAGCCGGCGAGCGCGACGTCGACGCCGATGAATGCGGGGATGAGGTAGCGCGTCTGAAGGAGTGTGCCGGACGAGAGGAGATCGTGGGCGACCAGCGGCAAGATCGCGGCGGCAATCAACGTGTACACCAGGCCCCACACTCGCGGCGGCTGCGTATGCTGCAGCCAGCGGAGCGCGTACGCCACCAGCGCAAGCGTCGCGACGAGCAACAGCGTGCTCAGCAACGTCGATTGCAGCTCGTAATCGAAGAAATTCAGACGCAGCGAACTTGCGACCCGTTGCATCACGTACATGACGCCGTAGTGGTGTGCAGCGGACGTCGTTCCGAGCCCGCGGTTCACTTGCGCCATCCTCGTAAACAGCACGACCAGCCAAGGCGAGATGAGCGCGATGACGGCAGCGAAGCTCAGCCAAGGGCCAGCCGCTCCCCGGCGATCATGCCATGTGTCGAGCGCGACGAAGAGCGCAAATCCCAGCACTTCGAAGACCGAGAGAAACGAGACGTAAAACGTAACCGTCAAGAGAATCGTTTGAAGCGCCCAGGCAGCAGCGGTCTGGAGGCGCAGCGCCCGCGCCAGCGCGGCGCATGCAAGTACCAGCGTCACCGTCCAAAGGACGTAATCGCGGGCTTCTTGCGCATACAAGACCGCCGGCGGCGAGACGGCGATGAGCGCAACGCCGATCCAGCCCGCTTGCGCCGTACGGAAGAGCTCAGAGCAGAACCAGAACATCGCGGGGAGCGCCAGCACGCCGATGATTGCCGAGAGCAGGCGCATCATCGTCACCGAGTCACCGAAAGCATCCACCCAAAGATGAGCGAGGAGATAGTAGAGCGGCGTATGCTCCGGCTCTTCGTTGACGAGGCCGTCAACGGTCGCCCGCAGCGGCGCATGCCGCACGCTGCGCGAAAAGAGAATCGCTTGAAGGTCGGCGGCGGTGTGCGCTGCCGCCGCCGCGGCGATGACTTGCTCCTCGCTGTATCCGGCAGCGCGAATCGCGCTGTAGGTCTCGTCCAGCCAAAAGACCTTGCGGTCGAGATGATAGAACCGGAAGAATAGCCCGCAGACGACGGCGATCGCAACGCAGGCGCGCAGGAGCGCCGGGTTCGCCGCGACACCGCCCACGTCAGCGGCTCTTCGTGAAATAAAAGCCCGAGTATGCGCCGATCGAGTGGTCCGGAGAAAACGGAATCTCGCAGCCGAGATCGGGTGATCTCCACTCGTCGACGAGTTCGTATCCGAGCGATTCGATCACGTGCACGAGCTCGTCACGATTGAAGAGATGATAGGGGCAGAAAGCCGTCCCCATGTTGTGCAAGGTTACCGCCGACGGCATCGCATAGGCCGGCACTTTGTTCAAGAGCAGATGGCGCGGAAGCTGGGGTGCGGCGCGCAGCCGCTCGAAGGGCTCCTCGATGAAGTGCAAGGCGCCTGCGGCCAGCAAGATGTCGGCCCGCGGCAGTTCGTCGAGTTCGGTCGTGAAGCGCAACGCCTCGGCGGATTCGCGTCGCGCGATCTGCGCACCGAGTTCGGCGATCGCCGGCACCTCGGCGACCAGCCACGTCAGGGCCGCCGGATAGTCGAGATAGCGGCGAAAGGCGAAGTACTTGAGCCCCACGTTGCCGCCCCAGTCGAAGACGAAGCGCGCCTCGCGCAGCAGTTTCTCGAGCCAGAACATCACCGGATAATCGCTCGCGTAGACGTCGAGCCACTCGTCGAGCACGCGCGTCGCCGACGGCTCGTTGTCGTAGCCGGCGAGCCCGCCGGGCGGAATCGCGTTCGCGGCCGCCGCGAAGGTGGGATAGACGCCGTGAAAGAGGCGCACGTGCTTTCCGCGGGCGCTTTCGAAATGCCGCCGGTAAGCGCCGGCGACCACCCCACCCACCAGCGGCACGTGACGCGCCTGATACGCCAGACGCTTGAGGCGGCTCGCGGCAGCCACTACCGGCTCACGCCTTGGCGAGGCGCGCGGGGAGCAACGGCCGCGCACGAGAGGCGGCGGCGAGTGCGGCGAGCTTGAGCGAATCCTGCCAAGGAGACGCGCCCGGTGACGTGGGGCGCAGGCCGGCTTGCCGCAGCCGGTTGTTTACCTTATACAGCTTCGCCAGACGCGCGCCGGAGCGCAAATTGAAGTTCAGGCTCACCCCAACTGAGATGTCATCGAGGTTTTGGGCCCAGTGCGGGGTGTGCAGGGGGAGATGGACACCCTTCCCGGGCGCGAGCGAAAAACTCCGCGCCTCCGCTTGGCGCTCGCTGCGGTAGTGGGCGCCGTCCCAATCGCCCCCGTAAAAGGCCTCGAGCTCGGGGTCGGTGAGAATCGACCGGTCGTTGGGGTCGAAGGTGTAGAGAATCTTATGGCCCCGCACCTGCAACAGAAAATTCACTTCGGCGTCGATGTGATAAGAGGTGATGCGATGCGGGGAGCTGATGATCAGGGTGGCGCGGCCGATCTCCAGGTCGGCACCGAGTGCCTCCCCCACGTGGGCGACGACCTCGTCCATGAGGCGCCGGAAGACCTCACCGTGCTGAGGATCCTGCTCGCAGTGCTTGAGGAGGACCAGCGAGTTCGTCTCCGAGAGCGTCTCGAGGGTCTCGGTCAGCGAGGGACGGCGGTCACCCGTGTGCTTCCACCCATCGTCGACCGAGCTTTTGACTGTTGAGTAATAGGCCGGTACAGGCAGGCGTTCCGCCATCGCCCGGAGCGCAGCGACGTCGAAGAGTTCCAGCTCGTGAAGTGCGTGCTCGAACGCGAAACTCGACCGGTTATACGCTGCGGCGAACAGCGGCTGCTGCTCGGGCAGCAGTGAACGCGCCTGCTCCATCGAGGGTAACAGTAGAGGCAGCGATCGAACGGCGCAATCCCTCAAAGTCGGCATGTACGAGATGACCCACCCCACAGTACCCAAAGCTAGAAACCATTTTGGGGGATGTGAGCAACCCCTGATTGCCGATACAATCGGTCTCTGGAAGAGGCTCGCACTCGGCACTCGGCGCGTCTTCTTTGGGCTTCGCCTCACCGCGGCGGATTTCGCCTCGCGGCGGGGACCACATATCACTTTCCTATGGGTTCATGAGGATGCAGAGGGCCACCATCGCAATCGACTTCGGCAAGTGTGACGTGCCGGCGTTTGGAACGGGCGCTCGTACGGAGTACGAACGCGAGGCCACCGTCGACACCGTCTTCTCCCAGCGTGCCGCGGAGTCGCCGGCGGCCATCGCCGTTCGCAGCGACGAAGAGTGCCTCAGCTACGCCGAGCTCGAGACGGCCTCGAACCGGGTGGCCTCCTACCTGCGCTCTGCGGGCCTGCGTCCCGGTTCCACGGCCGGCGTCGCGTTGGAGCGCTGCGCCCAGCTCCCCGCCGTCCTGCTGGGCATCCTCAAGGGCGGCGCCGCCTACGTCCCGCTCGATCCGTCGTATCCGGCCGACCGGCTCACCTTCATGGCATCCGACGCCGCCGTCACCCTCGTCGTCACCGACCGGCGGCGCGGTCCGCTTGCGGCCTTCACGGTCCCGCAGGTCGACGTGACGGCCGCCCTCGGTGCCCCCGACGACAGACGTCCGGCGCCCGCCGCCGGCCCCGAATCGCTCGCCTACATCATCTATACGTCGGGCTCGACCGGCCGCCCCAAGGGGGTTGCGGTAGAGCACCGGAACGTTCTTCGCCTAGTACGTGGTAGCGACTACGTATCTGTCCTTACCGGCGACGTCTTTTTACAGTTCGCTCCATTGGCGTTCGATGCGTCGACCTTCGAGCTGTGGGCGCCCCTGCTCAATGGCGCCTCGCTCGCGGTTCCCAAGCCCGGGCTCTTCACGATGGAAGAGCTCGCCGAGATCGTCGATCACTTCGGGGTGACGACGCTTTGGCTGACGGCGCCGGTCTTCGCGCGCCTCGTCGATGCGCCGGCGGCGCGACCGCGCTCGCTGCAGACGCTCTTGACCGGCGGCGACGTGGTCTCGCCGCACCATGCGCGGCGCTTCTTCGAGGCCTTTCCGCACTGCCGCCTGATCAACGGCTACGGCCCGACCGAGAATACGACGTTCAGCTGTTGCTACGTGATGACATCGGCCGCCGACGTCGGTGAGAGCGTCCCGATCGGCCGGCCGATCGCAAATTCGAGCGCATACGTCGTGGATGCCGACCTCACGCCCGTCGGCATCGGCGAAACCGGTGAACTCTGCGTCGGCGGCGACGGCGTTGCGCGTGGCTATGTGAATCTTCCCGAGCTCACCGCCGAGCGGTTCGTGCGCGATCCCATCGCCGGCGACGGCGTCGCGCGGCTCTACCGCACCGGCGACCGTGCCCGCTGGCGCGCCGACGGCGTCCTCGAATTCCTCGGACGCCTCGACGATCAAGTCAAAGTGCGCGGCTTTCGCATCGAGCTCGGCGAGATCGAGGCGGCCCT
>DATJTD010000038.1:0-4017 GCA_035503775.1 Candidatus Acidiferrales bacterium
CGTGCGCGAAAGAATGGTTCCGAGGATCAACGCGCCGCGCTTGAAATTGGTCGAAACCTGCATCGTCGCTTCATCGATCGATTGCAGTTCGCCCGGTGCGCCGGTCTGCTGCGAGTTGAGCGCAAACGTATAGCTTCCGAACCGCAGCGGCCCGCTGTACGACAGGTTTGCCAGGCGGTTTTCGATCTCGCCGCTGTCGTCGGCCTCGCCGGTGCGCTCTTCGCTTGCGCTAAACGAGAAGTTCTGCAGACCGTTGCCGCGATGGTAGCCGAGGGAGAGGTAATCGTCACCGTAGATCTCGCCCTCGCCGAACGCCACGAAGTTGTCGCTGAGATGCCGCAGGATCGCGGTGATGTAGGTCGAGGTGCTCCCGTCGTCGCCGCGGATCTGATAGGAGAAACCGTCGGCGTCCGCATCGCCGCCGCTGCGCATTTGATACGCGCCTTCGCCGATGGCGGTGAGCGTGCCCAAGTTCAGCGCATCGCCGAGAATCAGCGTCTTCGAGTCTCCGGTCAGCGGTCCGTTGCCATAGACGAAGCCGCCCTCGTAGATGCTATTGCCCTCGGCCTCGCGCCAGCGCACGCCCTCGATCGGAAGCTCCTCACCCTGCGCGCCGATCGCCGGCCCCTGGTAGAACGTCGTGTCTCCGTTATGGGTCGGGATGATCGAGAAGTAGCTGCGCAGCGTGCCGCCGAGCGGCAACTGTCCAAACGCCGTCGTCGATTGCGAGCCGTAGCCGAGGGCGTACTTTGCCGTGGCGTAGGTCGCCGTGCTCTGGCCGAGGATGCCGCCCTGGCCCCCCGATGAGAACGACAGGGGAATCCGGATGTCGGTGGAGGTGTTCGGCGTCCGCCTGGTCAGCTCAGTCGACATACCGAGCCCCTGCTCGGATTCCGACTGCGTGGTCGAGAGGGATGCTCCGATAAAGGGCGAGGGCGTTCCCGATGCCGTGGGCGAGGGATTCGGAAAGAGCCCGGTATTCGTCGTCTGCGTGGTCGAGCTGCGACCGAGCGTCAGACTTCCGCTGACCTCGAAGCGGATCGGCCCGCCCCTGCCCGCGCCGTACGTCCCCGGCGTCGGGGTCGCACTCGGCAGGTTGATCCCGGAGGGCATGGGGCTCGGACCCGGACCGGGGCTCGGCGTTTCCGTGGCAATCGGGACCGGCGCCTGTTGCTGGGCCATGAAACTGGCATAGACAGGCAGCACCGGCGAGACCAGGCACGCCGATGCCAGGACCATGAGTACCGCCCCGCTGAGCTGCAGAGCGCGTCCGAGCGTCCGCACTACTCATGGGGTTTCGTCCCGGCGCCCGCCGGGTCTTAACCGAAATCCGGCTCCTTAGCCCAAATTTTTCCACCCGTTTGCCGATAGACTGAGTAAGGGAAAGTTTCAGGGAGGAAACCTACCTGTTCATGGATGTGCTGGAGAGCCGCGGCTCTGCTCTACGGAGTGGTCCGCCGGTTCGAATTGAACACGGAATGTTCGAACGCGCGAAAGACGGAGTCTCTCGCGGGTTTTGTATTTCCGTTTCCAGCACACGTTGCCACTCCGCTTCCGTCACGGCCCCGCGCGCAGCGCACACGCTCGAGTGTATCCAGCACATCCGCTCGATCGATACCGCATGCGCCGGGGGCCGCTGCCGATGCGCGGTTCACCGCTCGCTCCATAGGATGGGAGCGCGCACATGAATCCAATCATCGGAGCGGATCAGGTACTCCTGAACCTCAGCTTCAACGAGCAGCAATTCCAAAACACGGTCACGCAGCTCTCGTCGGGACTGAGAATCAACAGCGCTGCGGACGACCCCAGCGGTAACGCGATCGCGACCAACCTCACGAGTCGGGTCGGCGGACTCCAGCAAGCCGCCCAAAACGTGCAGAACGGTGTCAACGCGCTCAACGTCGCCAACGGGGCGCTCTCATCGGTGCAGAACATCCTCATTCGAGTCAACGATCTCATCGTCGAATCGAATAGCGACATCAACTCGGAGCAAGACCTCCAGGACATCCAGGCCGAGATCGACTCGCTGATGACGGAGATCAACGCGATCGGCGAAAAAACCAACTTCAACGGCCTGAATCTACTCAATGGGCAGTTCGACGTATCGCAGGGCACACTACCGTCCGTGACGACCGTAGCCTCTCCGAACGGCGGCTCGTCAACGGTCTCGGATTATGACGACAACGGCAATCCCGGACCGCTCGTAACCAATGTCAGCGTGCCGACGACGTCGGGCTTCTTCATACCGGCATTCATCGTCTTCACGATCACTGGCTACAGCGACAACATCAGCGATCCCGACTCCGGTCTGACCAACCTCGGACCGGGCGTCTATTTGCAAATCCAAGCGTACAGCACGGAAGCAGACTTCGGCTCGACGCCGCTGTTCACGAACGTCATCGCCTTGCCATACGCGACAGCCTACGGCGGCACCGGAACCTCCACGGGCGTACAGCTCCCCGCGGTCGTCGCCGGACCGGGAAGCGCGCCATCCGATCTGCTGAACTTCACGCTCCAGAACGTCACGGAAGCGGACGTCGGTGCATCGATGGCGTTTCTGACGACGGCGGGCACGGACGCCTCCGATGGACAACTGCTCACGATCAACGACGGCGGTGAAGAGGGCTCGACGGTGAGCATGTCGCTTCCTACCGTCAATACCAATGCGCTCGGACTCTCCGGCGTAACGGTACTTTCTCCACAGACGATCGGTATCGTCCCCGGATCGAACTTCGACCCCGATTATACGGGAACTTCGGCAAGCAACAACATCACCGCGTCGTATTCGCAGATCTTGGTCCAGAACGCACTGACGACCATTACCACGCAGGAGGCGCAGATCGGCGCGCAGATCGTCGCGATGGGCGACGACGAGAGCGACGACAATACGACCGCGCTCAACCTTCAGTCATCCGCCAGCGACATCACCGATCTCAACGTTGGGCAAGCGACGACGGATTACACCCGTGAACAAATCCTCACCCAAGTCGGTACGGAGGTGCTCTCGCAGATCCAAAGCAACGGGAGGCTCTTGACAGGGTTGCTCATCAACGCGCTGATCGCGTAGCCGATCATCGCTCGCGGCGCTCGTTGTAGAGCGCCTTGAACTCCTGAAACTTCTCTCGAGCACCTTCTTCAGTGCTCCAGCGTTCGATTGCGCGCAGATCGATACTGCCGCTTCGCGCGACCGCAAGCGCCGTTCGCAGCGAACTGCGATCGCCCCAGTGATAAAAGGCGGAGAGACGATCGCGCACGCAGTCCGTTCTGGAGATCACGTAGAGCGTCTGACGACCGCGCCGCACCGTCTCATAATGTTGAATGATTGCCGATCCCGCAGCCAACGGGCCGGGTGGGAACTCGACCGTATACTTTGACTTCGAATGCACGTGGATGCCGCGTTCCTCGACGAAGCCGAGCTCGCCCAGCGCCGCAGCAGCGGCATGCTCATCGCGAATCATCGTAATGACAAAATCGGCATCCCGCGATTGGTACCGCTCCGGCACATAGTAGGTGGCCGCGCTTCCGCCCGTAAGGACGGCGACGGCGCCGACTCGATCGAGCGCCGTACTCACGGCGAAGCACACATCGATGAGGGTGGATTTCGCGGTGATCTCTTGCGCCACTAGATTCCCTTAGCCGCGCGACGCGGCCGGCGGCGGAGGCTTTCGACGACCTCCACGATCTTCGGCTCGGACGGCGCCAGACGCAGCAACAGCGCCCTCAACTGCTTGAACCCGAAATACGAGGGATTTAGCCGCACCTCGCGCTGCGTTCCACGGAGACGCGAAGACACGGCCCCCTGTCGCTGCAAGTCGTCCACGATCCGCTGCACGCTCATGAGCGGAACGCCGGCGACGCGCGCGATCTCACGTGGGTAGGATTGCTCGAGGAGCGCGATGGCCAGCAGCGTCCGGCTGCGCGCCGCCGAGCCAAAGAGCCGAAGTCCCAATTCCATGCCGCCACTATAACAGAAATGTGGTCACGTGACCACATTTCTGTTATAGTGGCGGCATGGAA
>DATJTD010000039.1:0-16427 GCA_035503775.1 Candidatus Acidiferrales bacterium
CGACCGTTTCGGTTTGGCAATTCGTGCCGCAGCTCGTGCCGCTCAAGAGCGAGAGGGTGATGCCCTCGGCGCCGGTGTCGAAGTAGATGCCGGCGATGGGATCGCCGTTGCTCGTGCCGTAGTTGGCGTTGCCGGTGTTGATGAATTCGAGGCCCGTCGTCTGCGGGCTGTTCAGCGTCAGGCCGGTGCCAACCGGATTCGTAAACTGCGTCGTGATTTGATATCCGACGATCCGGAAGCCTTCCGACGCGACGACCGCGCCGCTCGTCTCATCGTAGATCGTGTAGGTATACGTGTCCAACGGGTAGTTGCTCGGTTCTTCCGAATTCGTAAAGGTAAACGTCTTGTCGAACGTTCCGGCCGCACCCGAACTCGCGGTAAACGTTTTGATGACCTGGCCGGTCGGATCGGTGACCGTGCCGATCATGTCGGTCTTCGTCGGCAACCCGCTGGCGTCGAATACGATGTCTTTATCCGCGTCTTCCGTAGTGGAATCGAACGCGAACGTGGAGCTCGGCGTGCCGGCGGGTGCCGGATCGGGTGACGGATTGCCGCCCGCGGTGGTCGCGGTGAGGGTGACGCTGCCGCTGTTGAGTGAGACTTGCCGTTGCG
Organism: Candidatus Acidiferrales bacterium; assembly: GCA_035503775.1. Taxonomy (GTDB): domain Bacteria; phylum Vulcanimicrobiota; class Vulcanimicrobiia; order Vulcanimicrobiales; family Vulcanimicrobiaceae; genus DATJTD01. Next base: position 613 of record DATJTD010000039.1, read on the forward strand.
CTAAGCGCTCCCCGGCGCTGACGTCCCAGAGGACGATCGCGTACTGACCCGGTGAATAGCTCGACGAGAGCGGCCATGGCACTTGCAGCGTTCCGCTCGGCGCCGTGAGATCGCCGGTGTCGCTCGATGGGTTGCACAACGCGTTGGTCAACGGGGCCGCCGGCGATTCGGCCGGCGCCGTGTAGACGCACGTCGGATCGACCGAGTTGGATTCGACGTAGACTTCGTAGCGATCGCCGGCGGTCAGACCGGTGGCCTCGATATAGACGGTCGTTGCGCTCGCGGCGGAAAACTGCGAACTCTGCGTCGTGTAATAGGTGTCGGAGAAGGTGTCGAGATAGACGCCCGTTCCGACCGGCAGGTATGCGACGCTCAGCCACGTTCCCGTGGTCGTGTCGAGGGTTCCGAATACCCACGTCCCGTTGCTGTTGAGCGTCGTGTCTTGACCCGGATCGGTGCCGGTGTACGCGGTGCCGCAGGTAGCGAGCGTGTTCGGTGTCGTGTTCGAAGCGTAGCAGTCTTCGAGCTCGTCGGTGCCCGCGGGCGCAATGCCGCCGGGCGCGAACGACCAGTCGATTTCGCAGCCTTCGGCGTAGATTTGTCCGCTGTCACTGCCGCAACCGGTCACCGTGGTGATCGTCAGCGTGTCGCCGTTCGCGGCCATCGGCCGAAGGCGTCCGCGAGCCTGGCTGCGCGCAACGGTATTTGCCGCGGTCTTTAGCGGTAGGCGCGGTAATCGATAGAGCCGCGGATGACGTCCCAGCGCGCGAAAATCCGTGCCGGTTTGCGGCCGCAGCGGCGGGAGCGTCCGGATCGGGACGGCCCTGGGTACGACGGGCGCCGGCTCTTTCACGCCAAGGCGGCCCGACTGCGCGTTGGCTCCTTGGGCCACGAGCGCAAACGCAAACAGACCCGCAATGCAGATTCGGTACAGCAGCAGGCCGGGCAAGCGTCTGTCGGCGCGTCCCATAGGATAGCGACCTCCGGCTGTTTAACCCGGTCGGCTTCCATGCGAGCGACCTTAAGATTTTCCAGGCAAAAGCTTGGTTAAGTCGTGTTTGTTCCGTCCCGGCTCCTTCGCGTTCACTCGTATCGCAGCGCCTCGACCGGCTCGACGCGCATGGCGCGCAGTGCCGGGTGCAGCGATGCCAGCGCGGCCGACACGAAGATGAGCGCGACGACCGACGCAAACGTCAGGGGATCGAAGGGCGAGACGGCGCCCAATTGCCAGACGATCGCCCGGGCCGCAATCGCCGCGATCGCCAGGCCGATGGCGGCGCCGGTCGCCGTGGTCACGAGCGCGCGCCGGAACACGTCGGCGAGAATCTGCGGTGCCTTGGCTCCGAGCGCGATCCGCACGCCGAATTCGCGTGAACGCTGCGTCACCGAGAACGACACCACGCCGAAGATGCCGGAGAGGGCGAGAGCGAGCGCGATAAAGGCGAGCGTTCCAAGAAGAATGGTCGCGAAGCGCGCTTGCCACGTGCGCTCGGCGAGGAGCTGCGCAACGGTGTAGGTTCGCGGCGGCTGAACCATCGGCAGCGTTGCTCGATAGGCTTCTTCTATCTCACGTCCGATGACGACCGGATCGACGTTGGGCGCAAAGACCAGCGCGCACGTGTAGGCGGCGGGTGCTTGCGCCATCGGCACAAACAGCCGCGGAGACGGCGGCCGCGTCAGCGCGTCGCGGACGACACCGACGATCGCCGTCCATTGCGTCTTCGTGCCGTTCCACCCGAACGTCTGGACTCGGGCGCCGAGGTTGCGCTCCGGTAGGGTCGTCGGACCGCTTGCGACGACGCCCTCGGCACGAATGCCGAGCGGCGTGTCGATCAAATCGATGAAGCTTCGCACCGTCAGCCCCGCAACGACGACCAATGCGAGCGCAAGCGCAATTTCGAGCACGACGAGCGCCGAGCGCAAGCGGTGACGCGACGATGCATCTCCGCCGCGCCCGGCGGACTTCAACACCGTCTGCAGGTCCGGATTGCCGAGCGAAAGCATCGGCATGACGCCGGCCAGCAACGTCGCCGCGATTACGGTCGCGGCAGTATAGAGCAACCCCGACTCGTCGATGCCGATCGCCGAAGCGCGCGGCGCACCGCAAGCTCGCGATCTCGCGTCGACCAGCGCGCGCCGAGCATGTTACCGACATTCGCGCACGCGATCACCAAGATGCCGATCACCGCCGTGAAGACGATCCACAGTACGGAACTCGCCTGGCCGAGGATGACCGAACGGCTAGACGCAACCGAGAGCAGCCATCCGAAGTCGATGCGCGGATACTCCCCGCGCAGACGCTGCGACAGCAACGCGAGCTGCGCGTTCGCGCGTTCGACGGTGACGCCCGGAGCCAGAAGAGCGATCCCGTCGAAATACCGTTCGCCGCGGTCGACGACCGCCGCGTGCTCCGGCAGAGCGCCGTAGTAGTCTTGGGAGACGAGGCCACCGGCCGCGCTCAGCGAGGGCTGGTCCGGGCGCAAAACGCCGACGATTCGTTGCGCCACACCGTTCAAGCGCACCGTCTCCCCGACGACGTTCGGATCGCCCGCAAAATCGGCACGCCAAACGCGGTCGGAGATCACGATGTCGTGCACGCCGGGATTGCTATCGCTGCGCTCGAGCACGCGGCCGAGTTGGGCCTTGACGTCGAGAATGCGAAAGTACTCCGGCATGACGTCGAAGCCGGAGACGGCGAAGGGGGTGCTTCCCGCGAGCATCGTTCCGCCGTCTTCGCCGATCGCGGCCGTCGCTTCAAAGGCGGAAAGCCCGCGCATGTCGAGCGGGTCGGCGAGCGAGAGATTTTGCCACACCGGCGCCGTGCCCTTATCGCTTCCCGAGATCATGACGATTCGCCCGGCGTCCTCGAACGGCAACGGCTTGAGCACGACGGCGTTGAGCACGCTGAAGACCGCGACGTTTGCCCCGATACCGAGCGCAAACGTCAGGACGACGATGGAAACGAAGAGCGGCGCGCGTTGCAGCCGGCGCAGCGCATACACGAGGTCGCGTACGACATCGTCGAACCGCATCCGCAGACCGGAAACGGCGAGATCCGCGAGATCTGCCGCCGTGATACCGTGTTCCACGGTGGCGTCGATCTGCGCACCGTAGTATATCCATGTTAGATATACCAAGGGTGGATACAGCCTGTCAAGGCAGGTGCGGCGGCGTGAGGTCGCTCAGAATTTTGTACGCCGCGACGACTCGGTCCGGGATCGGATAATTCTTATTGGCCAGGAGTACGATGCCCAAACGCTTCGACGGAATGAATGCGATGTACGCACCGAAACCGTTTGTGGAGCCGGTCTTATTCAGCCATGCACGCTGCGTGGGCGCCTGGGGCGGTACGATGGCGTCGACGGGCGTCGCTTGAAAAATCATCCGGTACGAGTTGCCGTCTAACAGGGATCTCAGCGCAACCGGATACGGATATTGCTCCCAGATGAGGTCTTGCGTCATCGGGCCGGCGCGAAAATATCCCGTGTGGGTCTGCGTGATGGCTTCCCGAATCGCCCAAGGCAGACCGGATGGGTCGATGTTTTCCCGAATGAAACGAATCATGTCGGCGGCAGTCGTCCTGACGCCGTAAGTCTCTTCCCAAAGGATTCCGGGCGTCATACGGACTGGCTTATTTTCGCCGGTATAGCCCCAGGCGTACCGTGCACGTTCGCGCGCAGGAAGCGCGATAAACGTATGTCGGAGACCGAGCGCGGGGAATAACCGGCGCTGCGCGAGCGAGCGAAAATCTTCGTTCATGCTCTTCGCCGCGATGAGACCGAGGATACCGATGCCTTGGTTTGAGTACGTCCGATACGTGCCGATCAAGTACGCGGGGCGCCAGCGCTCGACGTAGTGCATGAGCGCAGCGTCGTTCGTGACGCTGTCGGGAAATTGCAGAGGCAGTCCGCCGGGTGTATGCGTGCCGAGGCTCAGCAGGGTAACGTTCCCGAAGGGTGTGCCTCGCAATTCGGGCAGATACCGTGCCGTGGCGTCGGCGAGTGAGAGGCGGCGCCGGACTTGCGCCCACGAAGCCAGTGTGGCGGTGAACGTCTTGCTGACCGATCCGAGTTCGAACAGCGTATCACCGGTCACCGGAATACGCGGCTTCACCGAAGCAACGCCATAATTGAAGATGAAGATCTTGCCATGCGCCGTCACGGCGACGGCCATGCCGGGAATACGATCCTTGGCCATGAGGGCGGGAATCACCGCGTCGACGGCTTGCCGGATAGAGCTGCTCGGTGCGCTTTCCGCACTGGCCGCCGGCACCGTTGCAGCCGTTATCGAGAATAACGCTATGCACGCGAACGAGGCGTGCTTAGCGGCGGCCGGCCATCGCTGCTTCACGCCGGCCATACTTGGGTGAAGGGCGCGGGGGCCCCTCGCACCGTAAAGGTTGAAGGTGAAGGCGTTTCTTCTTTCGCTTTGTGGTATCGGGGCCGCAGTTATTCTCTTTTTTGCGGCGGATGCTTTCGGCGCCGGCGGCCCACCGTGGTACGGCTGGTGGGATAGCACCACAGCCTTCTCGGAGACCCCGTTCACGCTGATCACCACCGGTGTTGTGCGCAGCGGCGCCTCCGACAAAGCCGGCATTCACGCCGGCGATCTGGTGGATCTTCGCGATCAGAGCCTGGATGGACGTTTTGCTCGCGTCTACCAACCCTTCGCAACCCGACCCGTGGAGCTGGTCGTACGACGCAACGGCCGCCGCATCGTCCTTCATCTGTTGGGCAGTAGCACGCTGGAAGGGAATCGCGCGATCAAGATTTCGTCGAAGGCGTTGCCCCTCGCTGCCGCGATATGGTTTTTTGGTTGCGCGCTGCTGATCGTGCTACGACGCGCCGACAAGCCGGACGCGCGCGTCATCGCAACCGTTCTCCTCTTGCAAATAGGGTTCTTACTGAAGCCTGGTAACTTCGCGATACCCTCTGCGCCCTGGGCGATCGCGCTTGGGCTGTTATCGGCAGCCAGCCTGGCTATCAGCGCTGCATTGCTGCTTCGACTTACGTCTCGCTATGCAGCGCCCTCTACCCTCGTGCGCGCAGTGTCGACACTCGGATACATGTTGATTTCGGCAGAGTTCTTGCGAGTCGCGTTGGGATTTCTCGGGCTGACGACGCTGTGGTTCGATCCGATTCCGTATCTCGCGCCGAACGTCCAGGCTCGAGGAGCATACGCGACGGCCTGGGACCTCATCGCGGCGCTGCAGTGGCTCGCGATCGCGACGGTGGCAATTCTCGCTACCAGAGCGGCTCCTCGATCGGAGCGCTCGCGCACCACGTGGCTGCTGCTGCCCCTTCCCTTCGCATTCTTCGTTCAAGGGCTCGTGATGAGCATCGAGGGCCTCACGTCGCCATGGGTCATCTTCACGGTCCTCGTCGTGACCTCGAATATCTTTTGGCTGCTGGGCGGCCTCGTCGTAACGTACGCGATCCTCAAGCGAAGGGTTCTCGATCTCGAATTCGTGATCGGCCGCACGCTCGTCGTCGGGATCGTCTCGCTCATCGTCGTCGCGTCATTCATCCTCCTAGAATGGATACTCGGAAATGTGCTTGCAGGCGCAAGCCACGCGACCGGCATCGTGGCGGGCGGAGCCCTCGCGCTCGGTCTCGGGTTGTCAATGCGCTATATTCACGAGCGCGTCGATCGAGCGGTCGACATACTGTTCTTTCGCAAACGCCACGAAGACGAACGGTCACTACGCGACTTTTCGAAGGAGGCCGCTTTCGTCACGGATATCGACGCGCTGCTCGACCGGGCGATGTGGAACGTCCGCGAGCATACCGATGCGCGGCGTTCTGCTTTTCTCTTGCTCGACGGCAGCGGGTATGCGCCGGCGCGGGTTAGCGGCGACGGCGTCATGACCTCCCTCGATGAAAACGACGGCGTAGTGCTGGCGCTAAAAACCTGGCACAAACCGCTTGATCCGCACCACTACGACTCGCAGCTTCATGCCGTACTCGCCCTGCCGATGCTCGCGCGCGGGCAACTTCTTGGGATCCTCATTCTCGGCGAGCGCGCCGGTGGCGAAGCCTACGCACCAGATGAAATCGACGCGCTCGCGCAACTCGCGCACGGCGTGGCCTCCGCACTCGACGGCCTCCAAAGCTATCGTAACGGCGCTGCACTTCGAGAGAGCCTCAACGCTTCAATCGAAACGCTCGGCCGGAAGATCGACCACCTCAACGCGAAGCTAAGCTAGCAACCGTAGCGCACGAAATCTCGAGGTCCGGCAGAGGAAGCGACCATTCGTGCGGGGGAAGCGCTGTCGGGTTGGAGGGTGTGGAACATGCTGCGGCGCGTTACCGGTTGGTCCCTTATTCTCGCATCACTTGGCGTGATCGCGGCAGCGGCGTGCTCCGGGGGCGGCGCCGGCCAGAACCCAACGACAGCGTCACCGGCGGTGACCCCGACGACGAAAGCCTCGCCCGTGCCGACCGGGACGGCTACACCGGCGGCCAGCCCGACGGCGCTCGTCAACTGGCCGATGTTCGGGCACGACTCCGCGCGCAGCGGCGTCGATACCGGCGATACGGTGCTCACGACGACCAACGTGTCGAAGCTTGTCGAGAAGTGGCAGATCTCGCTCGACGGGCAAGTCGCCGACTCCACGCCGATCTTATTGGCTAACGTCTCGATCGGCGGCGTCGCGACGCAAGTGCTGTATCAAACCGCAAAGAACGGCGAGACGTTCGCGATCCAAGCGAACAGCGGCAAGATCCTGTGGACGTTTCCGACCAGCGGAACGAGCCCTACCCAGTCGACGCCGGTCGCCGATCCGTCGGGTACGTCGATCTACGTTCCAGGTATCGACGGAAAAATTCACAAGCTCAACGCAGCAACCGGCGCCGAGATTACCGGAGGCGGATTTCCCGCGACGCTCACGCTGATTCCGGGTACCGAGAAGGACGCATCGTCGCTCAACCTTGCCAACGGCTATCTGTACGCGACCACGTCGGGATATTACGGCGATGCGCCGTACTACGACGGGCACGTGATCGCCGTCAATTTGAGCAGCGGAGCGGAGACGGTCTTCAATTCGCTCTGCAGCAGCATCCACACGCTCATCACCTCGTCATCGTGTTCGAACAGCGATTCGGGCATTTGGGCGCGCGGCGGCGCGGTCGTCGACCCCGATCCGGCAATGAACGGCGCGGTGTTCGTCGCAACCGGCAATGGCCTGTACGACGGCTCCAGCAACTTCGGCGACTCCGTGCTCTCGCTCACGTCGAATCTCTCGTCGCTGATCAGCACGTACACGCCGAGCAACTACACGCTGTTGCAGGACGACGACACCGATCTCGGATCGACCTCGCCTACGCTCTTACCGCGCCAGAGCGCGAGCACGACGCCGCTCATGCTGGTTCAAGGCGGCAAGGATTCGTTCTTACGCTTGCTCAACCGCGAGCCGCTGCCGGGCGTTGCCAACGAGTTGCAAGAGATCACGCTCCCGAGCCGTTTGTACGCGACGCCGGCGGTGTGGACGTCGTCATCGGGCGTTACGTGGATTTTCTTCGGTCTTCCGAACCAGATCGACGGCTACGAACTCGAGACGAATGCGAGCGGCGTCAGCAGTCTCGTGCCGGGCTGGACGGCGAACGACAGCTCGACGAGCGGCGAGGGCACCTCGCCCGTCGTGAGCAACGGCATCGTCTTCGTCGCCATGGACGACGCGATCTACGCCCTCGCGGCGACCACCGGCGCCGAATTGTGGAGCAGCGCGAACAGCGGCGTCGGAAAAACGATCGGAGCGGTACATTGGGAAAGCCCGATCGTCGTAAACGGCTGGGTGTACTGCTCCGATGAGAGCGGAAACCTCACGGCATACGGTCTGCCGTAGCGACGACTCACGACGCCTTTACGGCGGTAACGTGAATGGTCGTGGTCCACGTTTGGCCGCCATCGGCGGAAACCTGAACCGTCGTCGTTTGCTTGTCGGGCGTGAGAAAGACAAACCGGGTCCGAAGCACGAGGGCCTTGCCCTTGTTGGAGACGTCGCTCACGCTGATCCAGGTATTGCCATTGCGCGTCAACGTTTCGGAATGGGCCGGCCGATCCTGATGGACCAGAGCGAGCATGTAGCTCTTGGCCGACGAACGGTAGTTCATGACCGATAGATCGTCGTGAGGCGGATCGTCCGAGTAGTAATCGCAGATCACGTACCCTTTGTTCGCGCTCCACCCACAATCGGCAACGCCCGTATCGGCGTGAGCGTGGCTATATTTTGTTTCGTAGATCTGCCCGCTGAAGGTCCAGTGGCCCACCCAGATACCGAGCTGCTCGACCGGATTGAAGGACGCCGATGGGTCTGCTTTGCCCGCGCTTGCCAGCGCTGCGAGTGCCAAGACCGAGAGAAACACCGTGACCTTTGAGCGCATGATTGCCTCCGCCGCCGCGCATGTGTGCAGGCATCATAGCGTAGCAAACGTGTCGATCGTGACCATTCGCGCTATAGCAGCATCCCGGTCTCGCCGCCCGGTGCGAGCACCGTTTCGACGACGCGGGTAAGACGATGATCCTCGGCCTCGCCAGGGGGACCCGGAAAGCCAAGCGAGAGCGCGATCCCACATGAGCGGATCGTGCTTGAAATTACCGAGACCGCTGCTCCCGAACGTTTTGAACAGTTGACGGAAAACGTTAACACGGTACGTGCGGCCGGACTGCGGGCTGCCATCGACGATCTCGGAACCGGTTTCAATTCACTTCGATATTTTGCGACCTCCGGCTCCGGAGACCTCGAGCGTCAGCGCATCATCGTCGATGACATGGCGGCGACCGGGGAGAAGTTGGGGATCACGACCGTGATCGAGGGCGTGGAGACGGCGGAAGACCATGCGTTCACCGTCTCCACGGGAGCTCGCTTCGCGCAAGGCTATCTCTACTCGATGCCGCTCTCCATCCATCACCTCGAGAAACAGTTGCTCCTGAAGGCTGCTGTCTGCGTGGTAGCGCCAACGGGAATTCGAATCTGAGGCCGGTGGTGATGACGGGTGATACGGTATGCCCTTTCGTGCTGTTTTGTGCGGGAAATGGATGATTCTGATCTCAGCTAGTGGCGGCTCGTCCCAACCGATCCGGGGAGTTCGTGCCACAGCCGTGCCACGCGGGGGCTACGAATCGAAGGAGGGGTGTACGTCCTCGTACCTAGGCTGGTACTGGTCCCGATCCTCTTCGGCAAGGTCGTCCAGGTAGATGCCGTCGACGGCGTAATTTGCTTCCGCGAACATATCACTTTCCTCGCGCTCCGACAAATAGTAGTCGTCGTCGTATTCGTCGTATCCGTCGTCTTCGTCATTGTCAAAGTATTCGCCAACATAGGCGGCAGCGTTAAACGCACCTCTAGGCTGTTCGGCGGCAACTGGCGGCTCCGGCGCCGGCTTAATATCCCGCACGAGCACGCCAATTGATATGGCGTGTTCACGCAATGCAGTTTCCAAATCGTGAAGACTCCGCTTGGCGCCCTCAAATACCCTAAAATCCTGATCATTGGAACCGATCTTGCCCATCTTCGTAAGATGAACGTTATTTCGATTATCCCGAATCTTGTGGAGCGCTTTCGCCACTCCCTCGGATACGATTTTTCTGTTGCAGAGTATATTTATCGAACCATTGAATTGAATGTTACTCGGTACATTTTCCAGGCGCTGCTTGCAGTATTCGGTAGCAAGGCATTCGAGCAGCATGGCAACCGAAACTTGCGCATTCCATGCAAAGAGGCTCCCGGCTGTGAGGCTAAGGTCCCACGTCCGCAGGTGCCAATCGTAAACATCAATCAGCAAAATCATACTGGCGAGGCTATCCGCAGTCTCGGGCGCCAGGTATGACCATCGACGAGGATTTTTTTTCTTGATTACACCTCGTGGAAACCTAACGAGGCCGCGCTTTCGTGGAAAATCGGCATGCCTGCTCAACTCAGATGCTGCCCGCGATAGTTCGGCAGCGACGACTTCAAAAGGGCGATTTGGCCTTGCGTTGGGCAACATTTGCAAACTTCGCTCTATAGCCTCGGGTCGATTGGTTCACTTTCAAGCGCCAAAACGCCAAACACGCACTCGTGGATTGAACGCAGCGGCGCGCGTTCGACGAATCGATGCAACGCCTCAATACCCAGGGTGAACTCACCCATCGCAAGCCGTCGCTTTCCGGCAACGGCGCGCTCGCGGAGGCGCTCCATGTTTTCGGGCAATGCGCACTCTGGCCCGTAAACGATTCGCAGATATTCTCGGCCACGAACTTTAAGCACCGGCTGAACAAGGCCTCGCTTATCGCGAGCCAGGAACGTCTCGGGCTTCACGACCATTCCTTCGCCGCCTGATGAGGTCATCGACTCCCACCATGCAACGGCAGCCGCCACTTCATTTTCGTTCGCCAAGTCTACTTCACGAAACGGCGTTGCGGTGAGAATCGGATCGTGTTCGCAAATGCGCGCCAATTCTTCCATGTGCCAGCGATGCGATTTGTCAACATGAACGCTTCCTTCCGTAGCCAACAGATGGAATGGCGCTAGGCGCAAGTCATCAACGGTGTTCACCGGGCGAACGTAGCGCTGGTATGCGGCCACGTATCTCTCAGCGGCATCTTTTCGCACGGCGATCTGATCGAGACTACCGTTAGCCTCGACGCCACGCGAAGCCGCAACGCGCAAGAGATCCGTGCGTAAATGCGCACACCTCGTGGTAGTAAGTATGGAACTCATCGATGATGCTACAATCGAGTGCTTTGTCAAATTCAGCGAATGAGGCGCGCTGTCGCAGGCGGATTTTTACGATTGACCAGTTTGGCGTATCGGTATCGCCACGATCCCACTCGGCAAACAACTTTGAACAGTACTCGCCAGGGCTGGGGTGCAAGTTCTCTTCGATTTGGAATGAAAGAGAAACCGCGGTCATCTCATACGCGTTTCTTAGCGCGCTTGCTGCGCCTTTGTAGTACCCGCACGCAAGATTCCAGATTGCATTTGTATAATCCTCAGCGATGTCGGGAATCGTCCAATTAAGTATCTCATCGTCGGCGTCATGAGCGGGTCGTCCACCGCCGTATATTCGTAAATGAAATCCACTAATAGGCTAACCCCTTGAGCCAGCTCACTCAGGCGTGCCATTCTCTCGCCATCGCCGACCGTTATTTCGTAGATGGCATGCGCAACCTCAAGGGCTTGCTTTGCGCGCTCACTGATGCTGACGACTTCCACCTGTTTTCCTCATTCTTGCGACCAAACTCTCGACCGATCGCGCAACCAATGGCGAATGCTCGACTACTTGCCTCATTTGCCCAGGACGAACTGTGCCCGCTCTAGCCGCAGCATCTCGTATGGCGTCATAAACTTGACAGCGACGCCAATGCAAGCGTTTGGGATCTTGATTTTCTTAGTCGAGGTCGAGGGAACTTCGTGAGTTACTACTACGTGCCCATGCGCCATCGCCTGAGCGATTAAATAGTAGTCGGCCACCTGAAGAAACGTATTCACGGCTACCGGTTCATAGTTCTGGCTCGAGGCCCACGTGCTCAGACTGGCAAGCGACGGAACTACGCTTGGGTCGGGCGTTAAGAAAAATCCATCACCACGCAGGTCCGCCCAGCGGGAAAGCTCATCTGCGCCAGCAGCGATTTCGTCGCCCACCTTTTCGATGCTGAAGACCGCACCGTCTTCGTTGCGCTTAACCAACCAATCCCAAAAGGCAGGGCAGAAATCTAGTCCGTAGTGCAGGTTCTTTGCTTGTATAAAGACGTTAGCATCAAGAAGATAAGCCATCACTCTATGCCCAAGCTGTGGCCAAACTCGTGGAAGGTTGCAAGCTTCGAGAATCCGAGCAGTTGTAGCGCATCCCGGTAGAGCGTGTTTCCCTCTAGTGTGCTTGCGACCAAGGCTCGCCCAAATCGCTTTCCAATGCGCGCGCCTTGTGTCAGGTAGAAGTCTCCTCCGCTTCCGCGAGGTAGCGTTCGCAAACGTTCGGATTCGGAGTCGTAAGCATCCCAGAATTCTTGCTCGGTAAGCGCGCCAATGTCTTGCATCCTCCGCAGAATAACGAGTGTGCTTACTTTGAAATGGCGCGCAAGTCGATCGAGGTCGTCGTGCAGGTTCTCGCTGTTCCGATACACCTCTCGGAACACGCGGGCCGGAACAAGCAATTCGGCCGCAACTCTGTCGCTCCATAACTCGGCATTATGCAAGTGTCCTCTCATGCGGTCCGGATCAGAGAGCGCGGATTCGCCAAGCCAAATGTGGGCAAGTTCGTGTGCCAGGGTAAACATCTGCGCAGCCTTGGTGTCTGCGCCATTAATGAATACCAATGGTGCAAGGTCATCGGAGAGAGCAAAACCACGGAACTCGTCTGGATTCAGCCTACGGTGATTATTGTTTCCTACAACACCACTTACCGTAACCAGCACGCCAAGCGCGTCAGCCAGGCCAATGAACTGACGCAACGCATCAGTCCACGTCGTGAGACGGCGACGCTCTTCTAAATCCAAGCCAAGTGCAATCCTCATAGCCTCGGCGGTGGCCTCTACGCTATCGGCCAGGGAGGCAGAACCTACAAACGTGAGTGACTCGTTCCCCTCAGTCCGGGCGAATTCGCGATACCAGCTTTGCCGCCGCTGGCAAGTGTAAATCATCTCAAGCATGTCTGGGCTCGGGCGCTCAACCACACGATTCGCCATTGTTCGGAGGTCGGGAATCGGCACGGCCTCCTTCGGGGGTTCCGAAAGGAAGAAGTAGCCTATGGGCGTGTGCGTCGCTTTAGCGTAGTTCTCAAGCTGCTTGAGCGTCGGCTGAGCCGCCTCACTCTCCCAGTCAAGAAGGTGCGGGAAGCGCCTCTCAAGGTCTTCGACGCTGAGTCCGGCGCGCTCTCGCGCCCACCATAGCAATTTCGGATTCACGGCAACCCGCATCTATGCAACTTTCTGCTTTACCTGGGAGACTGCCTATCACTGAGTCCCAAAGGGGTCCGGCGTTGTTAGCTCATGCAGCCGTTTGACACAAGAGTTCCGCCTGCTCCAAGACCTGCTCCGTCGCCTTCTCAGTTGCGTCAGGCGGATAGCCGTGTTTCTTCAGAAGCTTCTTGATCTTGAGCCCTATTCCGGCGCGCACGCTTTCGTGTAAATTCTAGTCGATGGTCGCGCTTTCTCGCACATTTTTTACGAGGTCCCGAGCAATGGCCCGCGATTTAATATCGCCAAGAACCTCCATAGCGCTCTTGCTTCGAGCAAGTGCATCGTAGAAGGCTAGTTCGTCCTTGGCGAGGCCCATCTCTTCGGCTCGCTTAGGTTCATCGCGGAGTTCTTTAACAAACTCGATCAGATGCTCGATCAGCTGCATCGTCGTCAACGATCTGTTTTGGTATTTGTTGATCGCCTCGGCGAGCATCTCCGAGAATTTGCGAGCTTGAACCGCGTTCTGACGCGATCGGAATTTGATCTCATCACGCAGGAGTCGCTCCAACATCTCGCGCGCGAGGTTGCGCTGCTCTATTCCCGCCAGCTCCGCGAGAAACTCGCCGGAGAATACCGAAGTATCCGGCCGCTTAACACCGGTCTGTTCGAGCACGTCAACGATACCTTGCGTACCGACGCTGCCGCGCGACTTGATTCGCTCATCGTGGCGCCGTCGCCGAGGCGGTCGCTGTAGGGTCGGTGCCACAGCGGTGCCATGCGCGATCGCAAATAAAGAAAAAACCCCGCATTTCTGCGAGGCGGTCCTTCGACTTCGGCGCTTCGCGCCTACGCTCAGGATGACAAGGGTGGTAGCGCCAACGGGAATCGAACCCGCCACCCGGGCTGCAACGGACTGCAAGGTCTCCGGAAAAACACGGTAAATCGAGGATCTTTCGGGTTTTCGACTGCGAGCTGATGCAGGCTGATGCACGTGATAAGTAGACAATCTAGTAGACACCGAGCGGTTGCCGGTCCTTGTCTTGGCCACGCCTTCAATGATGAGTCCACCTCCGCGGGGGTTCGCCATCGCCAGGCAAGGGCGGACAAGCTTCGACCGATAATCCGAGAACAGAACCGATCGCGTGAAATCGACGTCGCTTGTATCCACGCCAGAGCGGTTCGCCGTAAAGATGCGCTCGACGTCATGCTCAAAAGAGCGCGTGCGGATTCATCGCCACTCGATCTTTCGTCGTCGCGCATTGCGCGTCCTCAACTCCGCCCTCTAAATTTTGACCGATTTAGCGGCGACGCTGCACGCGCGCTAAATATCTCGTATGCGACACGTGCAAAGCACGGACCCAAACCGAGCCCCTGCGCGGATGAAGGGTCATTAGATCGCTGAGGCAGCGGTATACGAGCCGACGTGCGGTCGGGTCCAGGGTATGCGAAAGCGTGGTCGCCCAGCCGTGGAAATGATCGCGGTTGCGAATTTTGAGTAACAGGCACAGAGCGGAAAGCTCATACTCGATGTCCAGGCCGTCGATGGATTGCTCGCCACGACACCGCTCCTCGTTTAACTTCAAGACGTAGAGTTCGCGCTCGCAGAGCTCACGGCACGCGTCGACGTATTCCTCGTTGACGTCCGGCGAGAGAATCCCACTATACGGGCAACCCTTCCAAGTCCGCGAATCCCTCACGTTCCACGTCTTTATGAGGCGCAGCCGTTCGGCCCACGGGAAGCACCTCTCGCAAAACCCGCGGCCACGGCGCGCATATCCGCTTGAGCCGCAGTTCACACATCGCGGAAATCCCTCGCTCCAAATGCGGCGGCGATACGACACCTTCATCTGACTGCGACTAGAATGCGGTCCTTGTTGCGGACCACCGCGTCGGCAACGCGAAGAAGCACCAGGAGCTTGTACACGCTTAAGCAGGTTCCCCGTCAGCATCTCACTCTTCCCGCCCAGCCTCCGCTAGGGGACGTTAGCCACGCGATGCGCGGCCGACAACCCTCAATTCTCGGTAACGGGCCGGAACAATCCGCCTAGTGCTCTAGGCCCTCGAAGCACGACCAAAGGCCATGCGCATCTGCGCGCTGACCAGGCGTGTTCCGGGCGGGAGCAGCACGGATGGGCGGCGCGGTTGCGCCGCGGGCTTCCCCTGCGCAGAGCTGCTGCCGCCGCAACGTTTGGAAAAGAAAAAGAAGCCGGTCTCGGCTTCCCTCTTCAGTGCTTTACTAATCGTTATTTTACTTTCCGCCTTGGGATTATGGGTTGCCCGGTCAGGCGATCGACTAAGTAGAAGTCCGGTTCCCCAGCACGCTCGGCTGGTATGCCAAATTCAGCTTCAATAAGGTCTGCGGCGCGAGCCATACCCGGTGATACGGTACGCCGTTTCCCCTTCACCTCTGTGATAACGACTACTTGCGGTCGATTGCGGCCGGATTTGCCCTTAACGAACACGCGTTTGCTGAAATCCTTCACGTTCTTACTTTACCACACTTTCTGCGTTTAGGGCCGCTACGATTCCGACGAAGAGTAAGATCATCGCTATGGCTACGGCAGCGACCTTCGCTAGGCGTAGCCACTGCCGCCGTTTATAGGTAGTGGCGATTGCGATCGCAAGTTCGTAGACTGCTTCCCGACCGCGTTCTCGAGCTCCGACCAAGACATAACCAGGATCGACAGGTTCACGCACGCGACACACAACACTGCCGAGGGCCCAACCGATAGCGCAGCATGCGAGGCTAGAGACGAAGAATGGCATACAGGGCTTTAGTTGCGTATATTTGTCGATCGCGATGGCGCCAATAGCAAGAATTGCTGCCATTAGGCCGACGAGAACGGTGTCGAGTGCATCGAGGCGAGAAGCGAAGCGTTCGTGTGCGCGCTCGACTATTTCCAAGATAAGTTGGTCGGATAGCTCTTCTTCTTCAAGTT
>DATJTD010000040.1:0-3335 GCA_035503775.1 Candidatus Acidiferrales bacterium
ATAGCGAGCGCGCAATTGCCGGATTGCTGGTGTTACGCCCGCGCTTCGTCGGCGTGCCGGGTGGCGGCACGATCGTGCTCGAGCCCGACATCTCGGATTTTACCCACTCGCTCGTCCGCTATTGGGAACGCAGTCTGCCGATCGGGTTGGTCGCCGTACTGATCGCCTGGCTTGCCGGACGCGCGATCACGGGACGCGCACTGCGGCCGCTACGTGAAGTCAATGATGCGCTCCGCTCGATTGCCGAAGGCGACTTCACGCCCAGGCTGTTGCTGGAAAGTGATAACAGCCTGCACGAACTCACGCAGACGTACAACGAAGTGGCGCAGCGCTTGAGCGCCGCGACCTACGAGCAGCGCCGACATGAAGCGCAGATGCGCCAGTTCATCGCCGATGCCGGCCACGAGTTGCGTACGCCGCTCACGATTTTCATGGGCTACCTCGATGCATTGCGCTCGGGCGTGGTGCAAGACGGCGACGGCGTGCGCCACGTCCACGAAACCATGCTCGACGAAAGCCGCAAGATGCGCCGCATCATCGAAAAGTTGATTCTTCTGGCGCGGCTCGAACGCGAGGGCGAAGCGGTGCTCGACGAAATCGACTTGCAGTCGGTTGCGGCGCGCGCGGTCGACGCGTTGCGTCCGCTCGCCGGCGAACGGCTCAAACTCGAGGCCGGCGGCGACGCGATCGTCATCGGCGACGACACCGAACTCTACGAAGCGGTGAAGAACGTGGTGGAAAACGCGGTACGCTATGCGCCTGCGTCGCTCGTGCAAGTGCGGGTCGGCCGCGCCGGCGACACCGCCGTGCTCGAGGTGGCTGACGGCGGCCCTGGTATGGCGCCGCTCGACGTCGAGCACGCCTTCGACCGCTTCTATCGCGGCAGCTCGCACGGCGAAGTCGACGGCTCCGGACTCGGACTTGCAATCGCGAAGCGGGCTGTCGAGCGCATGGGCGGCTCAATCGGGATCGAGAGTCGCCCCGACCAAGGAACGACCGTCACCATGCGTTTTCCCGTAGAAGCCTGAGCACCATTGTCCCCGGCGAGGGGATTCGGGGCACCTATTGAACCGGCGCCTTCCATAAGGATCGCGCGGTGCGTGAGGTATCTGCATATGCGTGTCTATTTTGACAATCAGTTCGTTGGAGTCAACGATGGCTCCACTTTGGCTACCATTGGAAATTTCAAAGCGCGGCCGGCGTCATTGCTCGAACGGCTTGACGATTCCAATAAAACGGCCGCAGTTATTTACAATAGCTTGAGTGAGCCAGTCGGCCTGAACGCGAGTGGGCGAGTGGTGAGCGCGACCGCTGTCACGGATGCAGCGGCAAGCGCGTCCGCGGGTGGAACGCCGACTGCGCCCGTGTACGCCGTCCAACCCACAGGCTCAGGTGCTCCGACGGCGTCATCCAGTTTCGATTTTAGCTTCACGCCGCCACAGGGAGCTGGAACGTACGTCGTGACGTTCTTTGCCGACGACGCCAACGGCAACCTCGTCGCCGTCGGACAAGTGACGATCAACTCGAGCACAGGGGCCGACACTACAACTGAGGTCTCGCTCTCACCAGTCGCCGGTCAGTCGTCCTCCGCGGCAATAGCCACACTGAACATCGGGACAGGCAACTTCGCAGCGGGTCTCAGTGAGGAGCAATCCTTCGACGTGGCGACGAGTTGGAGCCAAGTCGGTCCCCCGACCGGGCCGATCAGAAGGCCGCTTTAGTATGGTTCGGTTTGCGGTCACCTGCGCGGTCATTTTCCTGACGCTGGGATCGTGGGCGTCAGCCGCTGTCCCGTTTGATTCGACGCGCGGCGTGACCGCCAAATATATGACGGCGACGTCATGCATGTTTTCCGAATCGCGACCCTTCGAATTCGAGGTCGATGTCTACGGCCTAACTCGGCCGTACAATGCCGTCGCGCTCATCACGCAGACCGGCCACACGTCCGTGTTTCTTGCAACGTCCGCGCTCGGGGACCGCATGACCGACGGTGGCCGGCGGTATCGATTTTACGTCGAAAATAACACGGTCTCGGCGACAGCAGGCAGCTATCGCCTCGGCCTCGTCTTGGTGTCGGCCGATCCCGCCGACCTCGTGCAAACCTCTACGGGGACCTCGATCACCAACGGCGCCCGTGCCGACGTCATCGACTGCACGGTTACCCGCTAAAGAAGCGAGCGCGTCCCCCTTGCCTGGCTTGGTCCTGGAGGCAAAGCGTCCAGCATAGCAAAGCTCCGCAAAGTACCCTTGCACCTACGGAGAACCGCATGCTCGACGTCCCCACCACCGTCTCCCGGCGTTCAGACCTCGGCCAGTTTCTGCGTATCCGCCGCAGCGCGCTGCGCCCAGTCGACGTGGGGCTCGAGGGCGAGAGCAATCGCCGCCACGTTGCCGGGCTGCGTCGCGAGGAGGTCGCGAAGCTCGCAGGTATCTCGACCACCTGGTACACCTGGATCGAACAGGCGCGCGAAATCAACTTCTCACTCGACGTGATCGACGAGATCGGCCGGGCGCTGCTGCTCACGCCGCCGGAGATCGCGTACTTGAAGGTGCTGGCCTCCGACACGCCGCCGCAGACCTGCACGCTGGAACCCGAGATTCCCGAAGCGTTGCGCAAGCTGGTCGAACTGCACCACGCCGCGCCGGCGTATCTGGCGACGCCACGTCTGGATCTGCTGGTGTGGAATTCGCTCGTCGCCGAGATCTTCGATTACCACGAAGGGGGAGAGCTGCTCTCGCGCAACGTGCTCTGGCGGATGTTCTTCGATCCGTCGCGCCGCCAGCTCTACGTGGATTGGCACACGGCCGCACGCGGCTGCGTTGCCGTCTTCCGCAACATCTATGCGACGTACTACGGGGACCGGCATTTCGACGACTTGCTGGTCACGATGATGCGCGACCCCGAATTTACGCGCATGTGGAATGATTGGGAAGTCTTAGCACCCGACGTGCCGGCGTTCTTAGTCCGTCATTCCACGCTTGGTTTGTGCGAGCTCGAACCGATCCAAGCTACCCTCGGCATTTCGCCGGGTTGCTACTTGGCGCTCTTTAGCTCGAAGAACCTGAGTTAAGCGGCCGCTTCGGCGGCGGTATATTCCGCAACGATACTTTTGAGCCGCTTGGCGCTCGCATCGACGCCGGCCTGTTCCTCTTCGTCGAGCTGCGGCCACAGTACGTCGCTCACGCCGTGCTTACCCACGACGCTAGGCAGCGAAAGCGTCACGCCGTAGTTCGGCTGGTAGGAGCCGACCGGAAGCACCGCGCGCTCGTCGCGCAAGATGCACTCGGCAACGCGCGCAACCACCATGCCGATGCCGTATTGGCTTGCGCCGATG
>DATJTD010000041.1:0-3369 GCA_035503775.1 Candidatus Acidiferrales bacterium
TTGGTTAGGAAAAGATCAGGCGGGTTTGCCTCAAACTCCTCACGCGTGCAGCGTTCTTGTGGTGGGGCACTCGAAGGACGCTTGTTCGAACCACGGTCGGTTGAGCCGACGTAGACGCCGTACGAGATGCCGAGTGGAGCGCACAAATCCGCGATGCGCTTCTTTTGGTCGATCGCAAGAGCATTCATTGGATAAAGCAATAGGGCTTTGGGGCCCTTTTGATTGCTGCTCCGGAAACAGTGGTCAATGATCGGCATCAAGAACGCCTCGGTCTTCCCCGAGCCCGTGCCGGTTGCGACGATGGTATGCAAACCGTTCTGAATACGCGCGGTCGCGTCGGTTTGGTGCTTGTACGGGAGTCGTGGCTCACGCGTAAAAACCGTTTCCATAAAGCGTTGCTCGACTGCGGGCGCAAGTCCGAGGTCAGCGAGCTTGTTGCCCAGCTGGAATGGAGCGGCGAGCGAAACGTATGGCTCGCGTATGAGAAAGTTGCGCTCGTCCAGCGCGCGGGAAAAAGCCTCGCGCAGCTGCGGATCCGACGCCCGAAAATTTGTTCGCAGATAAGCTTTATAGTCTTCTTCGACCTGCCGAGCGATAGCAAACGGGTTCATACGCGAACGACTCCGATTTGTTTACGTAGAGGCTCTGCAACATAGCCCAGTGCGCCGATCGCACGGGCAGCGTCGGCGCGGTCAGTGTGTTCGGGATCATGCGTTCCGCTCTGTCGACAATAAGCTGCCAAGATGAGGTCGCGCGTGATCGTGCTCTTTGTCTCGCCTTCGAGCACTGGTTCACCGCGGTCAATAAGCGGGAACGAATCGAGAACATGCGCGAAGTCCGCGTATGAAAGACGATATCCGAGTGCGACGGCGGCGTCGATCTCTGCTCGCGCATTCGCGCGTCCTACATAATCGGTCGTATGCAACGAAAGTCCCGCGATGCAGCCCTCAAGGTTTAGTAGGGGTACATTGCGCAAGAAGGGGGCCGGCAATACATAATTCATGCTCATGTGCTGCCCCACGCTAAGACGAATATACCAATCGAAGCAAAAAGAATTAAAGACGCTCTCAATCGTGTTCAGCAATTCCGAAGCGCCAGGTTCGTACAGCGCGTTCAACGAATGTCCACTGATCGCCATACCGTCTACAACGGCAGCCATTGCCGTTCGCTCGTTTGTCGGACCGGTTACGTCGCACCAATAGAGACGCCGGGCTGTACGGCGAAAATCATCTGGAATTTCGTCAACGTTCACCCAGTAGTGCGGCTCAACTGGCGCCTTTGGCAAGCCGTTCTCGGCCCAAACTGCTGAGCGCCCCTCTCCCGAGACGTAGCGCTTGGCGTTCGCGTCAAAGGCCTGAATCATCCGACCTTCGCGCAACGGAATGTATCGAGCGCCGTCCGGCATACCGTACGTCTCGCCATCACGAACCCCGCCCTTCGCTTCCAAGTCGCGTGCCGTGTGAAACAAGCGTCGGTCCTGCGACATGTCGAGTTCTCGGCCAAAACGCAGCGGCCACGAATCGCCGGTTCGTCCAAGCGGTGGCGCAACGTCGAGCATCTGGCGCGCAACGCGGAGATCCCGTTCCGAGCGCACTTCGAGAATCGCAAGCCTGTCGGCACTTGTGCGCCGCACGTCCTCCGTGCGAATGACTATCGAATCCTGTGCGCGATCATGCCGGGACTTTCGTAAAATGTCCGTGTCGTGAACCCAAAACGCTGCCTCGAAGTCGCTGGTCTCTCCACCCCGCCGGAAGTGCAGTACCTGGAATTTGAAGCGCGAGTCTATCTCAAAGAGCTTTCGGCGATTTTCGAAAACGAAAAGTGTCATGAGCATGGAATGCTCTAGGACTAAATGTCGCAAGCCAGTGGTTCCGTCATCGCTGGTGAACGCCCCTGGCGTGACGAGACCGACGTGGCCGCCTTCGCGCGCGAGTAACCATGCCAGTTCAGTAAAGTACTTAAAGCAGTCCGGATCTCCGCCAGTTCGCTGTCCGTTGACTTCGAATCGCTGCCATCGGTAGGGACCCTCGGTGAGCGCCTTTACATAGGCACGCTGCTCTTCCAGCGCAGCCTCAAAATGAGCCTTCGCGTCAGGGACAGCCCGATTGACGACCTCGATCCGAGCGTCAGCGCTGTTACCTTGGAAATCCACAATCATTGGATCGTATCGCTCGTAATAACGTCGCCGTTCTAGCTTTAACTTGTCCCACGGCGGGTTGCCTATCACGATATCGAATCCGGCGTCGCGACGTCGCTCGACGCGCTGGTCCTCTAACGAGCGATAGAAGACCTCGGGAAACTCGATCTCCCAGCAGAACGCCTCCGCCGACGCGCGCGCATCGATCCACGACTTAATCGCCGCGCGCGACTGGTCGGTTAAATGACCGAGCGTTGCGAAATCCTTGAGGGCGCTCAGCATGGGTTGGTAGGCTTCGTCACCTCTTAAAAGTCGCCCGACACGAGCCGCATGCAGCGTGCGGAGCGGCTGCATCGCGCGTTCGACTGAGGCCGCCATCTCGCGCTTGAACTCGAAGTCTTGTGACTCGTCGTCAACGATCGCGCGGAACGCAGTGAGTTGGCGGAAGGTCTGCTCTAACGCGCGATTCAGACCGTTACGGAGATCTGTCTCCGTCACCATCGTCTCGCCGGCGTGAAGCAGCTCAGTCTGTGCGCTGCCGCGGCGGTGGCGCGGTCGCAAGTCCTCGAGTGAAAGCACTCGTTCTGGAGTCATGCCAAGCAAACTGTCGCCGCATTTGAGTCGATGATCGAGAAACGAAAGCGGATGGCCGGCCGCCGCAGTCGCGAGCCAGAGTGCAACGCGGGCAAGGTCGATAGCAAGAGGATTCTTATCGACGCCGTGCAGGCAGTGCACTGCTACGAGCTGGCGGCAGATACGTACCAGCTCGCGTTCGTCGTCCAATACAGCGCGGACGATTGCGGGCAACGCCTCTTCGCCCTCGCGCTCTTCGGTGCGGCGATATGCGGCGACAAGGTGATCCGCGAGCCGCCGCAACGCACCTACAAGGAAATGCCCGCTGCCCATCGCAGGATCAAGAACGCGCAATGAAAGAATCGTCGCCGCCTCGGCGCCTGCGGCGAGTGGGTCAATCGTTTCGCGTACGAGGAATTCTACGAGGTCCCGCGCGGTGTAGTACGATGCGGTTTCCTTACGCCCGCTAGACGAGGCGAGGAATGGCTCCCCCGGCGCGATCTCACGCAAGATGCTAGCGCGCCTGCGTGCCTGCGCACCCGCCATCACCGTTACCTGCGGTTCAGTCCCATCTTCGTCATCTTCGTCGATTTGACTCGCGGGGGCATCGTCGTGCTCGAAAAGTCCGTTCGTTCCGATGGTCGGCCCGCCGTCCTTGC
>DATJTD010000042.1:0-6828 GCA_035503775.1 Candidatus Acidiferrales bacterium
TGCGCCGCCCCTCGGATCTCTTTGCGCGGTACGGTGGCGAGGAGTTCGTGGCGCTTCTGCCCGAGACCGAACTGCGCGGCGGTACGGTCGTCGCAGAACAGTTGATCAACCGGGTCAGCGCGCTGGGCATCGCGCATGCCGGCTCCTCGCTCGGGCGCGTCTCGCTGAGCATCGGCATCGGCTGCGTCACGCCGACCGCCGAGACGACGCCCGACACGCTGTTGCGCGCGGCGGATACGGCGCTCTACGAAGCCAAACGCGCGGGCCGCAATCGTGTCTTTGCGCCCGCGTACGAATCGAAGACGACGCCGGCGCTTCGGACCGACACGAGCGCGCCGAACAACCTCCCGCTGCAGTTCACGCGCCTCGTCGGCCGTACGAGCGAGGTCGCCGAAGTCAAAGAGCTGCTCGCGTGCAGTCCGCTCGTGACGATCACCGGAATTGGTGGTGCCGGGAAGACGCGCGTCGCCTTGCAAGTAGCAGCCGATCTCGTCGGTGAGTACGCCGACGGCGCGTGGTTCGTCGACCTCTCGCCGCTCACCGATGCGACGTTGGTTCCGGCGGCCATCGGTGCGCTCTTCTCGGCACAGATCCCAAGCGACGAGAGCGCCGTGCCCTCGCTGGTGCGCGTGCTGGAGAATCGCCAGGCGTTGCTCGTGCTCGACAACTGCGAGCACTTGGTGCAGCCCGTCGCCGAACTGGTGACGACGCTGCTCGAAGCGGCGCCGCGCGTGCGAATCTTGGCGACGAGCCGCGCACCGTTGGACGTCGCCGGGGAGTCGGTCTATCGCCTTCCGTTGCTCGCGCTGCCCGCGGTCTCGGCGGAGATCACGGCGGCGCAGGCGATGACCTACGATGCCATCGCACTCTTCGTCGAGCGCGCGAAGTCGGCCAAACGCGCCTTCGCCATCACCGATGAAAACGCGCCGATGGTGGTGGACGTCTGCCATCAACTCGACGGCATCGCGCTGGCGATCGAACTCGCCGCGGCTCGTTTGAGCGTGATCGGTCTCGGCCAACTCGCCGAACGGCTCTCGCATCGGCTGCGCATTCTGACCGGCGGTGACCGCACGGCTCCCGCGCGGCGGCAGACGATGCGCGCGCTCATCGACTGGAGCTACGAGCTCCTCTCCGACCAAGAGCAACTGCTCTTCCGGCGCCTCTCGATCTTTGCCGGCGGGTGTACGGCTGAGGCCGTGCGCGAGGTCTGCGTCGGCGAGGGTTTGGATGCCGACCGGATTCCCGACCTGCTCACTGGGCTCGTGCGCAAATCGATGCTCGTCACCGACGTCGCCGACGGGAAGAGCCGCTTTCGCTTCTTGGAGTCGATGCACGAGTACGCACAGGAGAAACTCGAAGAGAGCGGGGCGCAGGAGCCGTTGGCACGCCGTCATGCCCTCTACTTTTTGCGCGTCGCGCAAGAGCCGGCGGCGACGCGGCAGTTTCAGACGACGCGCGACTGGTATCTGAGCCGGCGCTCGGAGCTCGAGAATTTCCGCGCCGCCTTGCACTGGGCGCTCACCATGCGTTCGGACGTCGCACTCGGGGCGCAATTGGCGGCAGACCTGGAGAAGTTTTTCGATCAGAGTTCCTCGACCGAAGGGCTTCGCTGGCTGCAATTAGCGATCGACGTCTTGCCGCCGGGGACGAATCTCGCGGTCGAAGCGCGCCTGTGGTTCGGACTCTCGCGATCGACGATGACGTTGCCGGCGCCGCAGATGCGAGCCGCTGCCGAGCGCGCCGTCGCGCTCTACCGGCAGCTCGACGACGGCTTAGGCCTCGCCCGCGCCCTGCGCGTCCTCGCCGGTATCCTCGCGTGGTTTTTTCCCGACGAACGCGAATCGGCCGACGCGATCCTGTTGGAGTCGATCGAACTCGCGCGCGCTACCGACAACCCGCTCGAGGTTTCGTTCGGGTTGCAGACGCGCTGCGACATCAACGAGGAGTGGGACGTCGCCAAGAAACGCGCGATCATCGAAGAGGGGCTGGTGCTCTGCCGCGCGTACGGGAACGACCGGCAGATCAGTACCGAATTCACCTTGCTCAGTGAGCTCGAATTCAGCATGGGCGAATACGCGCGCGCGCTCTCGTACGGCCGCGACGCGATGCGCTTCGCCGAATCGGCAGGGGTGACCGAGACCTTTCAAGTGGCGGCCTCGAATTTCGTGCACTACGCCGCGGCGACCAACAATTGGGCGACGACCCACGAGACGGCGGAGAGCCTCATCCGCAGTTCGCGTGAAACCGGCTCTGCGGAGGGCCTGACCTGGTCGGTGCAAGCGCTCGCAGCGGTAAGTGCACATATCGGCGATTACGTTCGCGCGGCTCGCCTGCTCGGGTTCTGCGATCGGCGCATCGGCGTTTTGCATTCGCCGACGCCGCAGGGGAGTAGTCAGGAGATCGTGCATCGCGATCTCATGGTGACCTTGCGCGCCAACCTCAGCGAAGCGGAGTTGACGGCGGCACTTGCGGCCGGCGCTCACCTGAGCGAGGAGGAGGCGGTGCGAGAAGCCTTCGCAGTTTGAAAGAGGGTACGAACTAGCTCCGCACGTCAGAGGGAGTAACGGAGTATTTGATCGTTTCTTTACGCCCGAGGCGTCGGCAGGGTAACGGTCTCGTCGAAAACCATAGTATGGGGCGATGGAACGCACCTTTGGGAGCGTAAAGAACGTGGCGCGACGGAACGAGCCGACTTCAGGAGACCCGCAGACAAGCCCCGCCGGCCGATCGGTTGTCGTTCGGAGCGTTGCGGAACTTCTCTCTGGGGAGACGCCGGTTGCGGACCTGTGGGGCCGCTGCTGCGAACAGATTCTCTTGCTGTGTGACGCGCAGCGCGCCGCGATTGCGGTCTGCGATACGCGCGGCGATCGCATCGTTCATCTCTTCGAGGACGGCGGCGGCGCCTCGGCGCAAGACGCCGCGATCGCTCCCGACTCGGTTCTCGCGCAAGTCCTCTCCTCGGGCGAACTGGTGGTACGCCGCGAAGGAACGCAGACCGAGATCGGCATCCCCGTGCGCTTCGGTCGCGTCTTGCTCGGTGCTCTCGCTGTCGGCGGGATCGCCGTTCATGATCCCGAGCTGGTCACGTTGCTCGAGTCGTGCGCGCTCTACGTCGCGGCGCGTATCGACTATGAAAGCGTCTTGCAGAGCAGTGAGCGCTATGAGGAACTCGCGCTGAGCGATGGGCTGACCGGCATCTCGAATCGACGCCGCTTCGACGAGGCGCTCGTCGCCGAGTGGCGGCGTTCGATGCGTGAGCGCAAACCACTCGCGCTGCTCATGATCGACATCGATTTCTTCAAGCTCTTCAACGACCGCTATGGGCACGAAGCCGGCGACGTCTGCCTCAAACAGATCGCTCGCCTCATCGAACAGACCGTCAAACGGCCCGCGGATTTGGTTGCGCGCTACGGTGGAGAAGAATTCGTCGCGCTCCTGCCGGGAACCGATCGTGCCGGTGGTATTGCGCTCGCCGAACGGCTCATCGCCTCGGTTGCCGAGCTCGCGATGCCACACCTCGATTCGCCGCTGGGTCAGGTGACGCTCAGCGTCGGCGTGGCGGCGGCGGTGCCGACGAGCCAGACGCCGGCAGACGTGCTTTTGCGCGCCGCGGATCATGCGCTCTACGAAGCCAAGCACGCCGGGCGCAACCGTTTGGTCGCAAGCGCCGTGCTGGAGAACCTTCCTACCGCGCAGACGCCGTTCATCGGGCGCCTTGCTGAGGTAGCCGATATCGTGAACTTGATCGGGACCCACCCGCTGGTAACGATCACCGGGAGCGGCGGTGCCGGCAAGACGCGGCTTGCGCTCGAGGCGGCGCGTCAGGTAGGGTCGCACTTCGAAGACGGCATCTGGTTCGTCGATCTCGCCGAGCTGCGGGATCAGAACGTGATCTCGACGACGATCGGCACGACGATCTGCGAGGATTTCGCCAAAGAGACCGGGCTCACGGGGCTCGTGCAAGTGTTGGAATCCAAACGCGCGCTCCTGGTGCTCGATACGTGCGAGCATCTCGTGCAGCGAGTCGCAGAAGTCGTCGTGACCTTGCTGCGCGCCTGTCCCAACTTGCGGATCCTGGCGACCAGCCGCGAGGAACTCGGCATTCTCGGCGAAGCGATCTACCGGCTCTCGCTGCTTTCGCTCCCCTCGACCGCCGACGAGATCGCCTCCTCGGACGCCGTGCTGCTTTTTGTCGACCGCGCGAAGGCCGTCAAACCGGACTTCGAACTGACGGACGACAACGCGGCGATCGTGGCGGAGATCTGCCGGCAAGTAGAAGGCCTCCCCCTCGCGATCGAATTTGCCGCAGCGCAGGTTGCGACGCTGGAGCCGCGCCAGCTCTGCGTGCTCCTATCGCAGACGCTCGCGGCAAGCCACCGCCGCAGCGGGCCGCAGCGGCAGCGGACGCTCGGCAGCCTCATCGATTGGAGCTACGCCTCGTTGCCGGAGAAGGAGCGCATCCTCTTCCGCCGCCTCTCGGTCTTTCCGGGCACCTGGACGCTCGATGCGGCGACCGAGATCTGTGCCGGCGAGGGGATCGAGCCGGACGACGTCTTCGATTTGGTCAGCGAGCTGATTCGGAAATCACTGGTCATCGACGAGATGGTCGGCGACGACAGCCGCTACCGCCTGCTCGCCGTCACCCGCGAATACGCGCGCGACAAGCTCGCCGCTGCAGGTGAACTACGCCGCCTGGTCGCGCGCCACGCCGCCTCATATCGCCGCGCCGCAGCCCAGGAGAACGAGCCCGGCGCGCGCGCCCCGGGAAGAGGTGTATCGGCTTTCGGGGTAGGACTTGACGGCGGCACAGCGGGGCTTCGCGCCATTCCCGTGCCCTAAGCGCTGCCGTAGCTTAGTGGTAAAGCACGTCCTTGGTAAGGACGAGACCGTGGGTTCAATCCCCACCGGCAGCTCGTTGTAAGCGAGCGCGTCCGTACGGCGGACGCGCTCGCTCGTCTTGCTGTTTGAGCTCGGTAGTGTCAAGAAAACGCCGATTTTGGTAGTTTGTACGAAAGTTCGCCTGTGGGGCGCCGATACTTTGGAGTGAAAGGACGACGTTATATCGTGCTTGCTCTTCTCATTGATGAATCCGGCCAGGGCGGTATAGAATACGCTCTCGTTCTCGCGCTCGTCGCGAGCGGCGTCGTTGCGGCGCTCTTCAACATCGGACACAAGATCAACGACTTGACGACAGCCGCAGCCGCTCAGCTTCCGGACGGCGGTAGAGCAGGCGAAGTCGTGACGATCGGAGAGGACAGCCATCGTTGGTCGAACTTGATGAAGGTGTACAATGGATTGTAATACGCTTACCGTCAAATCCGCGCGCGATATTTTGTGCGCGCTGCTCCTCGACGACACGGGCCAAGGACTCCTCGAGTACTCGGTGGTCATCGCCTTCGTCGCTATCGTTGCCTTTGCGGCGTTGAAGTTCTTGGGCGTGAAGAACAACAACAGCCTCAGCAATTCCGGCAATCAGTTGCCGGGCTGAGCGATGAACGCGCGGCGCCTCTGGGCGCAGTTGATGATCGACGATGCCGGGCAAGGACTCGTGGAGTATGCCCTGGTTATCGCGCTGGTGAGCATCATGGCGATAGCGGCCTTGCAGCTGCTGGGAAAAAAGGCGAGCAATACGCTCAGCAACGCGGCTTCGTACTTGAAGTAGCCGCTATTCCCAGGCGATAGCACAGCAGGAGCAACGCCAGCCACGTCGGTGCGCGTGCCATGTCGTAGGCGAGCTGGTTTTGCGTTCCGACGGTGTTTACGTACGCGCTCCAGCTGGTTTCGGCGAGTGCACGCGCGTCGTACGACGCCAAGAGTTGCCGGCTCGGGTCTGCTACCGCAGTGAGGGCGTCTGCGGGCAGCGCCGTGGCAAAGAACGCAAGTGCGCACGCGATGACGATGGCGGCGGTGCGAGCTCGGCCGGCGACTAGATCGTAGGCGAGTGTCCCGGCGACGAGGGCGGCGAGCAGCGGAAACGTCGTGCCGAGCGAGGCAAATTGCGGCCAGGGAACGGCCAGCAAAATGACCGTTGGAACCAACCAAACGTCGTCGCGCCGGATATCGAGGAGCACGAGTGCCGCCGGTACGACGGCGGCGATTTGCGCGATATGCGTGAACGGTGCGCCGGCGACGGCGAGAGCGACTGGAACGAGGATGAGCAGCGACGTGCGGCCGGTGCGGCGTGCGAGCGTGGAAGCGACGGCGATGCCAATTGCAATTAGCGCGACGTACAGAGCATCGCTGATCGCAAGCGCGAGTGAGGCGCCTACTCCAAAGCGGTGCAAGATATAGGCAAAGCTCAACTGCTTGACGTTGTTCACTTCAGAGAACGCGTGCGCGCTCAAAACCGCGGTGAGATATTCGTGGCAGAGGGGCCAGCCGAGGAGCGCGACGGAGAGCGCGGCGAGGACGGCGGCGCAGAGCGCGAGGGGAGCCAAGGCTTTGGGGCGGCAGACGGCAAGGGCGATGCACGCCGGGAGCCCAATGTGCGGTTCGATCATCGCCAAGGCGGCGGCGCACGCGGCAAGCGTCAGCTTTTCGCGCTGAACGGCGAGCGCCGCACCGACGACGGCGGCGATGGCGAGCGGCGCGATCTGTCCGAGCGTCACGCCGACGTAGCCGTCGGAGAGCACGAGCGCCGCAACGACCGTCGTTGCGGGCAGCGATGTGAGCGCGCGCATCCACATGACCGTGAAGATCAGACTGGCCAAGACCACGAGCGTCCACACGAACGCCGCGATGCCAAATGGCAGAAGGGCGAGCAACGCGAAGGGCGCCAGCGCGTAGCCGGGGAGGGGAGCCGGGACCGTGAGATAGGCGGGGGCGCGC
>DATJTD010000043.1:0-4343 GCA_035503775.1 Candidatus Acidiferrales bacterium
ACACCGACTCGCTCAAGTCCTACGCCGATCTACGTGAGAGCTATCGTCATTTCGTTATCAATCACGCGCAAGAGTATGTGCGCGATCACCACGTTCATACGAACAGCATCGAGAACTTTTGGTCCGTGCTGAAGCGCACCATTGGCGGAACGTATATCGCCCCGCGTCCGAAGCACCTCGACGCATATCTTGACGAGCAAATCTTCCGCTTCAATGAGCGGGAGAACCAAGACGGCCCGCGTTTTGCGAAAGCCCTTAGGGGCGCAGATTCAAAGCGGTTGACGTACAAGCGCCTAATTCGCAAGTAGAGAAAGAGCCCGCCTGGTGCGGGCTCTTATGCGGCTGGAACGGCCTTCCAGGCGTTTTTCCCTGGAATCTTCTCAATGAGGCCCTGTTCACGAAGTTGGCTCAATTGATAGTCCAAACGCGAGGCGTAGGGGTGCTTGGGATTTAGCTTATGAGTGACATACTCATTGATACGCTTGGCAATCTCAAGAGCGTGAATCTCGGCCCCGTTTTGAGCGCGAATGACGAGAAGCGCCGCATCCCGCTTTGACATTTTTTTGGCCTTCCGTCTACGCGGCGCAACGCGAATTGTGCGCTGGGTTTTCACCTCCGCCATTTGCTCGGTGAGGCCGGGCAACACAACGATCGCATCCTCGTTTGCCGTTGTCGGCACCTCAGCGGTGCGAAGGCGCAGGAAATCTTCGTAGTTGCGAACCAAACCAACCAACGCCTCGCGATCTTTGTCTAAGCGCGCGAGCTCGGCGGTTACTTCGCGTAGATGTTGCCGTGCTGATTCAATGGTAAGCATTTGCGGTCTCCGACCCTTTTTGGTAAAATGACATGCGCGAAGGACGCCCGGGCGTCGCAGCCCGGCGCAATGGTTTTTCAGACCAGATGCGTTCCTGAGGAAACGCCTCCGCGATCTTGCTCGGCTCGGGTGTTCCAACCGTGACGAAGGGCACCCGGGTCGGGTTTCGACCACACCACTATAGCAGAACCCTTAAAGCAGAACAATAACCACGGGGCGAGCTAAAAGCATAAGTGACAGAACAAAAAGCAGAAGACGCACCGCCGGAGAGCGAGTTCACTAAGTTCGTGCGCGCGATCTTCGCGGTGCCGAAGGCGGCGGTCGAAAGGGCAGAGGCTCTAAGGCCGAAGCGACAGCGTAACGGCAACGGCAAGCACAAAAACGGAAGCGCCACCTAGGCGCTTCTTTCGATTCCAGCCCTGTCACGGCACCTCTAAGCTACCGTTTGTAAGCTAAGGCGTCAAGTATATAATGGCCGTAGCGACTTATGATTAGGGCGTGACCGCGACCGCCCCCGTCGAGTCCGTGATGCGGACGCTCTCCGATCCAACCCGGCGGGCGATCTACGATCGGATCGTTCATAGCGGGGAAGCAACGGTTCGCACGCTCACCGACTTTGCCGGCGTCTCGCAGCCCGCCGTCTCGCAGCACCTCAAGGTGCTACACGACGCCCGGCTCATCGTCGGGCGAAGGGAGGGTCGCAACACGTTCTACCGGCCGGACCCGCGCGGACTGAAGCCGCTCGCAGCGTGGATGGACGATCATCGGCGCTTCTGGGAAGAGCGCTTCGACCGCCTCGGTGACTACTTACGCGAACTTCAGCGAAACGAGGAACGATCGTGACAACGACGACACCGACGGAATTCTTCACCTTCAGCCTCCAGCGCACGTACGACGCACCGGCTGCCCGCGTTTTTCGCGCGCTCACAAACGTCGAAGAAAAAGGAAAATGGTTCAGCGGACCACCCGGACGGTTCACGGCGCTCGAACGGACCATCGACCTGCGCGTCGGCGGTAAGGAGCGTTTGAGAGGCGCTTGGAGCGACGGCTCCACGACCGATTTTCAGGCGACATACTGCGACGTCGTGCCTGACAGCCGGCTCGTCTACACCTACGACATGTACGTGAATGCGCGCCGGATCTCGGTATCGTTGGCAACCGTCGTGCTGACCGCGGCCGGCGAACGCACGCAGCTCGATTTCACCGAGCACGTCGTCTATCTCGGCGCCTACCCCACCGAGGAAGATCGCAAGCGCGGCAGCACCGGAATCGAGGATCGCAAGCTCGGCTCCGAGATGCTCTTCGATATGCTCGGAGCGTACCTGCGATGACGATCGTCGCCACGTTTGCCCGCATCCTGCTCGGCCTCATCTTCACGGTGTTTGGGCTCAACGGCTTCCTGCACTTCATCCCGTCGCCGTCCTTCCCGCCGGGGTACTTGACGGACTTCTTCACCGCGATCGTGGGTTCGGGTTTTTACGTCATGATCTTCGGCGTGCAAGTGCTCTGCGGTATCGCGCTGCTCGTCAATCAATACGTGCCGCTTGCGATCGTCGTGCTCGGTGGCGTGCTCCTCAATATCCTCACGTTTCACGCAACCATGAATCCCCAGGGCTTTCCGCCCGCGATCATCGCGCTGATCCTCTGGCTTCTCACCGCTTGGCCGATTCGCGCGCAATTCGCGTGTATCTTTGCGCGAAAGGCATCCGCATGAGCACATTGACGATCCCATCGGATCGGGAATTTACGTTCGAATACACCTTCGACGCGCCGCGCGCGCTCGTGTGGGAAGTCATGTTCGACCCCAAGCACATTCCGAACTGGTGGGGCCCGGCGCGGCTACGCACCGTCGTCGATAAGATGGACTTTCGCCCGGGCGGCACGTATCGTTTTCTCCAGTACGAGCCCGACGGCACGTTGCACGCCTTCAACGGCGAGTATCTGGAAATCGTCAAACCCCAGCGGGTCGTGATGACATTCCGCTACGAACCGTGGCCGGATCGCGTGAGCCGGGCTACCCACACGCTGCTCGAACGGGACGGACGTACGACGCTCATCGCGCATCAGCTCTTTGAAACGCCACAAGAGCGCGACAACATGCTCGAAGGCGGCGCGAAAGCGGGGTACGACGAGTCGATGCAGCGGCTCGAGGCGTTGTTACGCCGAGCGGCGGAACTCGCCTAGACGGCCCTCGAGACGAGCGAACGCCTCGACGACGTCCGGATCGAACGCTTTGCCGCTTTCGCCGCGGATCTGCGAAATCGCGTGCGACTGCGTGAACTCGATGCGGTGTGGGCGCTCCGAGGTGAGCGCGACGTAGGTGTCGGCAACGGCCACGATGCGAGCCAGCAACGGAATCTCCGCACCCGCAAGTCCGTCGGGGTAGCCCGCGCCGTCGTAACGCTCGTGATGGAAGCGCGCAATCGCTTCGGCCTCGCGCAACAGCGGGCGGACCGCTCCGCCCAAGATCGCGGCGCCCGCGTCGACGTGGCTGTTCACGATCGAACGCCAGCGTAGCGGTAGCGCCGACGGCGTCGCCCGGACGCGCTCGGGGACCGAGAGCATCCCGATGTCGTAGACCAGCGCGGCCGAGCTGAGCGCTTCGATCTCGGCGCCGCTCACCTGCATCTGCTCGGCAATCGCCACCGCCACGTCGCGCACGGCTTCGGCCTGCTCGGCAAGCTCGCGGCTGCACGCACGCATCGTGCGATGCAGGCGTTCGATGGTATCGCGTTCGTCGGTCGGCATCACGATCTCGCCGAACGTCGAGCGGCTGGTATGGGGCGCCGCTACCGTAAAGCGCCGAAGCTGCGCGGTGAAGTCCTTGAGCGAGATCGGCTTTTCGATGAAGGTCGTCGCCCCTGCGCCCAGCGCACGCGGACCAAGCGTGTGGTCGCTGTGGGCGGTGAGCATCAGAACCGGCGTGAAGGCGTGAGGCGGTAGCTCGCGCATCGCCTGCGTGAATGCGATGCCGTCCATCTCGGGCATGAAATAGTCGACGATGACCAACGCCGGGCGCAGCCGTTCCAGCTCCTTGAGCGCGGCGAACGGGTCGACGAACGCAATGGGCGTTTCTCCCAGAACGCGTTTGACGATCGCACTGTAGAGCTTGAGGGTCGCCTCGTCGTCGTCGACGATTACCACGCGGTACATAGCACTAGTCTGCACATTTCTCGCGAAAAGCAGATTATGCCAGCGTGAACCTTTAGCGCCGTCTATGTAAAGCGGATGTGAAGAGAAAATAGACGGGGATGCCGGTCAACAATACTGCTACCCCAAGGAAGGTATCCCTCGGCGACTTGAGGAGCACGTCGGCGACGACCGTCCACGAGACGACCAAAAAGAACAGCGTGCTCCACGGATGCAGCGGGATGCGAAACCACGGCTCCGGGGCACCGGCCGCGCGATCGCGGCCGCGGAAGACGAAGATCGCGAGTGCAGCAAATCCGAAGAAGATGTAGTCGATGCTCGTGACCCAGTTGAGGATCAGCAGATACGTCCCCGATAGCGCGATCGCGATCGCGGCGGC
>DATJTD010000044.1:0-8731 GCA_035503775.1 Candidatus Acidiferrales bacterium
TTCATGGGAAACCAGATCGGGCCGCGCCAGTTCGAGTTCCCACCAAAGAGGCCGCTGGTCGACTCGGCGGGCTCGTAGTCGATCCCGTAGCGCATCCCGTCGATCTCGAGCATGTACGGATGCTCGGCGTGATAGCGCGAGAGCGCGCGGATACCGTGCGGAGAATAGAACTCCGACTCATCGAGCATGCGCGCGAGAAGACGCTCGAGACGCTCGCGCGAGACGATCGAGAGCATGAGCCGCTCGCCCATGCCGCGTTCCTCCATGCTCGCCACGTTGGCATGAAGGTCGGGCCGGTTGTCGATGAACCATCGCATGCGCTTGGTGAAAGCCGGGAGCCTTGCAAGCACGTCCGGCTCGAGGATATCGGCGGCGAAGAGCGGGAGCAAGCCGACGAGGGAGCGCACCTTGAGCGGTATCTGCCGCCCGTCGGGAAGCGCCAGACAATCATAATAGAACCCATCGGTGTCGTCCCATAAGCCGTGCTCCCGCGTATCGCTGACGTTGATAGCGTCGGCGATGTAGAGGAAGTGCTCGTAGAACTTCGAGGCGATGTCCTCGTAGGCGGGATTTTGCTGCGCGAGTTCGAGTGCGATGGAGAGCATGTTGAGCGCGTAGACGCCCATCCAACTCGTTCCGTCGGACTGATTGATGTGTCCACCGGTGGGAAGCCGCGCGCTACGATCGAAGACACCGATGTTGTCGAGGCCCAGGAAGCCGCCTTGAAAGATGTTGTTGCCTTCAGAGTCTTTGCGGTTCACCCACCAGGTGAAGTTGAGCAAGAGCTTCTGAAAGACGCGCTCGAGAAAGGTGTAGTCACCGCGTCCGGTCGCCTTTCTCTCGATGCGGTAGACCCGTAGCGCGGCCCAGGCGTGCACCGGAGGATTGACGTCGTCGAAAGACCATTCGTAGGCCGGAAGCTGCCCGTTGGGGTGCATGTACCACTCGCGCGTGAGTAAGAGCAACTGCGTCTTGGCGAAGTCGCTGTCGATGAGCGCCAGCGGGATCACGTGGAAGGCCAGGTCCCAAGCGGCGTACCAGGGATACTCCCAGGTGTCGGGCATCGCGAGGATGTCGTCGTTGTACAGGTGGATCCACTCGTGGTTGCGACCCTGCTTGCGCTGCGGCGGAGGCGGCGGCATCGTCGGGTCACCCTGGAGCCAATCGTGAATGACGTAGTTGTAAAACTGTTTGCTCCACAAGAGCCCGGCGAAGGC
Source organism: Candidatus Acidiferrales bacterium (assembly GCA_035503775.1). Lineage (GTDB taxonomy): Bacteria > Vulcanimicrobiota > Vulcanimicrobiia > Vulcanimicrobiales > Vulcanimicrobiaceae > DATJTD01. The sequence goes on from DATJTD010000044.1 coordinate 1,218, forward strand.
TTGACGCTGAATCAAGCGCGCATCGTCGGAGAGCGGGAACGGGTTGAGCTGCGCGTAAAATTCGTCGGCCTCGCGTATGCGGTGCGCGAAGATATCGCTGAAGGCCGGGTCGAACGGCTGGCGCAGATGCAGGTGCTCGCTCAGGCGTAAGCGCACGGTCTTGGTCTCACCGGGCGCAAGCGTGAGCTCGTAGCGCGCGCTTACCTTGGTGCCGGTGTGCGCGGGGTTCACGGCGTGCTCGCACCCGTTGACCACGAAGTCGTTGATGCCGTCTTTGACGTACGGCGAGGCGTTGGGGGCATTGAAGAGCCGCTCGTTGTTGGTCTCGTTCTCGGTGAAGAGCAGATCGCAAGCGCCCTCGCAGTAGAGACGCCGCTCACCGAGGGTTGCATGCTTGGCGCGCACGGAGTAGAGGCCGTCGTGCGACGCATCGGTCAGCAACGGTCTCGCGGCACCGAATTTCCACGACCAGTCGTTGCGAAACCACAACGTCGGCAGCACGTGAAGGCTCGCGGCGTGCGGACCACGATTGGCGACGCTGATCTGAATGAGGACGTCGTCGACCTCGGCCTTCGCGTACTCGACGAAGACGTCGAAGTACTCGTCGTTTTCGAAAACCCCGGTGTCGAGTAACTCGAATTCGGGGTCGAGGCGTGTGCGCCGCGCGTTCTCCTCGACGAGCAACGAGTATGGATAGGCGCGCTGCGGATACTTGTACAGCGCCTTCATGTACGCGTGCGAAGGCACGTTGTCGAGGAAGAAGTAGTACTCTTTGGGATCCTCGCCGTGGTTGCCCTGGTTTCCGGTCAGGCCGAATATCCGTTCCTTGAGGATGGGGTCCTTGCCGTTCCAAAGAGCGAGCGCGAAGCAGAGGCGCTGGTGGTTGTCGGAGATCCCCGCGATACCGTCTTCACCCCAGCGGTAGGTGCGTGAACGCGCATGATCGTGCGGCAAGTACTCCCACGCCGTCCCGTTGGGGCTATAGTCCTCACGAACGGTGCCCCATTGGCGTTCGCTCAAGTACGGCCCCCAGCGGCGCCAGTGCGCCGTGCGGTCGCGGGCCTGTGCGATGCGGCGCTGCTCCGCGCCGGGTGCCTTCTGCTGGCCGTTCCGCATATGGTCGCCCTCTGCGTTCACAACGCTGAGGTGCCTCCCGCTTTTTCGGCGTTCCTGCAGGCGCCCGGACGTGCGGCCGAACAACGGCGATCAGCGATGCACTACGAACACGCACTCCTGCTCTCGTTTGAAGGTCCCGACGCTTATTCGCTGATCGGCGGCCTCGGAACGCGGGTCACCGATCTCGCCGCCGCGCTTGCGGCCGCCGGAGTTCAAACGACGCTGCTCTTCGTCGGCGATCCGTCCAAGCCGGCAATTGAACGGATCAGCGAGAAGCTCGAATACCGGCGCTGGGGGCAGTGGATCTCGGCATATCACCCGGCAAACGTCTACGACGGCGAGATCGACAAGATCAACGATATCGTCACGAGTGTGCCGCCGTTTGTCGCCGATACAATCGTCACGCCGGCGGCCCGCAAGGGTGAGCGCGTTCTCGTCATCGCTGAGGAGTGGCAGATGGTCCGCGCGACGATCGAGATCGATCGTCTCTTGCGTGAGCGGGGATTGCGCCACACCACCGCCCTCCTCTGGAATGCCAACAACACCTACGGCTTCGAGTATATCGATTGGGGGGCGTTGCGCGCGGCCGCGCAGATCACGACCGTCAGCAAGTTCATGAAGTTCGAATTGCGCGCGTGGGGCATCGAGGCGCTGGTCGTTCCCAACGGAATCGCCGACCGGCTGCTCGAGGGCGCCGATCCTGCCTTGGTCGACGCGCTGGAGCACGCGCTTCCGCAGCGCCCGCTCTTCGTCAAGATCGGCCGGTACGATCCCGACAAGCGCTGGATACAAGCGATCGACGCCTTTGCCGCCATCCATGGCCGCTATCCCAGTGCCCGCTTGATCATGCGCGGCGGCCGCGAGCCATATGGTGGGCAGGTGCTGGAGCGCGCGTTTGCGCACCGGCTGGCGGTAGAAGGCGTCGCCGTCGCCTCGCGGGAGCCGCAAGCGCTGATCGACGCCCTCGCGGCGACGCGCGCACCGATCGTCGAGATTCGCAGCTTCGTTCCGGAGTCGCTCTTGAGCGCACTCTATCGCGTCGCCGACGCCGTCATCGCCAACAGCGGAAAGGAGCCCTTTGGTCTGGTCGGTCTCGAAGTGATGGCCAGCGGTGGCCTCGCCGTCTGCGGTTCGACGGGCGAAGAGTATGCCGAGGCCTTCTCCAACGCCATCGTCTGCGATACGGGCGACCCGCTCGAGCTCGGCGCTTATCTGGAGATGACGCTCACCGACACGGCGCTCGCAGCAGCGATGCGCTCAGGCGGCTCGGCGACGGCCCGGCACTACACGTGGAGCCGCATCCTCACCGTGCTTTCGCGCAAGCTACGCTACGTGGAACGCACCCGCGATCGCCGTGCGGGCAACCGTGAGACGCCCGCTACTGGCCTCGCCAATCGGTGAACGGACGCGGTGTGAAAAATGGCGCTCCAGCCTCGATAACGATGTCCGCATGCACGGTCAGCGCGATCGAGCGTGGATTGCCGAGGTAGCGGCGCCCGTTCACGTACGCGCGCAGTTGCCCCTTTGGCACGCGGACGTCGCCAACGACCGTCGGGCTCAGCGGTGTTCCCCAAATATCGAAAAAATTGCCTAACGAGAAGTCGCGGTACACCGGCGACTCGATGTGGATGATGCCGTCGGGCGTGTGCGTGTGCACCCAGTAGAGACACGCGCCCATCGGTGGGATGCCGATGAACGCCGGCACCGTCAACGGTCGCCCATGAGCGTACAGCGAGAGATGCTGATGGATGTGAAAGAGCGAGCCTTCGGTGCTTTCACACTGGATGCCGTCGACCGGCGCTCCCATCGCAGGCTCCGCCCAGGTGGCCGTCGTCAGCGTTCCGAGAAGCAGCAAGGAGAACAAACCGGCGCACAGCGCTGCTGGCAATCGCAAAGGCATCTCCGTCCTGTGAATTACTCTGTGAGTTACGGTGGGTAAATGCAAATTCTTGTGGATATGTTGTGAGGCCTGGCGTTTTTCTCTTGCACGGGAAAATCAGCAGTGGTACGCTCTTCTCACTTCAGCAACGAAGTGCGGTGCACGTGTCACCGTGATCGTAAAAATGGAACACCGCTTCGCGGCGGACGACCATCGCCGATCGAACCGATTACGCCGATGCGCATCGAGTCATCGATGTCAGTGGCGGCGAGCACATCGCGAAACACGTAGGCGGCCCGTGACTGATACTCGCGGGCCGTTACTTTTTTCGTACGCGCTCCTTCTTCTTATATTTTTTGGCGATGGCGGCGACGAGCGCGCGCGCCGCCTCCCGCGCCGTCTCCGGCGCGACGATCTCGGCTTGCGGCCCCCAGCGCAGGCTCCAGCGCGTCAGCTCACTTGGATCGGTCACGACGTACGTGATCTCGACCCCGCCGTCGGGACGGTCGACGATCGTGCGGTCGCGCACGATCGCATCGGCCTTCGCCGCGCGCGCGACCAGCGGCGCGAAACGAATCGTCACGGCGACGGGGTCGGCCGTGTGCATGATCCCGCTGATCGAACCGCCGGCAAACTGCTCGATGTCGAAATCGGGCGGCATCGTAAAGCGCGCCGGAGCGATCTGTGGCGCGTCGATAGCGTCGAGCGCGAAGACACGCAGCGCTCCGCGCCCCCGATCGTGTGCGACGACGTAGATGCGCCCCCCCGAGACGACGAAGCCGTACGGATCGACGTGCCGTTGCGTGCGCCGGCCACCCTTGTCGACGTAGCCGAAACGCACGCTCTGGCTCTCGCGCTGGGCCCGCTGCAGCAACTCGAAAATCACCGTGCGCTCCCCCTCGAGGTCGACGTCGGTCATCTGCAACAAGACCGAGGGTTTGGAGGCGGCAAACGAAGCCTGCCGGTCGGCGACGCCGACGAGTTTGCGTGTGACGTCGTCGATCGAAGCGCCGATCGTTCCGCCGAGTGATTGCGCGATCCCGCGCAGCGCGATCAGCCCCTGCAGCTCGCGGCCGGAGAGCTCGATGCGGCGCATCGAGAAGCCGCGCTGGAAGCGATACGTCCCACTCTCGCGATCGAAGAACCACGGGAAGCCGGCTGCCGCCAACGTCGAGAGATAGCGGCGCATGCTCCGGGTGCTCGGCGGCTGCTCTCCGCCGACCCGCGCCTTGAGCGATTCCAAACCGTGGCGCCCCTCATCGATGGCGGCGATGAGGCGGGTGAGCACCACGATCTTGGAGGTGCTGGGCGTACCTTTGAGATTCATTCAGCGATCCGCCCGGCAAGAGTGGATGCACCGCGATGCGGGGAAGCGTCGGAAAACGATGCCATCATCAACTCCGAGTTCGTTGACCAAACATCTGTTCGCGTTCCTGCTGATTGCAGCGTGCGCCCCGACCGCCGCCCGCGCGCAGACGACCGACTCGGGAGTTGACGGGCATCCGTCCGTCCACAGCGAGCAGACCTGGGCGACGCACGAGCACGTTCATATCGGCTCGCAACACATCAGCGTTCCGTCGACCCACGCGGGCGTCCGTGGTTTTCGCGTGCGCATGCCGTGGGGCGGCCACATCGTGGTCCCGGGCGTTCACGTTCGCTCTCCGCGCGTCGCCGTCAACTCGCCTCGTATCGATTTTCAGGTTCCCTTCAGCCACCACAAAGCCGCGGCCCACCGCCAGAGCCACTGAAGCGGCGCGCCGTTATTCGGGATCGGAGAGCAGCAGTTCCAAGTCTTCACGGCTGAGCGACTTCGCCATCGCGCCGTCGGCTTTGATGACGTTGCGTGAGAGATCGGCTTTGCGTTCGGCGAGCGCGCGGATCTTCTCTTCGACCGTCCCTTTGGTCACCAAGCGATACGCGGTCACGGCGTTGTGCTGGCCGATGCGATGGGTGCGATCGATCGCCTGCCGCTCGACGGCTGGGTTCCACCACGGGTCGTAGAGGATGACGTAGTCGGCGGCGGTGAGCGTGAGCCCCACCCCACCGGCCTTGAGCGAGCAGAGGAAGAGCGGCGGCCCGTCGGGCTGCATGAAGCGCTGCACCTCGCCTTGCCGGTCGCGGTCTTTGGTCGAGCCGTCGAGATAGCCGTAGGAGATCTCGCGCTTGTCGAGCGCGCCGCGCATGATGCGCAGCATCGAAGCAAAGGCGGAGAAGACCAGCAAGCGGTGACCTCCGGAGAGAATCTCGTCGACGGTCTCGAGGAACGCTTCGAATTTTCCGCTGGCGTCGGGATCGTCACGGTGCTCTTCGAAGAGGAGCCCGGGATGTGCGCAGAGTTGACGCAAGCGCGTGAGTGCCGCCAGCACGTGCAGCGCCGCGCTCTCGCCGCTGCCATCGGCGAGTTGCGGCAAGAGTTCGCGCCGCGCCGCCTCGGCGACGCCACGATAGAGACGCCGCTGCAGCGGTGAGAGTTCACATTCCAGTGCGACCTCGGTGCGCTCCGGGAGTTCGGGGGCGACGTCTTCTTTGGTGCGGCGCAACACGAAGGGCTCCAAACGCGAGCGCAACTGCGTCGTCGCGTGGTCGTCGTTCTCCGAGATCGGGACTTCGAAACGCCGCCGGAACGACGACTCGCTCCCGAGCAAGCCTGGCTCGACGAAGGCGAAGATCGCCCAGAGATCGCGCAGCGAGTTCTCGACCGGCGTTCCGGTGAGCGCGAGGCGGTGCTCCGCGTGCAAGCCGCGCACCACCCGCGCAATCTGCGACGACGGATTCTTCGCGTTCTGCGCTTCGTCGAGGATGAGCGAGCGAAAGTGATACTTCGCCAAGAGTTCGGCGTCGAGGCGCACCAGCGCGTACGAGGTGATGATCACGTCGTAGTCGCGCAGCTGCTCGTAGCGCGCCGCGCGGTCGCTGCCGCTCTGCAGGCGTAACGTGCGCAACTGCGGCGCGAAGCGCGCGATCTCGTTCTCCCACGAGTGCGTCACCGAGGTCGGCGCGATCACCAGCGACGGCGCCTCCCCTTCACGCTCCTTGCGCCACAAGAGATAGGCGATCGTCATGAGGCTCTTCCCCAGCCCCATGTCGTCGGCGAGGATGCCGCCAAAACGAAACGAGGCGAGGTAGGCGAGAAAATCGAGCGCGCGCTGCTGGTAGCCGCGCAAGATGTGCGCGAGCGAAGCCGGCGGGTCGACGTGCTCGATCCCTTCGAACCGGCGCAGCCGCTCGCGCAGCTGCTCGACGTCTTCGGGGAGGACGACGTTGGCGAAGTTTTCGTGCAGCTCGTCGCGCAAGGCGAGCAATGCGGCGAGGCCGCTGCGCCGCCGTTCGGCGAGGTCGGCAAGCAGCGCGCTGCGTTCACGCAGTTTGCTCACGTCGATCAGCCGCCCGCGCACCTCGGCGAATTGACCCGAGCCGGAGAGCAAGACGCTCAGCTCTTTGCTCGAAAGCGCTTCGTTTTGTCCTTCGACGAAGACGTCGACGCCGAGCTCGAACCAATCTTCGCTCTGCGTCGGGCGCACGGCCGAGACCGAGATGTCGACTTCGGCGCGTCCGCCGACCAGCGCCATCAGTCCCGGATCGAGCCGGACGTCGAAGTCGGTCCACGTCGGGAGGACTTCGCGCACGAAGGCGGCGGCGCGGTCGGGGCCGTGCAAGGCGAAACTCTCCGCCGCCCGCGGGACGAAGCCGGCGCCGACGAGGCGGTTGTGCAGACGCGCCGCCTCTTCGCCGGAGAAGCGAATGTACCGATCGCCGCTCGGCGCAATTGCGCCGAAGGGCGCGTACGGCGCTTGCGCCCGCGAGGCGCGGTCCACGAACGTCACCGAGGCGAGCAGCGCTCCGCCGGACCAGCCGAAGGCGAGTTCAAACGCCGGCTCCTTCGCATCGACGATCCCGAGTTCGCTGCGTTCGGCCGGCGGCAAGAAGGGGGCGACCCGCGCGATCGTTCGCGGCGAGAGGGCTGCCGCGGCGCCGGCCGCCGGCGCATGCCCGTTGAGTGAGCGCGCGACCTCGAAGACCTTGCGCGCATCGAAACTTCCGTCGAGCAAAAAGACGGCACGGCGGTTCGCGATCCACATCGGTGGCCCTTCGAGCAGAAAAGCCTCGCGCGGATCCACCGTACGCCCGTCGGCAGCTTCGAGCACGGGGGCGAAGCCTTCCCCGTAACGCGTCGCCCGCAGCGTCAAGCCCTGGAGGTCGATGGCGAACTGCGGAAGTTCGCTGGGGTGACGGCCGGCGGTGGGGTTGTCGTCGAAGCGAAGGCGCGGATGCTGCGCCATGCGGAAGAGCGCGCGCGCCAAGGCCTTGGGCGTCGCGCGCGCGGCAAACGCTTCCTGGACGGAGTCGTCGCGCATGAGCTCGCGGTCGATCTCCTCCCAATCGTCGGCGGGCGTCGTCTCCATCATCGCCACGATCGCTTGCGTATCGCGCAATGCGCCGCGCAGGCGCGGAGAGTCGAGAACGAGCGAAGCGCTGAGCGTCTGACCGTCGTTCGAGGAAAAGACCGGCCACAGCGAGC
>DATJTD010000045.1:0-10762 GCA_035503775.1 Candidatus Acidiferrales bacterium
GACTTCGTTTTCCCGAGCCCAAAATCAAAATAAAGGCCTTCGCTGTCCTCGAGATCCGAAAGCCGAGATTTCAGCTGAGCCCGCGTGACATCAAGTCTTGCCGCAAGATCGGTCGCCTTCAAAACGTAGATCTTACGAGCAGGCGCAGCCACGGCCTCGTACTCTAGCCTACGCAGCAAATGTTCGTGGCGCGACCGGTATTGCGGGTTCACCCAGATAGCATTTCGCCTCATCCCAAGGGTGACGACGGGCTTCATCTGCGTAGTGCCCGAGCGGTCTTTGTCGTCCCCCGCCCTGTGAACGTTCCAGTCGGTTTTCCCGATGCGCGTTGCCATGACTGCCAGGATTTGCGTCGGTGCCCTCGTCGCAAAAGTCTTTAGCGGGTCGTCGAGTCCGAACTGAAGAACGCAAAACCACCCTTCTCTTACGCTGTGACCCTGCCATCCTGCATCGTAACGGCTCGTCTTAATCTCGAGCCCCTTATCGCCAGCCTTCACCTTGTCATCAGGATAGGTCCGCACCGGTATTAGATCAGGAAAGCCGTTGTGATATTTATTTGGCGTAAGTTGACGTGACTGGCGCGAGAGGCGCTCGGCAGCGATCCGGCTCAACAACCCAGAGAAGCCTGCCGGATCGTGCAGATCCTCGAGAGGTGGAAGTCCTCTACTGTTCAGCAGCACGTTGGACTCGTGCAGCAGTTGGTGTATGTCCTGAATGGCTCTAAGAAAGTCGACCCCTCTCAAGTTGTAGGGGAGCTCGGGGTCAGAAGCGAGCCCGGACTCGTCCGCTACGGCTAGGTCGAAGAAACTCACCTCTCAAAGGTCCAAGTTCTTGACCGACTTCGCGTAGTCGAAGATGTACTGCTTGCGCGGTTCGACCTTGTCGCCCATGAGGTCGGTGAAAATCTGCTCCGCTTCCACTGCGTCCTCGACGGTAATCTGCTTGAGCCGGCGATGCCCGACTTCCATCGTCGTCTCGGCAAGTTGCTCGGCGTCCATCTCGCCCAGACCCTTGTACTGCTGGATCGTGAACTCTTTAGGATCGTCTTCACCGATCACGGTCTTGTAGTCGGCTTCGCTGTAGGCCCACCACTGCTTCTTGCCTTTACGGATTCCGTAGAGCGGCGGTTGCGCGATGTAGACGAAACCGTTCTCCACCAGCGGCTTCATTTGACGGTAGAAGAACGTCAAGAGCAGCGTGCGAATGTGCGAACCGTCCACGTCGGCGTCGGTCATGATGATGATCTTGTGGTAGCGAAGCTTCTCGAGATCGAACTCGTCGCCGAATCCGGTGCCGAGCGCGGTGATCATCGTGCGGATCTCTTCGTTCGAAAGCACCTTGTCCAGGCGCGCTTTCTCCACGTTGAGGATCTTGCCGCGGAGCGGAAGAATCGCTTGCGTATTGGGATCGCGGCCGCCTTTGGCGGTGCCGCCCGCCGAATCGCCCTCGACCAAGAAGATCTCGCTCTCCCTCGGATCCGCGTTCTTGCAATCGACGAGCTTGCCGGGCAATCCCGAACCGTCGAGCGCGTTCTTGCGCCGTGAGAGATCGCGCGCCTTCTTCGCGGCGTCGCGCGCGCGTTGCGCCTGCATCGATTTCTCGACGATCACACGCGCGTATTTCGGGTTCTCTTCGAGGAAGAAGTCGAGCCGCTCGTTGACCAGACCGTAGACGATGCTGCGTACACGCGCGTTGCCGAGCTTGGTTTTCGTCTGCCCTTCGAACTGTGGGTCTTGCAGCTTCACCGACACGACCGCGGTCAAGCCTTCGACGATGTCGTCGGTCGAGAGCGAGCCGTCGTTCTCTTTGAGAAGGCCCTTCTTTTTCGCGTACGAGTTGACGGCTTGCGTCACGGCTTGCCGGAAGCCTTGCAGATGCATCCCGCCTTCGATCGTATTGATGTTATTGGCGTAGCTGAAGATCTGCTCGGTGTAGGTGTCGGTGTACTGCATCGCAACCTCGACGTCGACGCCGTCGCGTTCGTTGTGCGTCGAGATGACCGGATGCAGCGCGTCTTTCTTCTCGTTGAGCCACTCGACGAAACTCACGATGCCGCCGTCGAATTTATAGGTGCGCTCGCGCGGCTCGTCGCCGCGCTCGTCGCGCAGCGTGATCGAAAGACCACGGTTGAGAAAAGCCAGCTCGCGCAACCGCTTCTGTAAAATATCCCAGTGCAACTCGAGCGTCTCGAAGACCTCGGTATCGGGCTTCCACCACTGGAACGTGCCGGTCTCCTCGGTCTTGCCGATCTTCTTGAGCTTTTGCACCGTGCTGCCGCGCTCGAACTTCATCTCCCACAGGTAGCCGTCGCGCTTGACGCGCGTGATCATCGATTCCGAGAGCGCGTTGACGACCGAGATGCCCACGCCGTGCAAACCGCCCGAAACTTTGTAGCCGCCCTTGCCGAACTTGCCGCCGGCGTGCAGGATCGTCATCACGACTTCGAGCGCCGGCATCTTCTCCTCGGCGTGCATGTCGACGGGAATGCCGCGGCCGTCGTCTTCTACCGAACACGAGTTGTCTTTGTAGATCACGACCTTCACGTGTTTGGCGTAGCCGGCCAGCGCCTCGTCGACGGCGTTGTCGACGGCTTCGTAGACCAGTTGATGCAGCCCGCGCTCGGCGGTGTTGCCGATGTACATCCCGGGGCGCTTGCGAACCGCTTCGAGGCCCTTGAGGACTTCGATTTGCTCGCCGGTGTAATTGTTCGTCATTTCTTTCGTCAGCGCTAATCAGCGTTATAAAGCAATTCGTGAAGCTCGTCACCGAGCATGTTGCGCACGATCGCGGGCGTGAGCCGTTCGGGTGCGAGTTCGCTCTTGAGCAAGACGTACGAACTCGCGATCAGCCGCTCGGAACCGTCACGTGAAAGCGTCCCGGTCAGACGAACACGGCGGAGCCGGTCCCACCAGCGTTGGAGCAGGCGGCGGCGGATCGATTCGTATTCGTCCTGACGCAGGTCCTCGATCAGTTTGGACGTACCGGCGAACCCCAGCCACGGCGCTTCAAAGAGTAGCCGCGAGATCTGGCGCTCCCGCTCCGCATCGCGCGCGAGTTCGCACGAGGTGCAGCGCGGCCCGGTGTCGGGCGCGATCAAGGCAGTGCAACCGAGGCACTCTTTCCACCCGCCGGCGCGTTTGGCCCGCTCGGCGGCATCGACGCTGGCACGGAAGTGCCCGAGTGCTTCGTTCGCGTCGGCGGCCTCCTTGCGCGCGCTCGACGACGTGCCTCCACGTTCTACAACCCGTTTGCCGCGCGAATGGCTGCCGCGACGCGGCAGCTTGCCGACGCGAAACCGGACGCGTTCGATCTCCGCCCGCGGCAGACGCGCGCGTAGCGTAGCGACGATCTGCTCCGAGAGGTAGCTCAGCTGGGCGCTCCACACGCTCGATGCGGTGACGATGGTCAGCGTCTGCGCGGCGAGCTGCAGCGGATGCGAGTTCCGCGCGTTCTCCGCGCCGACGATCTCGCTCCATGCCGCGCCGAGCAGCACGATCGGATCGGTCGGCCCTGCGCCTTCGGCCGGCGCCCACGCGCCCAGCGCGTCGGCGAGCTTCAGCACGCGAGCACCGCTGCGCCGTCGATCGTGTAACGCTGGGCTGCGAGCGGCAGGCCCGGCGGTGTATGGGTTGCGGTCACGAACGCTTGCACCCGGTCATCCGGTGTCGTTCGAAGGGCGCCCACGCCGTCGAGAAACGCCGCGGCACGCTCCGCGTCGAGTTCGGAGAGGACGTCGTCGAGCAGGAGCAGCGGCGCCTCGCCGGACCGGTCGCGCATGACGGTATATTCGCCGACCTTGAGCGCGAGCACCGCCGTGCGGCCCTGACCCTGGGAGCCGAACGCCGCGAGCGAGTGACCGTCGAGCGCAAGATCGAGGTCGTCGCGGTGCGGCCCGGTGACGCTCGCCCCGCGCGCGCGTTCGCGCTCCGCCACCTCGCGCAAGCGCGCCTCGAACGCGCCCGCCACCGCCTCGGCCGTCGGTGCTTCGAAACGAATGTTCGGCGCGTAGCTCACCGCCAGTCGCTCCGCGCCGTGCGTCCATTGCGCGTGGATGCGCTCGGCCTCGCGCGCGAGCTCGCTCACGAAGTGGTTGCGCGCCAAGATCAAGGTCGTGCCCGTCTCGACCAGCGTGTTGTTATAGATGGCGAGCAGCTCGTCGTCGAAGTCGACGGTGCCGCGCAACATCGCGTTCTTCTGTTGCAGCGCCTTGCCGTAACGCGCCAGCTCGTGATAGTAGCGGCGATCTTCCTGCGCGAGCGCGATATTGATCAGCGCTCGTCGCAGCGCCGGCGGCCCGTTGACGAGTTGCAGATCGGCGGGCACGAACGTGACGACGCGCACGCTGCCCAGATAGCGCGCGTAACGCACGCTCTGACCGTTGATCGTGTAGGTCTTGCGGGTGCGGTTCCCGGCGCTCGCGATCGTGCAACCCAGATGAATGATCCCCGCGCGGACCTGCGCGTCGCCGCCGATCACGGCGAGCTCGAGCCCTTCGCGCACGAGATCGGCATCGCGGCTGGTGCGAAACGATTTCCCGGTGCCGAGCATCGCGATCGCTTCGAGCAGGTTCGACTTCCCTTGCGCGTTGGCACCGATGAAAACGTTGAGTCCCGGCGCCGGATCGAGATCGAGCTGCGCGTAATTCCGGAAATTCGAAAGCGCCAGGCGCTGAAGAACCACGCCGGTTCGCGTTCTGATCGTTTTTGATGAAGCCTTGTTTGGCAACGGCGTCTCTTTGCCGATAGGATGAAGGCTATGCCTCGTCCCACCGCGTGGAGCACCGTCGTCGCCACGGCGTTGTTCGTAGCGGGTCTGGCCCTCTCTCCCTGCGCCGCGCGGGCCGCCGTGACCGCGGCGTTTTCGTTCCCGGTTGCCCGCGCGCCGCATCCGCTGCCGCTCGACGCCTCGCTCTCCGATCCCGCGTGGCAGGCCGGCCGCGTCCCCAACCATGGGCCGTGGGCCGACGTGACGACCAAAGGCGCCGCACCGTTCGCGACGCAGGCCTACGTCCTCTACGACGATCGCAATCTCTACGTCGCGTTCCACGTGAGCCAGCACGGCGTGCCCCTCACCGCGACGCAGACCGAGCAAGACGTCGGCTTCGGCATCGACGACTTCGTGGGCATCGGCGTCGATCCGAGCGGCGCCGGAAGCCGTGACTTCTACTTCGAGGTCACGCCGATCGGCACGCGTTACGACCAATCGAACGAGAACGTGCGTTACCGTCCCACCTGGCGTACCGCCACGCTCGAGACGCCGGATGGGTGGAACGCGGTGATGATCATTCCGCTCGACGTGCTGCACATCCGCAGCGCCGGGACGCAGACCTGGCGTTTTCAGTTCGTGCGCGCGGTCGCGGCTGCGGGCGAACACTACGTGTGGGCCTTCAACGGTTTGATGCAAGACGGCGCGCCGGGGTCGTGGCCGGTCTTCACGGATGCGCGCTTCTGGACCGCCGGCACCGGCGTGCGGGTGGCGAAGAGCGCGGCCGAGCGCCCAATGCCGCGCGCGGACGTCTACGCGCTGGACTCGTTCGGCAGCGACCGCAATCTCTTCGAACAGCCGAATCAAACGTTCTTGCCGGAAAACGTGCGCAACTTCGGGATCGACGCCAGCGTTCCGATCACCTCGACGATCAATTTCGTGGGCACGTTGAATCCCGATTTCTCGAACGTGGAGCTCGATCAGATCGTGGTCACACCGCAAGAGTTCCGCCGGCAGCTCACCGAGTATCGCCCCTTCTTCTCCGAGGGCGCCGTCTTCATCAATGCGGATTCCGGGATGCGCACGACGACCGGCGCGTACTCGACCGCTCCGAACTACGTCTTCTACTCGCCGAGCATCGGGACGTTCGATCGCGGCGCGAAAGTCGAAGGCTCCTTCGGCGACCAAAGCATCGGGGTCATGAGTTTTCGCGGATACGACGACACGACCGGGCAGACGTTCGACGATCAGGCTTATGGCTACGAACACGCGCTGCAGGACAACTCGTTCATCTATTGGAGCGACGGCGTGCTTGCGCACCACAGCGTCTCCGGCGACGATTCGACGATCGAAGGCGGTGCGGAAGCGCGCAACCTCAAGACCGGGTTGATTACCTTCGCGGACTACGCGTTCGAGACGGGGAGCTGGGTTCCCGATGGACACGCCGACTCGTTCCAGACCTTCGCCGACGTGCACAAACCGAATTACGAGGTGAACGCCGGCTATCTCGACATCACGCCCAACTACAACCCGATCGACGGATACACGGCCAACTCCGACATTCACGGCCCGCAGGCGATCGTCGATTTCAGCGGCGGCGGCTCGCGCTTCGTGAAGAATTGGATCTTCTTTCTCGAAGGCGATCGCTTCGAGGACGAGAGCGGCGCGGTGCATCAAACCGATACATCCGCCTCGCTCGGCGCGACGTTCAAAGACGGCCTCTCGCTCGACGGACTCGGGCCGGCGGTCGGCCTCCTGCGCTCCTACGCGATCCCATCGGGGCCCGATTGCACGGGCCCGATCGTGACGCGATCCGCCTTCACCGGATTTCCGTGCTACCTCGACGGCGAAACGCAGCCCTACGACCTGATGACCGTTCCCATCGGCTACGGCGACGCCGGGCCGAATCCCATCGACGTCGCGTATGCGTGGGGCCCGTTCGGCGGCTACGCCACGCATCTCTTCACCGCGGCCGCCACGCGCACGTTCGCAAAACACTTAACGGCGACGTTGACCTACGACGGCACGTACGAGCGCGACCCGCAGACGTCGCTACTCAATTCGCAGTGGCTGCGCCGCGTCTCGCTCGGCTACAATCTCTCCTCGCAGAGCTCGCTCACGTTCGCGGTGCGATCGGTGAACGGTTACGGCGGGTTCCAGCCGACGGTCGGGACCGATCTCGCGTTTGCGTATCAGCGCAACTTCACCAACGGCGACGAGCTCTACCTCAACTACGGAACGCCGGCGAGTGCCTCGACGCTGCACCGTTTCATCGTGAAGTTCGTCTTTCACGCCGGCGCAGACACCGGGACGTAGCCCGCCCCGCGCTACTGCCGCAGCGGCATCAAGACGTAGAGTTGTTGCGCGCCCTCCGCCGGTTCGACCGGGCGGATCGCGGCCGGCGAAAGCGGGCCGAGAAACTCCATCACGGCTTGCGCGCTCTTGACGTGGTTGAGGATTTCAACCAGATAGCGCGCGTTGAAGGCGATCGAGAGATCCTCGCCCTGTTGCTCGACTTCGAGTTCTTCGTAGGCGTTACCCGAGATATCGCTGCTGGCGGTCACGATCAGGGTTTGATTCGCGACGGCAAGCTTGACCATGCTGGCACGATCGCCCGCGACGAGTTCGGCGCGGCGTAGGCTGCCGATGAGCGCTTGCGTGTTCACGGTGACGCTGCGATCGAACTTGGCCGGAATAACTTGCTGGTAGTTGGGGTACTGGCCGTCCACGAGACGCACCGTGATCGACGTATCGCCCGCGTTCATCTGCAGCTGATTGCTCTGCGCGCCGAGTGCGCTGACCGCGATCTGATCGCTGCCGCCCAGATTACGCGCCGCCTCGGCAAGCGCCCGCGACGGCACGATATACTTCTCGGCCCCGTTGATGCCGTCGTCGAGGGTCGTTTGATAGCGCGCCAGACGATACCCATCGGTCGCGACCATGGTCAGCGAGTTCCCTTCGAGCTCGAGTAACGTCCCCATCAGCACGGCGCCGCGCGCCTCTTCACCGGACGCGGCGAAGATCGTGGCATCGATACCATCGCGAAAGCGCTTGGAACCGATCGTGAAGTGCGAGCCTTTCGTGGCGGTCGGCAGCGGCGGATACTCTTCGGCCGGCAGCGCGTGAAAGTCGTAGTTACTCCGCTCGCATTTAACCGACGCACGCGTCGGCGTCCCGGAGAGCTCCATCAACCCGGCCGGCAGATTCGCCAGATAGCTCGAAAAGAGCTTGGCCGGAATCGTGACGGCGCCCGACTCCCCGATCTCGGCCGGAAAGGCGTGTTCGAGCGTCAGCTCGAGGTCGGTCGCGCGGACGGCGATCTTGCCGTCTTCCGCTTGCAGCAGCACGTTGGAAAGAATCGGCACGGTCGTGTGCGCGTTAACCACCTTGCTGGCGGCGCCCACGGCGGCCGAGATATCTTTCGTGTTACACGTAAACTTCATAGTTTTTAAAATACCGTCGTAACAGTAGTAGTGCGGTTCATTTCGCGGATAAGTGCCTTTTTGCTTGTTCTGACGCGGGTTTCCGTCCGGTATAAGGTGTGGATCGTCCTTCGGCTCGATACACATCTCCACCGTGTTGGACTAGGGTGCCAGTTATCCACCCGGAAAGGCGCAACCTTGTGCCCGAAACGGCGAGCAACGAGTACAAGAAAAACGGCCGGGAGAGCTTCCCGGCCGCGCACCTACGGGCTCTGGCACATTGCGATGAGTTGCCGGATCTTGTTCCGGTACGCTTCATCGCGTTGCATTTGATCCTTGATCTTGTCGCGCGCGTACATAACCGTCGTGTGATCCTTCTTTCCGAAGTCGCGCGCGATCTGCGGTAACGAGTAGTTGGTAAGCTCCGTCGCAATGTACATGGCGATCTGACGCGGCCCAGCCAAGCGTTGGTCGCGACGGCCGTTGTCCATCTCTTTGACGGTGAGGCCGTGCGCGCTCGCGACCGTTTCTTTGATCTTACCGATCGTGATGCGTTGCAACGGCGCTTGCGCAACCGCGCTCTTGAGCACCTCGGCTGCCAGATCGAGCGTAATCGGCGACTTGGTGAGCGAGGCGTAGGCAACGACGCGAATCAGCGCGCCCTCCAGCTCGCGAATGTTCGAGGGAATGACTTTCGCGATGAACGAGGTGACCTCGTCGGGGACGGGGATCTTCTCGCTTTGGGCTTTCTTGCGCAAAATCGCTTCACGCGTCTCGATATCCGGCGCCTGGATATCGGTGAGCAGTCCCCACTCGAATCGCGAACGCAGCCGCGACTCGAGCGTCTGGATCTCTTTGGGCGGCCGATCCGAACTGATGATCAGCTGCCGGCCCGATTCGTGCAGCGCGTTGAAGGTATGGAAGAACTCTTCTTGCGTCGTCTCTTTGCCGGCTAGGAATTGAATGTCGTCGATCAGCAGCACGTCGACCTGGCGGTAGCGGTTGCGAAACTCCGGCGTGCGGTTGTTCTGCAGCGCGATGATGAACTCGTTGGTGAACTTTTCGCACGTCACGTAGACGACGTTGGCACTGGGACTGTCCATGAGGACGCGATGGCCGATGGCGTGCATCAGGTGCGTTTTGCCCAGTCCCACGCCGCCGTAGAGGAAGAGTGGGTTATACGCGCGCGCCGGCGCGAGTGCCACGGCTTGGGCCGCCGCGTGCGCGAACCGGTTGGAGTTGCCGATGACGAACTCTTCGAACGTGTACCGGGCATTGAGGTTCGAACTGCGCAGGTCTTCCGGCGGGCGCACGGCTGCCGCAGCGGCGGCGGCGTTCGCGCCCGACGCGCTCTCGGGCTCCGCCACGGTGAACTGCAGATCGAGGCTGGCGCCGAAGACGGCGCCCAGGACTTCACCGATCTGCGACTTGAGCCGGTGCTCAACCCAATCGCGGGCGAAATTACTCTGGACCGAGAGGACGAGCGTGTCGCCGTTGATCGAGACGAGGCGGATCGGCTTGATCCACATCTCGAAGATCGGCTTGGAAAATTTGCGCTCCAGCGCCTCCAGTGCCGATAGCCAAAGCTCGTTCGAGATGTCGGAACTGCCTACCGCAAGCGCCATCCTAGTGCGTGCTCCCAGACGACGAGTGACAAACTCCGGTCCGCCCGAAAAACGACAGGTACTGCCAGTTGCGCGGCGGCCGGTGAGGACGCTTTCGGTTGGCTTAATGAGGCGAGGGTCCTGCGGAGTTATCCTATGATCTTATGCACTTATCCACAGCTCGATTGATACGGTTTTTCGGGGCTTTTCGCCGCATCGAGGGGTCATCAAAGTGACCCCTTGACAGCTTGAAAAAAGCCCGGTCTGACGCTCGATTTCCGCTGCCTGCGAAGCTGCCCAAAGAAGCGTTGTCCACAATGCTGTCCACAGGTGTGGAGAGACTGGTAGTGGGTCGATTTGACGAGGACCAAGCGGACCAAGCAGAAGAGGGATCCTAAGCGTTCGAACTGACCAGCATGCTATTAGCAATTATTGACGCGCCCATTATGTTGGCGCTGCTGCTGGTGTTCGTACCATTCGCCCTTCTGCCGGTTTGGTTCTTGTGGAAGGCGCTTGATCGCGCTGGTTTGGCGGGACCCCTAGCTCTACTCTGGTTCGTTCCGCTCGGCGGTATTGTCGTGCTCGGCGTCCTCGCTTTCGCTGACTGGCCGGTTCTGCAGCGCTCGCAAACCTAGACACACCGTGGTACGCTCAGGATATGCCAGAGCGCTCAAGGAAACCACCTGTCGATCCCAACCTAGCCGCGAAGTCGATCATCGACCGGATCGCGGGTAAAGAGCAGCCCGAGCAGGTTAAGAACCCCGCCGCGCAAGCGCTAGGGCGTCTGGGCGGCCTCAAGGGCGGGAAGGCGCGAGCAGCGTCGATGACACCCGAACAGCGCAGGGAGATCGCGAAAAAAGCTGCGGCCTCTCGCTGGGGCAAGAAGTAGGGCTAAGTACCCACACCACGACGTAGGGGACAACCGTAAGCTTCGGAACTGTACGAGGCAAGGTGCCGACTTACTACGCATACATCGACGAATCCGGCGACGAAGGATATCCGAAATTTTCTCCTCACACCGACGCAACAGCT
>DATJTD010000046.1:0-8858 GCA_035503775.1 Candidatus Acidiferrales bacterium
ATCGGAGAACTCGGCCGCCACGTCTTTGCCGTGAAACCGGAGGTCGTCATCGAAGTCGCGTTCGACATCATTCAAAAGAGCGATCCTCATACCGGAGGCTTCTCGCTCCGATTCCCCCGCATCGTGCGTCTGCGTCCCGACAAGCCGGCGCACGAGGCCGATACGCTCGCCGACGTGGAGCGCGTCTATCAGGAGATGCTCGAACGGGAAGGCGTCGCGCGATGAGGCTCGCCGATCATGCGATCGTGCTCGATCGCTCGCTGGTGCTCACGCCGCGCAGTTCGGGCGACGCGACCGAGATGTTCGCGATCATCGACGCCGACCGCGAGCGCCTGCGCGAGTGGCTGAGCTGGGTCGATGCGACGCATTCCGTTGCCGACACCCGTCGCTACGCGCAGTTCGCCGAACGCCAGTTTCAACAGCGCTCGCTCTTCGATTATGCAATCCGTTATGAGGGAGCGCTGGTAGGCAGCATCGGCTTGCACAACGTCGACTGGGGAATGTGCAACGCGCACATCGGGTATTGGTTACGGCCGGCCGCGCGCGGCCACGGCATCGTCACGCGTGCCGCCGCGGCGCTGACAACCCGCGCTTTCGAGCAGTTCGGTCTGCATCGCCTCGAGATTCGCTGCGTCACCGAAAACGCACAGAGCCGCGCCGTCCCGGGGCGCCTCGGGTATCACCTCGAAGGCGTACTGAGCGAAGCCTACATGCTACACGGTCGCTTTCGCGACATCGCGCTCTACGCGATGACCGTCAACGAGTGGGAGCCACCCGCCGCCTCCTAAAGCGGCGCTATGTGAGAACCAGAACGGCGCTGTTTGCGGGGACGACCGCGAGCACGCTGCTTCCGCTCACGCTGCAGGCATTGGCTTGCGGCGTAACCGCACCACTGGTCGAAATCGTGGCGCCACCGATAGTTGCAGTCAGCGACGACAATTCGGGGGCAGTGAGCACGATTTGAGAAGCACTACTTACCGCTGAAGGAAGCGTGACGGTGGCGGCGAGCGCGCTCGCCGTCTTGTTGACGACGATCACGTTGCTGCCGATCGCGTACGCCGTGACGTTTCCGCCGCCAGATACGGAGGCTGCATGCAGCGGGCCCGAGCCCGCGAGCGTGAAGAGGTACATGCCGTAGTAGAGCGGCCGCACACCAACAGGCGTGGTGCCGGGCGGCGTGCCGAAATCGATCGGCGAATAAATCAGGGTGGCGGGGCTGCCGTTGTTGAGCCCAAATTGCGCTGATGTACCGCCATGAATGTTTGCGCCCGATCCGCCGTTGGCCGCCATATCGTTGAGAAAGTCGAGCACCCAGAGGGCTGCATAGAACGCGTTGCTCGCGCCGGCGAGGCCGCCCATATAATATGTGTTCGCTTCGGTCATGCGCCACTGCGAGATGCCGTTGGCGGTCTGCGCAGATCGCATGAGCTGCGCGCTGGTGACATCGGTCGTCGCCGTCAAGAGACCGGACGGGGCCGGCGGAGAGCCGGTCGATGGCTCCGCATCGCCGAAATAGTAGTGGTCGGTGAGCGCGATGATCTTGCTGCCTTCGGCCGATGCGAACGAGACGGCAAAGGCATCGTCGTGTCCCGGCCCCGGCCCCGCGAACACCGCGTTTGGAACCGCCGCTTTGATAGCGGTGACAAACGGAGCGAAGAAGGTCGAATCGTACTGCGCGACCGTCTCCTTGTCCGCGTCGTAGTGATTGGGCTCGTTACCGATCTCGAAGGCCCAGAGGCTGCTGCCCAAGGCCTGCGCGACATAAGCGGCCTCGGAGGCGGCATTTGCCGGCGTGTTTTGCTTCCCGCTCGAACTCCCGTCCGTGAAGCAACCAATGCCGTACAACACCTTCCAACCCGTCGCCTGAACGAACGCGGCGAGCTGATCGATGTCAGAGGGAGCGATCTCGCTGCCGCTACCGCCCGCGCCGGATGCATTCCACGGCGTGAGATCAACATAGTTCGCGCCTAAGCGAAGCAGGCTCGGCCCGAGGAGTTGGAAGAGCCCAACGAGCGGCGTGCTTCCGGTGAAGAGACGATTGCCGATATCCCACTTCTCGTAGCTGAAGCCGGTGAACATCTGTCCGACGGTACCGTTCGTCGCTGAACTCACGCTGATCGTCACTTTGGTGGCGCCCGGCGGCGGTGTAACGCCCGATCCGGGAGTTGGAGTGGCGGTCGGCGTGGGCGTCGGCGACGGGGAAGCGGTGCGGACGGGTGTCGGGGCGGGAGAGGCCGTCAGAGTTGGTGTCGGCGATGGCGTCGGCGTGGGAGATGACGTCTTCCCCGGAGTGGGCGACGACGTTGGACTGGCCGTTGCGCTAGCGGTCGATGTGGGAGCCGGGCTTGCAGTCGGCGAGGAAGTTGGACCGAGCGTGCTCGTCGGCGTGGGCGAAGCGGTCGGCGTTGGCGTCGGAGTCGGCGTTCCGCCAAGCGCCACGCCGGACGGCGTTGCGGTGGGGACGGCGCTGGTGCTTGCGCTAGCGGCGGGCGAGGCGGTCGCGGAGGAACTCGCCGATGGGGTCGGTGTTCCCTCGCCGGTGCCCGGCAGAAGTCCGCCTCTACCGCCCGCGCAACCGGCTACGGCGCCAGCTGTGCCCGTAGCTGCAAGACGAAGAAATACCGGACGCGTCAGCGGTACGCGTTTCGCCATTTTGGTACACCCCTCCAACTCCAGAAAGAACTTCCCCCGGAAGCTCTCGCGCCTCGTTCCGGAACCTTGAACGCGCTCCCTTCGAGCGCACCAAGACAAAATAAATCTGTTTTACTTCGCGATATTAAGACGACGACGGGGAGCGAGTGCTCTCACTGGTTGCTCGGCTACGGCGACCCGATGAGACCATAGATCACGAGCGCACCGCCGGCACCGGCATAGACGCGGCCGTCCGCCACCGTCGGTACTGAAAACTTTACATAGCTGCCCAGCGCGTCGCGCGCGCGATCTTGATCGCTGTCGTAGAGTTCTCTGCCGAGATCGGAGGCGTCGTAGGCGCGCAGCGTTCCCGGGGCATCGAGTGTCCACACGATCCCGCTTTTGTTCCCGTTCGCCGAGACCGACGGCTCGCAGCCCGGATACATATAGGTGTGCCGTGACTGGGAAAGCGGTGCTATGGTGAGCGTTGCGTCGTGCACACCGAACATTTTGAGACGATCGAACGAGCTGCAAAAATAGAGCCGCCCATCGAAGTACGCCGGGTCACCGAAAAAATAGGTGTGCAACATCTGATCGAGCCGCTGCACGGCACCGCTGTCGGTACCAGTTTGGTCGCCGCCCAAACGATCGCGATCGAGAAGATAGATACGGCCGTCTTTCCCGCCGGCGGCCAACAAGTGGGGATGCTGCGGGCTCCCGACATCATCGGGGAGTAAGACGATGCCGCCGGCGGCGAGGTCGAGGTCGTGAAGATTCAACCGCTCGTAATCGAACGGCGTAAACGAGTCGAGCACGCGCACCTCCCGCCCCGTCGAGAGTTTGAGGTAGCTCGACGCAAGGTCGGGCGGCGTCGTGCCGCGATCGAACGTTCCGTTTCCGGAGACGACAAAGAGATCGCCCGCCGCATCGACCGCGGGGGCGGCGCCGCCTGACCAGAACGCGCCCTCGTCGCCGTTTGGCGTCGTATTGTAGACGGCAACCTGTTTGAGCGTCCGCGCATCGTAACCGATGAGCCACCCGTGGAAGGGCCGCGGGCGGTCACAGTGCGAGGCCCACGTCGTGTAGACGACGCCGTGAACGAGTGCCAGGCCTGCACGTTGCTTGTGATAAGCCGGGTTGAAAACGACGACCGTACCACCGTCGGCACTCCCGGGCACCGAGGCCTGGATCGTCACGGGGCTCCCGGGCCGTTCGGCCCCCGTGCGCACGTCGAGCGCGTGCAGGCGCTGCACATACGAAACGCTGGCGCCTTCGCGCTCCTTGGTCATCGCGACGACGTAGAGCGTCCCCGTCGCCGTCTCGATCACCGGTGTGCTCGTAATGCCGATCTCCGGTTCGATCGCGTCGCAGCGGAAATCTTGCGCCGGAACGCTCGTCACGCCGTGGCTCGCGTCGAGGAAGCTGACGCGCCACAACGGCTTGCGGCTCGCGTGCGCGCGCGGATCGGCGTCAAAGGCGTACACGCTATCGTGCTCGGTCGCAACGTAGACGACATCGTGCGCCGCGCGCGATCCGATGTGGACGTCCGGAAGGTAGAGCGGCTGGCCGTAGATCTGCCCATCAACCGCGTACGAGGCGAGCTTTCCGAAGTGCTCGACATTGACGACGGCGGGCGTGAGGAGGTGCTCGCGCAGGTTGGCGCCGGTACGCGCATCATCGTCGTGATAGGTGGTGACGCTCACCGGCGTAACGAGCGCGAGCAGCATGCCCAGCACCCGCAGGGGGCCCGCTACGAGACTGATGGTTCGGCCGTCGGCGAGGCGAGACGATCGAGGTGCAGCACGACGGTCGCGTCGCTCGGCACGGTGAAATCCACGCGCGGCCTCGCGGCATAGAGCAGACCACCCGCAGATCCGACGGAACCGCCAAGATCGGCGTCCGTGACCCGCGCAAGAACGTCGTGGACGAGCGTCCGGATGTGCACGCCGGATACTTTGCCATCCGGCACGGCGCCCTTCTTCTGCGCGTAGACGTGCACCACGCGTGCGGCGAGCGGCATCGTCTTCCCGTCGGCAAGCCTCAGTGAGTCGAAGGCGAGGAAGAGTTCGGCACGGCGGTGCGCTCCGGCGCGAACCACACGCGCGACGTGGCCTTGCACCGTGGCGCCACGATACCAAAGGGCGTCGCCGGGGAACGGCGGTGTGACCTGCAGCGTGAAGCGCTGTTCGACGTACGCGGTACCCGTGGTAATTGGCTCGGTCAGCGTCCCCGAAAGGTTCGTTCGCGCGGCGATCGTATCGGAGAGAGCGATGGACGCACTGAGCGAGCCGAGGGCTACAATGGCGAGCGTAAGGCGAGCGTATCTCATCGACGAGCTCCAAGCCGGGTGCGCGGGCGTCTTTGTGGGGATAACGAGCAAGATGGCGCCGCCGTTCCGGCGCCGCGTCGGCCCGCTTACATCTTTTTCCCCGTATCGCGCGTTATGCTGAGCGCATGCATCCACGTCCGACACGCACCCAGCTCCTCACCGGTTTGGCCGCCAGCGTCACGCTCGGTCTCGCCGCCGTACGAGCGAACGCGGGTGACACCCACGGAACGTTCGCGGTGACCCATACCGACGCCGAGTGGCGCAAGCTCCTCACACCCGAGCAGTTCGCCGTCTTGCGTGAGCATGCGACCGAAGCTCCGGGCAGCAGCCCGCTCGAAGATGAACACCGGCCCGGCATCTACGCCTGCGCCGGCTGCGATCTCCCGCTCTTCTCCTCGAAGACCAAATTCGACAGCGGGACCGGATGGCCGAGTTTCTACGAGCCGCTCCCGCATGCGGTGGAGACCTCCAACGATTACGACCTCATCGTCCCACGTGTCGAGGTGCACTGCAGCCGCTGCGGCGGCCATCTCGGGCACGTCTTCGATGACGGTCCCAAGCCGACGGGCTTGCGCTACTGCATGAACGGCGTCGCTTTGAAATTCGAACCGGGAAAGACGGAATAGCGCTCCGTCTTACGACGCCGAGGTGCGCGAGCGCGGCCCGGTACGGCGCGGCGTCTGCGCTTTGAGCCAGGCGAGGAACGCATCGCCCGGCATCGGCCGTGCGAGCAGGAACCCCTGACCGAGCTTGCACCCCATCTCCAACAGTTTGGCGGCTTGCGCCTCGGTCTCCACGCCTTCGGCGACGACGCTGAGGCCCATCGACTGCGCCAAGGTGAGAATCATCTGCACGATCGGTTCGCTCGCGATCTCGCCGTCGTAGCGATGCACGAAACTGCGGTCGATCTTGAGGATGTCGAGCGGCAGCTGGTCGAGGTAGCGCAGCGAGGAGTAGCCCGTACCGAAGTCGTCGATGCAGAGGCGCACGCCGAGCTCCTTGAGTGCCGCGAAGATGTTTGCGGCGCGCTCCCCATTTTCGAGCAAGGCGCTCTCGGTGAGCTCGAGCACCAACCGTTGGCCGGAGATGTTGGCTAAGCTCAGGAAGCGCTTGACGTCGCCTACGAAGCCGTCGTCGGCAATCTGGCGCACCGAGAGGTTGACCGCCATCCGCAGCGGGCGAACGTCGGGCAATTCCCAATCGCAGTGCGCCAATTGCACGCATGCCTCGCGTAAGGCGAGGCGCCCGAGCTCGATGATCGCGTCGGACTCTTCGGCGATCGGGATGAAGCGCGTCGGCGCGATTTCGCCGTAGAGCGGATGCTGCCAGCGCAGCAGCGCTTCGGCGCCCGTGGCGAGGCGTGTCTCGAGCGAGACGACCGGCTGAAAGGCCAAGCGAAATTCACCGCGTTGGATACCCAAGCGAATGTCGGTGGTAATGCGCATGCGCTGGGCGGCTTCGTGCTGCATCCCTTCGTCGAAGAGGACGGCGCCGCCGCGGCCCATGAGTTTGGCCTGATACATCGCCGTGTCGGCGTCGCGCAGCAGATCTTCGGCCGACTCGTACTCGTCGTGGCCGATCACGATCCCGACGCTGGAGGTCACGAAGACCGGCTCGCCGCCGATATCGACGGGGATGCGTACCTCGTCGCGAATGCCGTCGGCGATCGCACGTACCAGTTCGATGCGGTCGATGCCGCCAAGCAAGACGGCGAACTCATCGCCGTGCAAGCGCGCAACGACGTCGTCGCCGCGGCATGCCGTCGAGATGCGGGCTGCGACTTCCATGAGCACGCGATCACCGGCAAAGTGTCCGAGGCTGTCGTTGACCATCTTGAAGTTGTCGAGGTCGATGAAGAGGACGGCGAAGGGCGCCGTCGGCGTCTGGCGCCGTTTGGCGATCGCCGCGTTCAAATCGTTCAGGAAGCGCCCGCGGTTGGGAAGGCTCGTCAGCGGATCGTGCGTCGCCTCGTGTTCGAGCCGCTGGTTCATCAGTTTGCGTTCGCTGATGTCTTGCACGAGCGCGATGGCGGCGGCCCGCCCGGGACTGGCGAGTCCAATCGTCGAGACCGTGACCTCGACCCACAACGACGTGCCGTCGGCCATGCGCAGCCGCCGTTCGGTCTGATACGCGCGCCGGAACCCCGAGATGACTTCGACGAAGCGATGATCGTCTTGGGCGATGAGCCGCTCTCCGACGTTGGCGAGCAACGTGTCCAGAGCGGAGTTGCTCTCGACGACGCGCCCGTCGTTGTCGAGCGTCGCCATTCCGATCTGCGATCCCTCGAAGATGGCGCGGAACTGCGCCTCACTCTGCAGGAGGGCGCGTTCGGCATCTTGACGCGCCAACTCCGCCTCGAGTTTTGCTGCGCGCTCCTGGGCGCGCTCGAGTTCCGCTCGTGAACGCCGTACGATCACAAGACCGATGAGCCAGACGACGTCGATCGAGGCGAGAATTGCCAAGCCCGCCCAGACGAGTGATCCCAGCCGCGCTCCATTCTGATCCTGCAGGCGGCGTTGCATGAGCAAGTCGAGTTGCTCGCGCAGAATCTCATCGAAGCTCGCTCCCGCCAACAGAAAGTCGCGCGCGCGCACGACCAGGGCGAGATCGTCTTGCGGCCGCATGACCTCACCACGCAAGATCGCATCCAGCGGAGCGGCTAGCTCTTCTTGTGCGTCCTGCTCACGGTCGAACGGTGACTCGATCGCATCACGCAGGTCGTGGTCGTCCTGCATCGCCAGACCGAGGCTCGCGGCCAATGAAGCCGAGGCCGCCTCGGCCCGCGCGATACCCCCGGCAATCGTGATCCGGTCATCGACGCCGATTGGGCCCTTCGCCGCTGCGAGCCGCAGACGGTACGTCGCGGCACTCATGTGCTCTTCGAGGGCGACGCTTGCCTGCGTGTAGGCTTGATTGAGATTCCCGATCATGACGTTGGACTCGTACGCGAGCTTGGTCCCGTCGTCGATTGCGTCGATGATCCCGAGCACGGGCTCGCCCAGCGACAACAGTGCCGCCGATCCGTCGGGCGCATTCTCGGTCTGCGCCCACACGCGGCGTACGTCGTGAATGCGCGACGCTGCCCCGAAGGCGTCGGTCGGATCGGCTTGCTCCAAGGTCGCCAGGTGGCTCTCGATATCGGCACGTTCGTCATCGGTGAGTGGGACGACGGCGGCGTGCGTGTGCATCGCGCGATCCGCCTGGTCGATGCGAATGCGGCAGATCGTGGCAAGCAAGTCGGTCGCAAAACCGACGGCTTCGAGACCTTGGCGCTCCGAACGGGTCGTCGCCAATTCCCGGTCGACGGCCCGTACTTGGCCTGCAGTTAGCCAGGCCACCGGGATGACGACGGCGAGCGAGAGGACCAATAGCCACGCTTGATATGGCGCAGCTTTGGATCCGGGAGTCTCCAACAGTGAATGACCTCCGGTATCGGAATTGCGTCTTCCGTAATTCACCGAAGGAGGAGAATCCTGGGAACCTCGGTTACGATCGCGTCAGGATATGGTAACGGCCGCTACCCGGGCGTTCGGCGCAGCCCGGGTCGCGGCCGCAGAGTAAGAGTAATAGGGAAAGATTACAAAGCACTTACAGCGTACGCACTCCGGTCGCGCGCCTACGAGCGAGAAGAGTTCGCTTGCTTGGTCGGCCTAATCGTCGGTCTCATGAAGGTGCAAGTGGCAACCGTCCTCCGCTTCGTCGAGGACCTCGCGTGCCTCGGCGAGGACGGTGGACGAGAGCTCGCGCGTATCTTGGACCGTCCCTTCGTCAGCCAAGAAATCGGTCTCGCTCCAATCCTCCCACGTCTCGAGCGGCTCTCCGTCGATCTCCGTTGGGAAGCGCACGCAGTAGCCCTGGTCGGCATGCAGACCGACGACCATGACTTGCGTCCCCCTCG
>DATJTD010000047.1:0-34379 GCA_035503775.1 Candidatus Acidiferrales bacterium
CTCGAGACGCGGGATCGCAGAACTCGGCGGCTCGGCGCCGCGATCGCCTCCGACGCCACCGAGATCACGATCGAGGGCGGCCGGGTCGCCGTCGTCTCGCCGAAGCTCGGTGGCCTCACCGTGACGACCTGCGCCTTCAAGAACACCGATTACGGAGTCGTCTCGGTGCGTCCCAACGTCTTTGCGGCCCGCGAAGGTGAGGCTGCCGCCGACGTCGTCCCGCTTGCCAAGCTTCCCGGGACAGTCTATCGGATGAAGATCGAAGAAGAGGTCGTTGAAGAGGCGACGGAGCTCGGTGTGGAAGAGGCGTCGGTCGTCGTCAGCGGCGGTCGCGGCCTGGGAGGCCCGGAGCCCTTCACGACGATCCTGCACGATCTGGCGCAGGCACTCGGCGGGGCGGTCGGCGCCTCACGAGCCGCCGTCGACGCGGGATGGATCCCGCACTCCCATCAGGTCGGCCAGACCGGAAAGACCATCAGCCCAAAACTCTACATTGCCGTCGGTATCTCGGGCGCAATTCAGCACAAAGTTGGAATGCGAACGGCGGGGACGATCGTTGCCATCAACAAGGATCCCAATGTGCCCATCGGTGAGTTTGCCGACTTGCTCGTCGTCGGTGACCTCTTCCAAATCGTCCCACAGCTCACAAAGAAAGTGCGCGAGGCGCAGGCCGTTCTCGCGTAATCGGGTTCATCTCTCTTGACCACGTACTCCCGTCTGGGTTGGGCCGCCGCGCTGGCGCTGCTCTTCGTCACCGCAAGCGCCGGCGACGCGCTGGCGAAAAAAGACGCCGGCACGCCGGCCCCTTCACCCGCCGCCTCGGCGACGGATACGGCCTCGCCGGAACCGACCGCCGAGCCGCCGAGTTCTGCGATCCCGCGTCTCGAGTCGCATCTCAAAATGGACCCCAACGACACCGACGCGATGACGGAGCTGGCGGGCTATTATCTCGAGGTCAACCGTCCCGATCTCGCGCTTGCGCTGACGCAAAAGCTCATCAACGGCGGGACGAAGACGGGGCAAGTCTACTATCTCGACGGCAGCGCCGAACTGCAACTGGGTCAAGTTGCGCCGGCGATCTCTTCACTGGAATCGGCGAGCGATCTCGAGCCCACCAGCTCCGAGATCCTCTTCACCTTGACCGATCTCTATCTGCGCACGAACCGTCCGCAAGACGCCGAGCGCATCGCCAAGCGCGCGACCACGTTCAACCCCACCGACAAGCGCGCATTTTCGAACTACGGCCTCGTCTTGATGCAGGAGGGGAAGTTCGACGACGCGCGGGCGCAGTTCGAGCTGGCGGCGAAGCTCGATCCAACCGACGCTGCACCGATCGTGCTCGAAGGGCGCTCCTACGAGAGCCAGAACGCGCCGGCGCTTGCGCTGCAGACGTTCAATCGTGCGCTCACCATCGATCCCAAGAACTTCGACGCGCTTGTCGCCAAGGCGCACGTGCAGGCGAGCCAAGGCAGCACCGCCGATGCAATCGCCACCTATGAGCAGGCCATTCCCTTTGCCGACAACGACGAAGAACGCGTCGCGATCTTGGATCAAGAAGCCGGCGTCTACCTGAATCAAAAAGACCCGGTCGATGCCGAAGCCGTGCTCAAGCGTTCGATCTCCACCTATCCCGCGGTCTACGGTGCCCACCTGGCCTATGGCGACTTCTACGCGTCGCAGAACAAATATTCGCAAGCAGAAGCCGAGTGGAAGCTCGCGCTCGGTCCGAACAACGATATGCACGATGCGCTGCTGCGCCTGGGCGACTACTATTTCCAGGTGAACCGCATGGGAGAGGCAGTTGCCGAGTACAAGCGTGCCGCCGACCTCGACCCCAACGATCCGCAACTCCTCGCGCAACTCGGGCAAGCCTACGGGATGAATCATCAGTTCGATATGGCACGAGAGTCGTACCAGCGTTCGTTCGCGCTCGCCCGCACGCCGCAAGCGCTCGCGGGGATCGCCGCCTCCGACTATCAACTGCACAGCTACCGCGAAGGAGCTGCCGCCTTCGACGCCATTCAAAGCGGCGCGCCCGACTTTCTCAAAGCCAATCCGCAGCTGTTCTACGTGATGGGGCGCGTCTACACGGGGAATAACGAGAAATCCAAGGCGAAGACGGCGTACAAAGCCTTCCTGGCGTATGTGAAACCGGGTTCACCCGTGCAGTCGCAGGTCAAGAAGCTGATCGCCGCCCTCAACCAGAACTCCAGCTCCAAACCTGCCCCAAGCGCGAGCGCGAAGCCGAAGACGTAACGATGCTCGTCGTGTACGATGACCTGTACACGGAACATCTTCGTGGGACGGCGCACCCGGAGTCGCCCGATCGCGTCGAGGCGGTCGCGCGCCATCTCGATGCGTGCGGTCTCTTCGAGCAGCGCACTGCGGCACGCGACGCGAGCGATGCGGAGTTGCGGTTGATCCATCCGCAGAGCTATCTCGATCGCGTGCACCGTGACGTCGACCAAGCGCAGAGCATCAGTTGCCTCTCCACCGGCGACACCGCGATCGACTCGTCCTCGCTCGCCGTCGCCAAGCGCGCGGCGGGTGGGGCGCTCGCGGCGATGGAGGAGGCGGTGACGGGGGAGTGCGCCGCCTTCGCGCTGATTCGGCCGCCCGGCCATCACGCCGAGCCGGCGCGCGGGATGGGGTTTTGTATCTTCAACAACGCAGCGCTCGCGGCGCACCTCTTCGCGCAGGAGACGGGCGGCCGTGTGCTCGTCGTCGACTTCGATTACCATCACCCCAACGGGACGCAAGCCGTCTGCACCGGGACGGTGTCACTCGTCTCCACGCACGCCTACCCGGCCTATCCCGGGACCGGCGGCGCGGACGAAAACGTGCTACGCGAACGTGGTGCGATCGTGAACGTGCCGCTGCCGGCGCATGCCTACGGCACCGAACCGTTTTTGGCCACCTGGCAACAGTTGCTGCCTGCCGTCGCCGCGCAGATCAAACCCGATCTGGTCGTCGTGAGCGCCGGCTATGATTTCGCTGCGGGCGATCCCGTCGGCGATCTCGGGGTCGATGGGCCGGCCGCAGCGGCTGCCTTGAGCACGCTGATCGCCGAAGTCGCGCAGACGTACGCACGTGGCCGAGTCGTCTATTGTCTGGAGGGTGGCTACGACGTCCCAACGCTCGCGCGCTGCGTCGAAGCGACGATCCGTGCCGCCGATGAAACTCGTGCCGCTCCGGAGCGTTACGAAGAACGGGCGATTCCGCCGCGCCAGCGCGCTATCGTCGAGGAGGTAACGGCGTGGGCATCTTGATCTTCGTGCTGCGCGTGGCGATCGGCGCATTGCTGTTGGTCGCCGGTATTCTCAAGGCGCACGACGGGTTTCGCGTGACGGCCGAAGCGATCGTCGGCTATCGGCTCTTGCCCTCGTTTGCGATCATTCCGCTCGCCGTCTTCCTGCCGTACTTCGAAATAGGCCTCGGTTGTTATCTCCTGCTCGGTCTCTTCACGCGCGCCGTCGCTTCGATCGCGGCCGTGCAATTTGTGATCTTCACCTTTGCCGTCGGCACCGTGGTAGCGCGTCATATTCCTATTTCGTGCGGCTGCTTCGGCTCGGGCGACACGGCCCCGGCAACCTGGCTCGACGTGGTGCGCGACGGTGCGCTCGTGCTAGTTGCAGCGCTCGTCGCTTGGAAAGCGCCGGGCAGCCTCGCTATTGATAACCGTCTGCGCACAGGCAGTCATCTCGCCGTCCCGGAAGGAAGCTCGCCATCATGAACCGCGCCGAACGCCGCAGAACCGCCCCTACGACCAAAGCGAAAGCCAAAGGGAAGAGCCGCGGATGGATGATCTACGGCAGCATCGCCCTCGTCGTCATCGGCCTCATCGTTGCCGTCGCCGTCGCTTCGTACGTACCGCCGCCGCCCGCACCACCCGACGCCGTTACGCTGACGCCGGGCCAAGTGGCACCGGAGTTTCAGGTATCCACCACGGCGGGACCCTTCGATCTAGCACAAGAGAAGGGTAAGCCGGTCTTCTTGGAAGTCTTCGCGACCTGGTGCCCGCACTGCCAGCGCGAGACGGCGATTCTCAACAAGCTCTATGCGGCGTACAACGGCCGCGTCGCGTTCGTTGCGGTCACCGGGAACCCGCTCGGCATGGATCGCACGAGCCCCGAGTCACAGGGTGACGTGAACAACTTCGTCGCGCAGTTCAACGTGCAATATCCCGTTGCGTACGACGCGAATCTCGACGTCGCGCGCAAGTACTTCCAGGGCGGTTACCCGACGCTCGTCGTCATCGGAAAGACCGGCCTCATTCAGACCGTGGGCACGGGCGAACTGACGCAGGCCAAACTCAGCGGTTACCTCGACAAGGCGCTCACGGCTCCCGGCTAACCGCGAGCGCCGCAAAGGCCTGACTGACCGGCATGAGCGAGATCGTGTTGATGTTGACGTGCGGCGGCCGGTTCGCTACCCAGTGAACGGTTTCGGCGATATCCTCGGGCGTGAGCGGATTTGCTTTCTCGTAGAAGGCCGTCGCCTTCGCCGCATCGCCGCGGAGCCGCACCTGGGTGAACTCGGTGCCGCCGACCATCCCGGGCTCGATCACGCTCACGCGGACGTTGGTTCCCAGCAAGTCGGCGCGTAAGTTCAGCGAGAATTGGTGTACGAAGGCCTTGGTGCCGCCGTACACGTTGCCGCCCGGGTAGGGAAACTCCCCGGCGACCGAGCCGAGATTGACGACGTGACCGCGATTGCGCTGCACCATTCCCGCCAGCACGGCGTGGGTGGTGTAGAGCAGGCCCTTGACGTTCGTGTCGACCATCGTCTCCCACTCGTCCACAGAGGCTTTGTAGGCGGGATCGAGGCCGAGGGCAAGCCCGGCGTTGTTGACCAAGAGGTCGATCTCCGCGAATTCCGGCGGGAGCTCCGCGACGGTGCGCTCAACTGCGGCGCGATCGCGGACATCGAGCGCGCGCGCAAGGAGGCGCGCGCCGAACCGCGCCTGCAGTGGCTCCAAACGTTCGGAGCGCCGGCCGACGGCGATCACCCGCGCGCCGTCGCTCAGGAATCGCTCCGCGATTGCGTACCCGAATCCCGCCGTCGCTCCGGTCACCAAGACGATCATGGCAAGCACTTGGACATCGGCGCCCCGACACTTGCCGCTTTACGGGACGACGCTTATCGCAACTTGGACCAGGGCGGTGAGTTCGAGATCGCCGACGAGGGCGAAGTGCAGACCGTGTTCCTCCCAGGTGAGCAGCGTCGTCGGACCGTCCTCGATATACTGCGCGCCGTGGCCTTCAAAGGTCGTCTCTTTGGGAGTAAATTCCCCGAAATTTGCCGCGGCGCCGCGATCGTTTTCGAAAAGCGAGATCGTGCGCAAGCCATCGGAATACATGAGATGGAGACTCTTGATGCCTTCGACGGTCGAGACGTTGCCGCCGACCAAGTTGAACCCTTGCGGGAGATCTTTGGGAACGTACGGCGTGAAGCCGGCCTCGCGAATCACCTCGGCAATATCCGACGAGGGGAGACCGATATTGCGGCCTTGGACCGTCGTGAAGCCCGGCGGGACATCGGTCGAGAAGATATCGCTGGGAATCTGGTTCGTGAAGCGGATCTCCTCGAAACGCGTCTGTGAGGCGACGGCGCCGTTGCTGTGGTATTCTTCTTTCTGCAAGACCAGATGCGTCTGATCGTCGATCCAGACGCGCATCGCTCGCTCGCCCGTGTATTTGTTGAGCAGCAGGATCGAGGTGGTCTTGC
This sequence comes from Candidatus Acidiferrales bacterium, assembly GCA_035503775.1. Taxonomy (GTDB): domain Bacteria; phylum Vulcanimicrobiota; class Vulcanimicrobiia; order Vulcanimicrobiales; family Vulcanimicrobiaceae; genus DATJTD01. Next base: position 5,728 of record DATJTD010000047.1, read on the forward strand.
GATCGGCGATCGTTTCGTCATCGTCGAGTACGGCGTGATAGTTGGCGATCACCATACTCAGATCGTTCTCGGTCATCGTGTCGTCGTCCAACGCCGCGTTCTTCGAAACCAGCACGCGCGAACTGCGGGTATCGAACTCGTAGGTATCGATACCGCGTGTAATCGTGTAGTCGCCGTAGAGTGCCTCGGGCGCCAAATACCAGCGCCGCGTTAGCGAAGGCGCCTTGTGCTCCACGCGCACGAGCGTCGCCGTTGCGCCGTTGGTGGAGAAACGGACCGTCTGCACTTGGCCGACATAGGAGACGGCTCTCGGAGCGCTGATGCTGTCGCGAAGTAAGTCGAGGGCTTGAGCGTCGCCGTCGGCGCGTGCGGGGCCACCGAGAGCAACCAGCGCGCCGCAGAGGAGAAGGAGCAGCCTAATGCACGACATCGATCCCCCCGGAGGTGGCGACGGCTTCCTGCGCCGCCACATCGGGGATGTCGCTAGCGCTCTGGTCGTACCCCGTCTCGAGCGGCTGCAATGGGGTCGTGCGCTCGGCTAACGGGTTGGGTGCCTGCTGCGCGTCGTGTTCATCGAGATAGAAGCTTGCATCGATCGTCGGCACGGGACCGCGCGCCAAATGCCCGACCGGACCCAAGATGAGCGCGCCAACGAGGAGGGCGGTAGCGACGGGGACGGCAATCGCCGGCCGCAAGAACGCTTTCAGCCGCGCGAGCGGCGTCGGCTTTGCATCACGGATCGTCTGCCAAACGGCCGCCTTGATCAGCGACGGGAACTCGCGCTCCTCGCGGGCTGCGTCCTCGCGCAGCAGATCCGTAAGGGCGCGCTCAAGTTCTACCTCGGCACGGCACGAGCCGCAGACGTGAATGTGAGCGTAGGCCAGCGCATCCTGCGCGGGAGGGAGTGCGCCGTGGACGTAGTCGGTGATGGCTTGGGGCTGAAGGTGGGGAGTCATCTCTGCTGCTGTTGGCGTTGCTGGTGAAGGAGGCGACGCAGAAGCGCACGGGCACGGTGCAGGCGCGACCGGACCGTTCCGATCGAGCACCCCATGATCTCCGCGATCTCCTGGTAGCTGAACTCCTCGATATCTGCCAGGACCACAACCTGCCGTTGTTCGGGGGCGAGTAAGGCGAGGGAGCGAGAGAGCGGTTCGCTGAGCTGCCGTTCGACGTAGTCGTCGATGGGCGTTACGGCGAGCGGACGCTCTCCCCCGAACTCCTGCGGGGCGTTGTCCTCGGGTATCTCCTCCTCGTAACGTCCTTTTCGGCGCCGAAGTTCGTCCCGGTACAGGTTTGTGACTATCCGATAAATCCAAGAGAGAAAGCTGGTCCCCGGCACAAAGGAACGCCATGCCCGGTAGACTCGCACGAAGGCGTCCTGCGTCAGGTCGCGTGCGTCCGCTTCGTTGCCGGTCAGCCGGTAGGCGAAGTTGTACGTCGCCTTTCCGTACTGTTCCATCGCCCGTTCGAGAAACGCGGTCCGTTCCGGAGAGGGCGGCTCGATCGGGCCTCGCGAGGCTCCCATTACCATGGCCTTCTACCCCGGCGGGAGCCTTCTTCCCCGGCGTCGCCACCGGCGACAGCAGTCTTAGGGGGACGCTGCCCTCGGGCGTAGCTTCAAGGGTATGGATCAGGTCGTCGCCGCTCGAGCGCAGATGGGGACGTCACTCGCGTTTCACATCGTCTTCGCGGCGCTCGGTGTCGGACTGCCGGTGCTGGCGCTGGTGGCCGAGGGTTTGTGGCTGCGCACCAAAGACCGGACCTACTACGACTTAGCGCGGACCTGGGCGAAGGCGATGGCGATTCTCTTTGCGGTCGGGGCCGTCTCCGGTACGAACCTTTCATTTGAACTCGGCCTCCTCTGGCCGCAGTTCATGCGCTACGCGGGCGGCATCATCGGTCTGCCGTTCTCGCTGGAAGGCTTCGCGTTCTTCATCGAGGCGATCTTCATCGGTCTCTATCTCTATGGGTGGGAGCGGCTCTCTCCGGTTGGTCATTGGCTCACCATCGTGCCGGTCGCCGTCAGTGGAGCCGTCTCGGCGGCATTCGTGACGTGCGCCAATGCATGGATGAACCTTCCCACCGGCTTCTCGCTTGCCGGCGGGCGCATCGTCGATGTCCACCCGTTCGTGGCGATGTTCGCGCCGCCGTGGCAGACCGAGGTGTTGCACACGACGCTGGCAGCGTACGTCTTTACGGGGTTCGGTGTCGCCTCGGTCTACGCACTTGCGTTCTTGCGCGGAAAGCGTACGGCCAAGGTCCTCGCCGGGCTGCGCATCGCCATGCTCTTGGGTGCCGTCGCGATTCCGCTGCAGATCGTCGCCGGCGACCTCTCGGCGCGTTTCGATGCGCAGCGCGAACCGGTGAAGTTCGCGGCGATGGAAGCGCTGTTTCACACGCAAGCGTGGGCCCCGCTCACCGTTGGCGGTATCGTGGATGCCGCGCACCGCCGCACCCTTGGGGCGCTCGAGATCCCCGGAGGCTTGAGTTTTCTCGCTAGTGGGAATCCGCAAGCGACGGTACGCGGGCTCGACGCCGCAGCACCTGATGACCTTCCGCCCGTGGCGCCGGTGCATCTGGCCTTCGACCTCATGGTCGGCAGTGGGACGCTGCTGCTCTTGGTTGCGCTCTGGTGGTTTGCCGCCACGCGCGGTCGTGCACGACCGATCGGTAAGTGGCTTGTGGTTGCGCTTGGGTGCAGCGGTCTTCTCGCGCTCGTTGCACTCGAAGCCGGGTGGGTCGTGACGGAGATGGGACGTCAGCCGTGGATCGCCCGCGGCTTGCTGCGCACCACCGACGCGGTAACGATTGCGCCCGGCGTCGGCGCCGCCTTCGCCGTCTTCTCGTGTATCTATCTCTTGCTCGGCGCGACGTGCTGGTGGCTCGTGGCGCGTCTGGGCTCCGCGTGACGCCGCTCGTCGCCTGTGTGCTCACGGTGGCGCTGATCGCGCTATGCCTTTACGCCGTCTTTGGCGGGGCGGACTTCGGCGGCGGCGTCTGGGACTTGCTCGCCACCGGTAGGCGGGCGCGGGCCCAGCGCGAGGCGATTACGCTTGCGATCGGCCCCGTCTGGGAGGCGAACCACGTCTGGTTGATCTTCACGATCGTCCTGCTCTTCACGTGCTTTCCGCCGGCCTTTGCCGATCTCTCCATCGGGCTCTTCGTTCCGTTGACGATTGCGCTGGTGGGGATCGTCTTGCGCGGCGCGGCCTTCGTCTTTCGCAACTATGCCGCGGGGGCGCAGGGGATTTCGCTCGTCTGGGGCGCGATCTTTGGAGGTGCCAGCGTCCTTGCGCCGCTGGCGTTCGGTCTGTGCGTCGGTGGGATGGCGACCGGACGCTACGCGTGGAGCAGTCCGTTTGCGTGGTGCATCGCCGCCTTTGCGCTGACGCTCTGCGCGCAAGTGGCGGCAGTCTTCCTGACGATGGAGGTTGCGGACGCAGAGCTCGTCGGGGACTTTCGCCGGCGTGCGCTGCTGGCGACGCTCGCCGTTGCGGCCGTCGGTGCGGTCGCGCTGATCGTCGCGCACGCGACCGAGCCCGCACTCTTCGCTCGCCTCGCGGCGCCACGTGCGCTCGTGATCGTCGCGGTTGCGATGCTTTTGGGCGCGGCTCTGGGCGCCGCGTTGATTGGCGCGCGTTACGCCGTTGCGCGCATCTTGGTCGCGGGTGAAGTGGTCGCGATCCTCGGCGCGTGGTTCGGCGCCCAGACGCCGTACTTGATTGCCGACCGTTTCACGTACATGCAGGCCGCCTCGGGGGAGCGCGTCTTGACGGCCTTTCTCATCGCAACCGGAGTCGGCGCCATCGTCTTGTTTCCATCGCTGTGGCTGCTGTTCTCGGTCTTCAAACGGGCCCCGGCCCCCAAGACCTGAACGCCGTACGCTCACTCCGCGAGCGTACGGCGTATCGATCGTATGACGGGCCGGCTTAGAACGGAACGGTGAGCTTGAGCAGCACCGTCCGGCTATTGGCGATCTGCGTCGTGTTGAAGCCGTTGGCTACCTTGATGACATACTGGTGGTTCAGCAAGTTGTTCACCAGCAGTTGCACGCCCAATCCGTGAAACTGCGGGCCCTTGCCGGGAATCAGATTTCGGCCGCCTGCGAAATCGAAGGTGAGATGCGTGGGAAGCCGCCCATTCAAGTTGACGTTGGCGTCCTGGAACTGTACGGGAAATCCGCTGCCGTAATTGGCTTGTAAGGTCGCAAAGTCCATCTGCTGCGGTCCGAACGGATGCGTGTAGATGCCGGTAGCGACGACGGTCTCGTCGTGATCTTCAACCGAAAGCTGCGCCGGTGACGTGAGCGGAATATTCCCGTTGATGTTTGGTGGGAAGAGGAACGTCGAGCCTGAGATACCGCCGGCGTACGAACCGGAGACCGTACCGCTGACCGACCACTGGTCTCCCGTCAGCGGATGATGCTGCAAGCGCAGCTCGAGGCCGTGGTTGATGCCGATGGCATTGTTGTAGACGGCGAAGAGCGGCGTGTTGAGAAACTGCGTGGTATCCAAGACGTTCACGACGCTCTTCTGGAAGATGTTCACCGAGCCCGTGAGCGCCGGGTTGTATTGGTGCGCATATCCAATCTCGTAGTACGCGTCTCGTTCGGGCTGCAGGTCATACACCGGCGTCGTGCTCGGGCAGGCCTGCTGCGCGGCGAAGACGACGCAGGCGGAGCGCACGTCCTCGAGTTGCGGGGCGGCGTAGAAGCGGCCGTAGTAGACGTGCAGCACGTTTCTCCCGCTGTCGTCCGCGACGTTCATGCCGAGTCTGGGGCTGAGCTGCCAGCCGCCGACATAGCCGGTCGAGTGGTCGTAGCGCAGGCCGCCGCTGAAGACGAAGTTTTGGTTCGGTGACCACTTGTCTTCGCCGTAGATACCGGTGTTGGTCCCCGCCTGTGCTTGTGCCGGCGGCATCGAGGCGTAGTAGGGACTCGCGACCACCGGGGTGCTTCCGTCGCCCTGAGGGCCGGGGACATTGCAGTCGACGTAGTAGCAAGCGAAGACCTGATTTGCCGTCGCGTTCTCGCGATCGGTCTGGATGCCGACCTTCCACGCGTGGTGCGGGGTGGCGCGGAAGTCCGAGATGTTGATTCCGACGTAGTCGGCGTTCGTGTGTTGCTCCAAGCCGACCGAATTGAGTGTCTGCGGGTATGGCGCTTGGCATGTGGGGAAGGTTGGGCACCCGAAATTCGGCTGCATGCCGAGCACGTCGTCGGCGAGGTCGCCGTCGTAATCGATACGCGCGGAGCGCCACCACGGGCTGACCTGTACGATTCCATCTCCGTCTTTTGAGGTCTGCGTGAAGCTCAAATTCGAGAAGCGGCTGTACTCGAGCTGGGTATCGAGCGTTCCCGGTATGCTCGTGATCGGGTCGTTGGGATTATTGGGGTCCGTGTTGATCGGGATCTGGAACTGCGAGAACCCGCTCGTGTAATCGAAAGACAGCGTGGCGCGCGAATTCACCTGCGTGATGAGGCGCAGGAACTGATCGTTCGAAGAGGTCGCGTCGTTGATCGGCGTAAACGTCGGCGCATCGAGCCCGCGGTTGGTGCTCTGCGTGTTGAGGTTCAAAAACGCGTCGGTCGATCCGAAACGCGAGGAGATATCGAGGCTGCCGAGGCCTTGCGCTTGGTTTCCGATGCCTCCACTGAGCAAGCCGTAGAAGCCCTCGGGGATATCGGTCGGACGATCGCTGATGATGTTCACGACCGCGCCCATGCGATCGCCGCCAAACTCCGCCGGGATCGCTCCGGTGAAGACCTCGAGCGAGTCGATGTCTCGGGGATCCATGATCTCGGCGAAGTTCGACGAAGTCGCCAGCGGCAGCGGCGAACCGTCGAGTTCGTAGAGGATACCGTGAAAGCCGTTGGCGACCGGTTCGTTGTAGGAAAACTGAACGATCCCCGGGAGCGTCTCGATCGTTCGATTGAGGCTGTTCTGCACCGGCGAATCTTGGATCTGGGTCTTGTCGATCACGTTGACGGCGACGGGGTTGCCGCTCGCACCGGCGCTTGCGACAACACCGGTCTTCCCGATTTGTTTGAGACCCGGCGGACTCAAGGCGACGTCGACGGCGGTCACCGTGTCGCTCGAGACGGTCACGATCGTTTGATAGGGTGCCGTGCCGGCGGCACTCACACGAAGGCGGTAGGTGCCGAACGGTACCGCGGAGAGGACGTAGTTGCCCTTGGCATCCGAGCTCGCGGTGAAGGACGAGCCTTCGCCTTGGAGCGTGACGGTTGCGCCGGCAACGGCCGCTCCGTTGAGGGTGATGGCGCCACGAACGAGTCCGACGGTGGCGGCAGAGGCCGCAGTGGCGATGGCAAACGATAAGAATACGGCGAGAGTCGCCGCGATGAGACGCGACATTGCTGTCCTCTTCTAAAAGTAGAGTGGAAGGTGGTGCGCGAGAGGCGCGCGGGTTACGCGCGAGGCGCCGCCACCGGTGGAGGACGAGCGAAACGTCGGTAAGAGAAGGCGACGGCACGTGCTGCGCGCGGCTCGTACGCAATGACCGCACCGAAGGTGGGGCGCCGGCCACAGGTGCGCCGTTCGCGCACGGCGAGCACGATCGCGGCTAAGAGGCGCAACACCGCCTCGGCTGCCGTCCGGATGAGAAGACTTGCAAGCGCGACGGCGGCCGCCATGAGCAGCACGTTGCCGGGCGCGTGTGCGGGCTCCGAGCGTTCGATCAGCCACAGCCAGGCCCCAGCCGAGCACGCTAGGAGAGGGAGGCCCGGAAGCCGTTCGCGCAGCGAGGCTGCAACGACGCTGCCGGTACGCGTATGCTCCGCCGACATCCAGGCGAAGCTGGTGAACAGGCTGACGAATGCGCCGCCGACGATGAGCGCGAGGTTCTCGAAGAGCTCGTGATAGGAGCCTCCCATCTCGTGGGAGTCGCCGAAGCTCAATGTGTGCGCGACGATGGACGCGAGGAGACCGAGGGCGAACGCACCGGGGAGCTGGCGGACCTTCATTCCCGAACCGACGTTCTCTGCCGGCTCTCTCTGGCCTTGAACGGCGAGGCGAACGGGTGCGTGATAGGTCCTACGCGCGAGCCAAGGGCGGCGGCATAGGAATTTTGGCCCTCTCCCTTGCCGCGGCTCGTGGCCGGCCACAGAGGTGCCACCGCAGGGCCGGAGCCCAACTGAAACCGGCCCACGCGCGGGCGTCATTATGAGGATCGGGGTTTCCACGCCGCGGCTTGCTTTTGGAGACGGCCGCCTCCCTCGGCGAGCCAATCCGCGGCCCCCGAGCCTGCGACTTTTTCCACCAAGGGGTCAGCACCGGGGGTGCGAACACACCCGGCCCCAACCCCAAGCGCCATCACGAGGATCCCATGCCGCCCGCCAACACCCGAGCCCTGAGCGAGTCGTCCGACGCCGTCGGCCTCATTGTCGCGCTCTTGGTGCGGTTTCCGGAGATCGCGACCGTCCTCGCGCATCCCGTGGAAGGGACGCTGGATTTTTCGTTCGTCGTCAACGCGAAGATCGACACCGAGGGGAAGCGCCTCGTCCGCAACCTGGTGACCGAGCACGTGCACGCGCTGCTCGACCTCGCCGGCGAACCGCACGACGTTCTCGAGGTGACCGCCGAGACCGCCGAGCGGGTGACGTTCATTCACGTGCTGCGCGACGCCCGTACCATGACGCGTGAGGAGCTCGTCCTGCTCACCGCACTCCTCGCCGAGCACTTCGGACCGAAGCTCATGAAGAGCCCGTCCCCCGACGAATCGATCGACGAGGACCCCGCCGCGCAAGACGAGCTCGTCGACTATGCCCTCGAGGCGTTGCGCGACCCCTCTCAGCAGAAGAGCCTCGTTGGATTCCGCGAAGAGAAGCGCGTGTTGGTGTACTTCCTGACCGCACGCAAGAATAAGAAAGCAAAGGCTCGAGCTCGCTCGTAGACTTCCATAGCCACACCCTCGAAAGCGACGGGACGCTTTCGCCGCGCGAGCTCGCCGCGATGATGCGAGAGCGCGGCGTCAGCGTGTTTTCCGTTACCGATCATGATTCGCTCGGGGCATACCCCTGGCTTCGCGACGCGATCGCGCCGGGGTCGCGTCTGGTCGTCGGCATCGAGATCAACACGACGTACGAAGGCAACGAGGTCCACGTGCTCGGCTACGGTCTTCCGCTCGATGATCCGGCATTCAATGCCGTTATCGAGGAGAACCGGCAAGCACGAGACGTCCGCGCGCGCAAGATGGTGGACCGCTTACGTTCCGGCGGTTACCCGATCACCTTTGAGGATGTGCTCGAGCAGGCGATCCCCGGAGCGCCGCTAGGCCGTCCGCACGTGGCGAAGGCGCTCATCAAAGCCGGCATCGCTACCAGCGTCGCCGACGCGTTCGAATCGTTCTTGGCTCCGCAGCGGCTGGGCTATGTCCCCTCTCTTTATATAACCCCGCATCGCGCGGTCGAGGTCATCTCGCGCGCCGGGGGCGTCTCGGCGCTCGCGCATCCGGGCCGCTTGAAAGACTTGAAGCTCATCGATGAGCTGGCGGAGGCGGGCATGGTCGGGCTCGAGGTCTTCTATCCACGGCACGACCCGGCGCAGGTGGCCCTTTTTCGAACGAAGGCACGCGACCATGGGCTGGTGATGACCGCGGGTGCCGATTTTCACGACCCGCGCTACAATCTCCACGGTGTGGGGATGGACGTGGACGAGGCGGACATCCGGCCGTTTCTCGACCTGGTTTTGTAGGAAAGCCGTTCAGCCGGGCCGTCTTCGTTCTAACCCTCCTCTCAGCACCTTGCAGCACGACAGCACGTAGAGTGGGCGTATGAACACCATCCGCATCGCCGCGCTGCTTCTCTGCGCGGCAGCGATCGGTACGCCTCTCGCGCTTCGCGCGCAGACGCAGCCCGGCGCTCAAACCCTCCCCGCCGCCGCGCCCGAACATCACCACGGCAATCCTTTTACCAAGGCGCTCAAGACGCTCACCTTGACACCGGACCAGCAACAGCAGATCAGCGGTTTCCTGGCCGCCGACAAACAAGCGAACGCAGGCGCAACGCCCGACCAACGGCGAGCGAACCGTAAGAAGCTGCGTGAAGAGATCATGGGTGTGCTCACGCCGGCACAGCAAGCGCAGCTCAAAGCCACGATCCAGCAAGAGCGTCAGGCGCAGGCCCAGGCGCAGTCCTCAGGCACCTAGCCGCGCGTTATCGTGCCGCGACCGGCTCGCTCTCGAAGAGTGGGATGCGCGCCAAGTCGCGGCAGACGTCGGCGAAATCCTCGAAGGTCATCGCCTGCTCTTTATCGCTGAGCGCTTCGGGTGGATTGGGATGGACTTCGACGATGATGCCATGTGCGCCGACGGCTTTGGCCGCGCGGCACATCGGACGAATCCAGCGCCGAACACCTACACCGTGCGAAGGATCGACCAGGATCGGCAAGTGCGTCCGCTCGCGCAGCACCGGGACGGCGGAGAGATCGACCGTGTTGCGAGTCGCGGTCTCGAAGGTGCGAATCCCACGCTCGCAGAGCATGACGTTGGGATTTCCTTCGGCCAGAATATATTCGGCGGCGGCGAGCAACTCCTCGATCGTCGCCGACATGCCGCGCTTGAGCAAGACCGGCTTTCCGGCACGTCCCACGGCGCGCAGGAGGTCGAAGTTTTGCATGTTGCGCGTCCCGATTTGTAAGACGTCGATGCTGCGAGCCATCCCCTCGACCTGATCGATGCTCATCACCTCACTGACCGTCGGCATCCCGCTGACGCGGCCCGCTTCGGCGATGAGGTCGACCGCGTCCCAGCCCATCCCCTGAAAGGAGTACGGGTTGGTGCGCGGTTTGAAGGCTCCGCCACGCAGCATGTTGCCGCCCGCGTCACGGACGGCGCACGCCGTCGCGACGATCTGCTCGCGCGACTCGATCGAACAGGGGCCACCGATGATCGTGAAGGTGTCGTCGCTGATCTCCACGTTGCCGACGCGGATGCGCGTGCCTTCGGGTCGTGCATCGCGCATGACGCGCGGCGTTGACGAACCGTTCTGGAGCGGCGGCGGTGGTGGCGGCGGCCGGCGATCGCGCACGACGGTCGTCGAGAAGACGGGCAGACTCGCAGTCTGCGCTGCAACCGGCGCGTCGGCTCGATAGCTTCCGAGGACGCGCACTTCGAGGGCATTGTCGCGCAAGCGTGCCAAGGTCTGCGCTTGCTCCGGCGCGAGGAGATCGCCTAGAACGTCGAGGTGAAACTCGGCGCGGTCGGTCACCCGCGGCTGCGGGCGCGACTCGAGTTTGGTAACGCTCATCTGACCTTGGGCCAGCGGCTCCAGACAGCGCACCATCGCTCCCGAGATGTTCTTGGTGGCCAAGAAGAGCGACGTCTTACGTGGTCCCCCGCTATCGAGTGCGAACACCTCGGGCTTGGCGTGGCGAGCGCGGAAGATGAGGAAGCGGGTGAGGTTGTCGGGATGGTTGGCGATGTTGGGCGAGAGTTCGGCGAGGCCGTACTTCGCGGCCGCGCTCGGCGGCGCGATCGCGGCGAGTTGCGCCTCACCGCGGCGCGCGACCTCGCGCGCGGCGACGCCGGTATCTTCGCATGGAATGGCCCGCGCGCTGGTGAGCGAGGTGATGAACTTGCCGCACTCGGCGAGCACCATTGGGTGAGCGAGGATCTCGCGCACGTCGCGCAACGCCGCACCGGCGACCCCTAGGAGCCGATGCTCCATCCGCCACGATATCTCGGCGACCGGAACGAGGTCGAATTCGAAGAGGAGGTCGTAGCCGTCCTGAACGGTGCCTGTCGTCGTGTTGTCGATGGGCACGATGCCCAGCTCCGCGCGGCCACTGGAGACCGCCATCGCCGCGTCGCGAAAGGTGCGCGTCCCCAACGTCTGGCCCGGCAGCTCGCGCGCGCGGAAGTACGCGTCGAGCACGAGCTGCGAATGTGCTCCGTCGATACCTTCGAATGCTCCGATCATACCTCAACGCACCTCTGCTAAAGAAAGAACCCCCCGCCGGACCGGCGAGGGGCTCACGTTTTTCGGTTCACCGATTTACGCGAACGAACTCGACCGATGCGGCTGCGCCGTCGGGCTAAAGTAGAAGAAGTACCAGTTCGCGTGCTGCTCGGTCATACCGCTCCCAAGTGTTCCATGCCGCCCCCCAGGTGTCAAGCCCCCGAGCTCACGACGGCTCCCCAACACACTAGTCGGCCGCTCGGCGTCGTCGAGGCCTTGGGCATGGGTGCGCACGAGGACTTGGCCTGCGTGCATGAGGGAGGGGACGGATGGGGCGCAAGCGCCGCCACGCATCTGTGATCGGCAATGCGAATCGCCGGCGAATAGCCTTACGATGGGTGACGCGATCGTAACGAGCCGCTTCTATGAGAAGCGGCTCGCGGGTTCGATGGGGTGAGAGCGAGACGGTCTACGAGGTGGCTACGCGGTGGGATCAGTTCGCTGCGAGCAGCCGGTTGAAGAAGGCGCGGTAGCGTTGCAGCGCCACGCGGAGGGCTTCGGTGTCGGCCTCTTCGCCGCGATTCCACTGGCCTTCCAAATTCGTGCGTTCCTGGGTGAAAAGCTGGGTCAACTCGTCGACGATCTGTGCGACCAGATCGTTGGCTTGTTGGACCGCCGAACGGGGGTCGTCGACGAAGCTCGCCTGGACGTCACTCCATCGATGGCGCAGATCCTCGAGGCGATCTGCGGGCAGAAATCCCGCATCGCTCTCGATCGTCCCACGCTGCACACTGGGGTCTTTGGGCGCGGTCTCCTCGGTGGACGGCGCTTGTTCGGTCGTCGCGGTATCGCTCATGCTTTCACGCTTTCTTTCGATGACGTTTTGTCTTTCGAAGACGTTTTGTTGTCGAGAAGGTCGTCGAACAGCGCGCGGTAGTGCACCATCGCGCGACGCAGGTCTTCGGTGCTTGCTGCGTTGCGTTCACTGCGCACGGTGATGTCATGCGCCGCACGATAGTTGTCGAGAACGCGCGGATGGTCGGGTGAGAGATCGGCCAACCGCTGGTCGAAGTCGTCGGCGGGATAGCCACGGTCGCGCATCACGCTCACCACGAGGTGGTCGGCGCTGACGAGCGACTCGCGCGGCTCGTCGACGAAGCGTCCCTGAATGGTGTGCCACTCTTCGGAATAGCGTGCCTTTGCGCCGGCCGGCAAGGGCTGAAGATGAAGCTTGCGCACGCGCGCCTCGCGGTCGGCGAGCTCGCGCTCGGCTGCCGTGCGATCGCCGGTCTTCTGCACGGTACGTTCGTACTCGGGACCGAAGCGGCGCCGCAATGATTCCGAGCGTGCGCGCCGGGCGAGCGCGACGATGAGTGCTACGACGATGATGACGGCGATGCCGACGCCGATGTAAAAAAGTGTGGGGTTGCTACTCGCTTGCATAGGTGTCGCCTCCTCTTATCTACCGACATGGAAGCTACCCAGAGGGGCAAGGAACAAATCTCCATGTGTCGACGTCGCCCTGCCGGTACGCTTCTCTCCTCTACAAGGAAGAGAGTGCGACGCGCACGCGCTCGCGCGCGGCCGCTGCATCCTTCTCATAGGCGCAGAGTTCTCGCTCTTGCGCGGCGACGAGGGCGTGGTCTTGCAGAAATTTGTGATTGATGCGCACGTTCAGTGCGCTCGCTTCGAGCGCGGAGGTGGCGAATTCAGCGGCGCAGCCGATGTCGCTACTGAGATTTGAATTCTCCAATGCCAGCGAGCGCTCAGCCAGTTCGAGCGTCCTGAGGCTCAGTGCGGCGGCGTGCAATGGCGCGGCTGCCGCTTCACGCAAGGCGGCTTGGAGTGCCGCACTACGAGCGGCTTTTTGCTCGGAGGTCTCGCGCGGTTGCTGCATGGCGGCAACGACCTGCGCGTACGCGCGCTCATCGTTTTGGCGCGCCGCGTGTAACTCGGAGCGAAGTGCATCGGCTCGCGCGACGAGTTGCTGCGCGAGGTCATGCCGTTCGATCATCTTGGCATTGGCGAGGGTAATGCGAGCGACCATCGCAACGAGGGCAGCGCCGAGCGCTGCGACGATGGTCGCAGCGCTACCGCCGCCCGGCGTCGGCTTCTCCGAGGCAAGGGCTGCCAAATAGTCGTCGATAGTCTCCACGGCCCAATACTGCGGGATGGAGTTCGGGCGGCCCTTGGCGAACGCAGGCTCAATCGCTTTTGATTGTTTCAAAGGTCAGCGAGAACTGCATCCTTACAAGTTGGAGAAATACGTGCACGTTATCGATCGCCCGCTGGGGGACGTCCGGGACCGCAGCTCGGCTGACCATGGCCGCTCACGCATCGAGTGGGCCGCATCCTTCATGCCCGTCCTCGCGCAGATTCGGGAGCGCTTCGCAAAGACCAAACCGCTCGCCGGCGTGCGCATCGGCGCCTGCCTTCACGTAACCACCGAGACGGCCAACCTCGTGCTTGCGCTGCAAGCCGGTGGCGCAGAAGTCACGCTGTGCGCCAGCAATCCGCTCTCGACCCAAGACGACGTGGCCGCTGCCCTCTGCGAGCACTACCGCATTCCGACGCACGCCATCAAAGGCGAGGACAACGCGACCTACTACAAGCACATCGAGTCGGTCGTCGCCAGCAAGCCGCACATGACGATGGACGATGGTTGCGACCTCGTCACCACGATCATGACCAAGCATCCCGAATTGCTCGCTGAGATGATCGGCGGCTGCGAAGAGACGACGACGGGCGTGATTCGCCTGCGTGCGATGGAGAAGGACGGCGTCCTTCCCTACCCGGTCGTCTCGGTCAACGACGCGCTCACCAAGCACATGTTCGACAACCGCTACGGCACGGGGCAATCGACGATCGACGGGATCATTCGTGCGACCAACGTCTTGCTCGCCGGCCACACCGTCGTCGTCGTCGGCTACGGTTGGTGCGGGCGCGGCGTCGCCTCGCGGGCCAAAGGGCACGGCGCCCACGTCGTCGTCACCGAAGTCGATCCACGCAAAGCACTCGAGGCAGCGATGGACGGGTTCGCGGTCGCCCCGATGGCGGAAGCCGCCAAGATCGGCGACGTCTTCGTCACGGTGACCGGCAACTATCACGTGATCCGCCAAGAGCATTTCGCGGTCATGAAAGACGGCGCGATCGTCTGTAACTCCGGTCATTTCAACGATGAACTCGATCTCGACTCACTCGCGAAGGCGGCGGTCTCCAGGTCGACGCCGCGTTCCTTCGTCGAAGCCTACCAGCTCGAAGACGGGCGCACGATCCGCGTGCTCGGCGAGGGACGCCTCATCAATTTGGCCGCCGCGGAAGGCCACCCGGCAGCGGTGATGGATATGTCGTTCGCCAACCAGGCGATGGCTGCGGCCTACATCGCGACCGAGTACAAGAACTTGGAGAAAAAAGTCTACCCGGTTCCCGAATTCATCGATGAAGAGGTCTCACGCCTGAAACTCGCCGCGATGAAGATCACGATCGACACGCTGACGCCCGAGCAAGTCAAATACATGGCGTCGTGGTCGGAAGGTACGTAGACGATGGCATATCGCAGGCTCTTTACCTCGGAGTCGGTGACCGAAGGACATCCCGACAAAGTCGCCGACCAGATCTCCGACGCCGTGCTCGATGCAATCATGGCGAAAGACCCGATGGGGCGCGTCGCCGTCGAGACGTTCGCGATCACGGGCCAGATCCACATCGCGGGCGAGGTCACGACCAACACCTACATCGACATCCCCAAGATCGTGCGCAAGACGATCGAAGAGATCGGCTACACGAAGTCGCACATCGGTTTCGATGCCGACACCTGCGGGGTCTCGGTCTCGATCGACGAGCAATCGCCCGATATCGCGATGGGCGTCGACAAGTCGCTCGAAGTCAAAGAGAGCGGCGACCAGGATCAGTTCGAGCTGACCGGCGCAGGCGACCAGGGCATGATGTTCGGCTTCGCTTGCCGGGAGACCCAAGAGCTGATGCCGCTGCCGATCACGCTCGCGCACAATCTCACGCAGCTTTTAGCCGCCAAGCGCAAGAACGGCGACATCACCTACCTGCGCCCCGACGGCAAATCGCAGGTGACCGTCGAGTATGACGGCCACCGTCCTGTCCGGGTCGATACCGTCGTCATCTCCACCCAGCACGATCCCGACATTCCGTTGGAAGTCATCCGGCGCGAAGTCACCGAGCAGATCATCGACGAGGTGATCCCTCATGCGCTGCGCGACAGTAGCTTCCGGGTCTTCGTGAATCCGACCGGGCGCTTCGTTATCGGTGGCCCCAAGGGTGATGCCGGGCTGACCGGTCGCAAGATCATCGCCGACACCTACGGCGGGATGGCGCGGCACGGCGGCGGTGCCTTCTCGGGCAAAGACCCGACCAAGGTCGACCGCTCGGCGGCGTACGCGGCGCGCCACGTCGCCAAGAATGTCGTGCACGCCGGTCTCGCCGATCGCTGCGAGATTCAAGTTGCCTATGCGATCGGTGTCGCGCACCCGGTCAGCGTCTTGGTCGAAACGTTTGGTACCAATAAGCTCGAAGAGTCGCGCATCGCCGAGCTGGTCCGGGCACACTTCGATCTCCGCCCCGCCGCGATCATTCATCATCTCGACCTACGGCGTCCCATCTATAAGCAGACTGCCGCGTATGGTCATTTCGGACGGCCCGACCTCGACCTACCGTGGGAGCGTGTCGACAAAGCCGCTGCGTTACGGGCAGATTCGGGGCTCAAAGGGGAGATCGATCGGGAGCTCGTCCCGATTACTGGTTAGCGCCAGGCGAAAAAGATTTCCATGAGGGGCCCCAAATGGCGGGGCCCCTCTTCTTTTGAAGAAAGATTCCATGCTCCGCCACGACCCGGAGCTATCACTTTTGGGGGGAGTCTCATATGAACTTACGCGCGAAGTCACGTGCATTTGCCGCGTCCTCGATCCTTTGCACATTTATGCTCGCCGGCTGTGGCGGCGGTGGGACAGCTTCGCACGCTGTGCCGGCCACGGGTGGTGGCGGCGCGCAGGGCGATTCTACGCAGAGTTCGACCGAACAGTACGTGGCGCAGGGCGGTTTGGACGTTTTGCGGGTGACCTCGCTGCAGGCGACGGCGAGCCTCCCCGTCTCCACCCTTGCGATCGCGCGTAAGGTGGAGTCGTTACGGAAGGCCGCTGCCTCGGCCCAGAGCACCTGCACGAACGGCGAGACCGAATCGTGGTCGACGTCGGGAACGGTGATCTCCTTTACCATCGATACCTATTACGATAGCGGCTGCACGCAGCTTTGGCAGAACACTGCGGGCACATTCGACACGAGCCAAGATTCGTTCAATGCTGCCGTGACCACCGATTCGCTCGCCGGTTCGGTCATCGCATACGAGACGCTCAATGGGGCGTTGACCTTGACGGCGATCGCGCTCCAAGGGACCGAAGCCAGCTCCGTTGGTGGAACGCCCTTCCTCACGATCGGGATGACCTGCAGCATCGCCGGCAGCATCTCGTGTGGTGCCGCCGACATTCGCAATCTCACCGGACTGAGCGAGTCGCTCGGCGTCACCGAACAACTGACGTACACCACGTCGCTGGTCTCGGGCGGAGGAACCACCACCTCGGCTTCCGGCTCGGAAGACGTCTATACCGGCTCTCTCGGCGGCCTGAGCATCGGTCAAGGGAGCGGGACGGCGTGGACAGTCTCCGGCGGCACGCAAGTTGCGGCCCTCTCGGCAACCTTGTCCGAGGCCGTCAATGCCTCCAATGTCATCACTGCGTTCAACGTCACCGAGTCTGACACGGCGCAAAACACCGGCCTGACCTTGAGCTTGAACGGGAGCGGCGGCTTCAACGGAACGATCACGGAGCTGAGCACCGGCACGACGGCCGCGACGTTCACGGTCGACCAGAACGGTGACGGCACGATCACCTACGCCAACGGGACGACCGCTCCGATCACCGACTACATCGTCACCTAACGCGCACCCGATCGTCGACGGGTCCTATGAGAACCCCGCAGCTGGCGCGCTGCGGGGTTCTTGCTACTCGGCGCCCAGATTGTCCAGAAAAGTTGCCGAGGGCGCAAAAAACAAGCTGCCGGTGACCGGACGGCTGAAGTCGAGGAGCCGGTCGTAATTATCGGGTGGCCGCCCGATAAACATGTTCTCCAGCATCTGCTCGGTTATCCGCGGAGAGCGGCTGTAGCCGATAAAGTAGGTTCCGAATTCTCCGTAACCAGGCTTGCCGAAGGGCATGTTGTCGCGAAGTATCTTGATCTCTTTTCCGTTCTCGACAATGGTCGTGAGTGCATTGTGCGCAAATGCGGGTTTCTCGGCGTCGCTCAGTTCGACGTCGGAAAGCTTCTTGCGTCCGATGATACGCTCTTGGGTCTCGACCGGAAGGGCGTTCCATCCCTTCATGTCGTGAAGGTACTTCTGCACGATGACGTAGCTGCCGCCCGCAAAGGGCGGGTCTTCATCGCCGACGACCGCAGCGGCGCGCGCGGCCTCGCCGCGTGGGTTTTCCGTACCGTCGACGAACCCGATGACGTCGCGATCGTCGAAGTAGCGGAAGCCGTGAACCTCGTCCACGGCCGACGCCGCGTCTCCGAGTCGCTCCATGATGTGCGTCGCCAATTCAAAACACAGGTCGGGGCGTTTGGCCCGAATATGGAAGAGAATGTCGCCCGGGGTAGAGACGGCATGGCGCCCACCCGAGCGGATCTCGCGAAACGGATGAAGCTCAGCAGGACGCGGGGAGCCGAAGAGCTTCTCCCACGCCTCCGAGCCGAATCCGACGACGCAGGTCAGGCCCGCTTCGGCATTCCGGAATTCCACGGCGCGCACGAGCCCCGAAAGATCGGCAAAAAAGGATCGCAGCGCCGCATAGTCGTCATGCTCGGGACGGATACAGAGCACCAGAAAAATTGCCGCGCGTGTGAGCGCACCAACCACCGGCTGAGGAAGAACGATCTCGTTTAGTGGCTTGGGCGTATCCATCTCTTCATCTCGGGTCCCTACGTGTGTTGCGAAAATCGGCAGCGCTCCTGGTTCAAGAGCGCGCACGGTATTTACGCTGACCCCTCATTCATGGGTCCCGTAATGGTTCGGAAGTGTTTGGCACTGGGCAAGCAGAGTCTCGGCTTGGTTGAAGTCGGTCCGCCATCCCCCGGGGGAAGATCGTGCTCAGCGAATCCACGCATGCTGAGAAGGTACCCGGGCTTGCGGACCGACCGGACCGCATTTCACCGGGAAACGCCAAGCGAAGTGACGTGAAAAGATTTTGAGGGTTGCGGCGGAGCACTTCGATGAACTGGTCGCGGCCTGGGAGAGAATGCATCCATGAGTAAAGCCAAAGCACGCATCGACGTCACCGACGAGCAGATCGAGGCAGCAATCGCGCTGGCAAAGCTGCGCGAGCCGTATAGGCCAAAAGCAGTCGCCGCTACCTACCGCGCGAAGGACGACGTGATTGCCATCCAATTGGCGACCGGCGTGGAGGTGGCGATCCCGCGCAAACTCTTACAAGGGCTGGGACATGCGACTCCTGAGCAAGTCGGCGAAGTCGAGATATGGGACCGGGTTCGAGCCTGCACTGGGAGTCGCTCGATGTCGACCACTACGTCCCCAGCCTTATCGAAGGCGTCTTCGTAAACCGGCGCTGGATGAGTGAACTCGGCAAGCGCGGCGGCAAGCACGCACCGACGCGAAGGCGCGGGCAGCCCGCAAGAACGGACGCAAAGGCGGTAGGCCCAAGAAGACCGCCGCCTAGCGGCCCGCGAACCTCCGAGGTTGGGGCGTTTTCAAAGTGGCTCCCGAGGTTGGACTCGAACCAACGACCCGCTGATTAACAGTCAGCTGCTCTACCGGCTGAGCTACTCGGGACCGGTGCGACGCCGAGGCGACCGCCGCCTATTCTACAGCGCTACCCCGCGTCCTGGAAGGCGAACGAGGCGGCCTTGACAGCGGAGGGCACAATCGAAGGCATGAGCTTGTAGCATCCCGACCAGCCGCGCTTCGCGTGATGGTGCCTCCGGCTTACTGTTCCTCGGCATATGGGGTTGCTCGTTCATGGTTCTCTCCGCACAGAGCGTCTTTCGCTCGCGTTCGTTCAGTCTGTACTTTTTCGGCCAAGCACTCAGCTACGCCGGCGATGGGCTGCGCACGATTGCGATTCCGCTCCTCATCTACCACCTCACGAAATCGGCCTCGGCGCTGGGCCTCACCTACACGCTCGAACTTCTCCCATTTACCATCTTCGGGCTCGTCGGTGGTTCGCTTGCGGATCGTCTCGATCGGCGCAAGCTCATGATCTGGACCGACTTCGTGCGCTTCGCGATCATCCTCGCGTGGATTGCAGCGTATACGTTCGGTCTGCTCTCACTGTGGATGTTGTACGCTGGGATCGCCGCGATGTCGATGTGTGCCGCCGTCTTTCAAGGAGGTCAGGCTTCGTCGATTCCCTATCTGCTGGGCCGGGATCGTGCAACCCGCGCGGTCGCCGCATTGGCTGGCGTCGAACAAGCGGTGCAGATGGTCATGCCGCCGCTGGGCGGCGCGCTCTTTGCGCTCGTTGGACCGTTGCCGGCGCTCATCGCCAACGCTGGAACCTATCTTTGTTCCCAGGTCTCCGTCGCGCTGGTCGAGACGCTCGGTCCGGCGGAACCCAGCGGAATGCCCGCGGCTGCCGCGATCGCAACCGATATTACAGCCGGCTTTGCGTATTTCTGGTCGGATGTCGCGATGCGCCAGATCACGTTCATCGGCTTGCTCTTCAATTTCTTCGGACTCATGACGGCTGCCGTCCTCATCCCATACTTCAAAGTCGATTTTGGTGCGAGTGACACGGTGGTCGGCATCTCGCTCGGTGCCGCTGCAATTGGCGCTCTTGCAGGATCGATCGCCGCCGTCTGCGCCTGGGACGTGGCCAGTTGGAAAGATCTTGGTCTACGCGTTCACGCTCGATGCGCTGATCTTCGTTCCGGTGATGCTGACGCACGACTTACGGATCGCGGTCCTCTTCCTCGCCCTCGCCAATGCGATGGGCACCTTCGAGATTGCGCAGATCGTCGGGTGGCGCTTGCGCGTTATCCCCGAAGAGCTCGTCGGCCGCGTCTTTGGAGCGGCGCGCTGCGTCGTGCTGATGGGTGCAGCTCCCGGTGCGTTGCTGGGCGGAGTGCTCGCGGACCGCTATGGCGCACGCCTGCCGATGATCCTCTCCGGCGTCGGCTACCTTGCGGTCAGTCTGCTGATATGGTATCTACCGACCGTCCGCAACGAACGTCGCTAGCCGGGCGAAGCAAGCGATCAAAAGGAGCGCAGCGGGGCGCCGATGGCGAAGGACGCGCCGTGGCGCTCGACTTGTTGGATAGGTATTTGCTCGGCGAGGCGGTGCCGAAGGCAGAGCTGGTCAAAACGCTTTTGGCCAATCCCGCCGCTGCACCGTCGGCTGCCCCGTTTTATCGCGCCCTCGCTGCTGTCGGTGCGCGGGCGGCCGATGAGGCCTTTATCGCGCTGCGTCTGGTTCTGCGGGGCGAGGCGCCGACCGACGGCGCCGTGCGGGAGCTTCGTGGCCTGGTTGCGCGAGCACGCGGTCCCGAAGGTCCCGCGCGAGAGTCGGCGAGAGCCGCCTACCGGGCGCGGGTCGGTGGAACGGTCTAATGCCGGGGCGACGTTACGACGACGAGATGCACCTCTCGCTGACGGTTCCGGCGCTCGTCATCGGCCTGCTCCTCGCCTCGGCTGGTGCCACGCGAGCGGACGAGTGCGGCGGCTGCGTCCCGCCGTGGCGTTCGCTCGAACAGGGCGACGACGGGCCACAGTCGGCTTCCCGGAATGCGGGCGTCCTCGAAGGGCGCGTCGTCTCGGTCGATCGCGAGCATGGGATGATGACGATCGTATCCGCACGAGGACGGTATTACGACGTCGTCGTCCTCCCCAGTACGAATATCCAGGGACACGACGGCGACTTCCACACCATCGCCGATCTCGAGCGAGGGCAGCGCGTTCGCGTCTTCATGAGCCAGCGCGAGGGCATCTACTTTGCGCAGTTCATCCACATGCACACCGAGCACTGAAGACGGCCGCGTCGTCCGGTTCCGAGCGCAGGATGCCGTCGCAGTCTGAACTCGAGCGAATGGCTGCGAGCCTGCTCTGCGTCGGCTTCACCGGCGCAACTCCAGCGCAAGCTCCACTCGCAGAACTTGCGGCGCTCAAGCCTGGTGGTATCGTGCTCTTCGCGCGCAACGTCACGCGTCTCGACGCGACGCGTCAGCTCGTTGAGGCGGTCTGCGACGCTATCGGCGAGGCGGTGCGCCCCTTCGTCGCGATCGACCAAGAGGGCGGCTCGGTCATGCGTCTGCGGGCGGGAGCGGCGCCGATTCCGTCGATGATGGCACTCGGCGCGGCCCGCGATGCCGAGCTTGCACGGCGCGCAGGTGCGGCGATCGCCGCGGATCTGCGGCGCGCCGGCTGCACGATCGATTTTGCGCCGGTACTCGACTTGGCACTCGAACCGCAGAGTCCGGTCATTGGAACGCGCTCGTTCGGCGACGACCCGCAGCGTGTCGGTGCGCTCGGGGCGGCTGTCGTCTGCGGGCTCCAAGAAGGCGGAATCGCAGCGACCATCAAGCACTTTCCCGGACACGGCGCAACGGCCCGGGATTCGCACGTCGAGTTGCCGGTCATCCCGGCGTCAGCTGCGACCTTGCGCGAGCGCGAGCTGCTTCCGTTCGCTAGCGGTATCGCTGCCGGTGCGCGCGCCGTCATGAGCGCGCACGTGATGATTCCGGCCCTCGACGAGCGCCGTCCCGCGACGCTCTCTCATACCGTGTTGACCCGGATTTTACGTGACGAGTACCACTTTACCGGCGTCTGTTTTACGGACTGCATGGAGATGGATGCCATCGCCGGCGGCATCGGAACGGCGCGCGGCGCGGCGTGTGCGGTGGCAGCCGGCGCGGATAGCGTTCTGGTCAGCCATCATCTGGAAGCGGCGTCCGCTGCGCGCGATGCGATCGTCGCCGCCGTCGCGAGCGGCGAAATCTCCATCGCTCGTCTCGAGGAGGCTGCTGCGCGTCTCGACGCTCTTCGTCGCTGGAGTGTGCCGCCGCCGGCACCGGTCGATGGCGCTCGGGTTGCGCACGAGGCCGCCCGAGCGGCGCTCACGGTCGTCCGCGGTTCGATCATGCTGGAGCCCGAGCGCCCCGTCACCGTCGTCTCGTTCGAAGGCGCGACGAATGAAGGGGCGCAAGGATTGCAGGTGGACCACGCCTCCTTGAACCTCGCGTTGCGCACGCGGCGTTTTCGCAGTGAGCTCTTCCGTGCGCCCCTCGATCCCAACGCGGCGGCGATCGAGCATCTCGCCGATCTCGTACGAGCGCAAAGCGGACGCCACGTCATCTGCGTGCTGCGGCGCGCCTTGCGGAACGCGGGGCAACGCGCCGCCCTCGCCGCGCTGCTGGAGGCCGCGCCCGAGGCGCTGGTGGTCTGCGCGCGCGAACCCTTTGACGTGCTCTGCGCCGGCCGGGCACGCCATCTGGTTTGTACGTACGGTGATGACGAGGCGAGCACCGAGGCGCTTGCCGATGCTATCGCGGGGCGCTTCGTGCCATCTGGCACATTGCCCGTCTCGCTCGCAGCAGGAGCCTCCGCTGCGTACTAGCCTCGTTCGCGCCACCTCCGTTGCTCAGGCCGACGGAATCGTCCGCGCGGCGCTCGGGTCGCGTTTTACGGCGGCCGTGCTTCGTGTGGAGCGCGGCGGCCGCGCGATCTTCGAACGAGCCTACGGCCGCGTCGACGACTGCGGTGGCGCACCGATTTCGGTTGAGACGCGCTTCGATCTCGCCTCGCTCACCAAGCCCATCGTCACAGCGGCGGTTTTGGAGTGCGTGCAAGACGGGACGCTCACCCTCGACGGGCCGCTGACACACCTCTTGTTCGAGTGGCGCGGCACGCCGCATGCCGCGATCACCCTGCGCATGCTTTTGGCGCACGTCTCAGGTATGCAATCGGGAGCGGACTATCGCACCCTGCTCAACGATGCCGTACCACAGTACGCGCTCACGCGTCCGCTCGTCGCGCCGCCCCGCGAGCGCGTGATCTACAGCGACCTCGGCTTCATCACGATCGGGGTTTTGCTCGAGCGCGCCCGAGAGCAGTCGTTGAGCGAGATCGTGACACGGCTGGCGGCGCAAGGCGCGGCACCCACCCTGGGCTATCGGCCGCGGGCCGCCGAATCGGCGTTCATCCCCGCGACCGAAGACGACGGCTGGCGCGGACGCGTGCGCGGAGTCGTGCACGACGAGAAGGCGTATCTCATGAACGGGATTGCGGGACATGCCGGTCTCTTCGGTTCCGCATACGACGTCGCACGTCTCACCGACGTCTTTTTGGCGCCGCTCTGCGGTCGCCGCGGTGCGCTCCTCGATCCGGCCCTCGCGCAGGAGGCGGTGCGCGAACAAGCTCCTGATCCGGTGCTGCGCCGTGGTCTGGGTTGGGCGCTCAAGACCGGCGACGAAAACTCGTGCGGCCGTCTCATGTCCGACTCCACCTTTGGCCACACCGGCTTCACCGGGACCTGCGTCTGGGCGGACCCGGCGCGCGACGTCCAGATCGTCTTTTTGACCAACGCCGTCTACTTCGGGCGAAGCGACTTGCGCTCGGTGCGCGCGGCCGTCGCGGACGCGGTAATCGCGCAGTGTGACGCGTGCTAGCCGTCGGTGTGATGTCAGGCACCTCACTCGACGGAATAGACGTCGCGCTCGTCTCCTTACGGCCGAGCGGTACGGGGTACACGTTCGAGTTGATGCGTTCGCGCACGGTTCCGTTCGCTTCGCCGTTGCAACATCAGATCAGCGCGGCGCTTGCGCCGAACGAACCCTCCCCGCGCAGCGTTGCACAGCTCGACCACGATTTCGGTCGCGCTATCGGCGCTGCGGTTCGTTCGCTCGTAGACGATGCTCCGATCGATTACGTTGCCAGCCACGGCCTCACGCTCTTTCACGACGGCGCAGCGCGGCTCTCGGTGCAAATCGGTGATCCGTTCGTCATTCGCGAGTTCACCGGAGCGACGGTGGTCTCGGATTTCCGGCGCGCCGACTGTGCGGCCGGAGGCGAAGGGGCGCCGCTGGTTCCCTATGTCGACGCGCTGCTGCTCGGAAGTGATCGCATCGACACGATCGCACTCAACGTCGGCGGGATCGCCAATCTCAGCATCCTTCCGCGCGGGGCGGGGCCCGCAGACGTGCGCGCCTGGGACTGCGGTCCAGGCAACATGCTCGTCGACGCGTTCGTGCGCGAGCGCACGTCGGGGGCGCAGCGTTACGACCGCGACGGCCGTTACGCGCGCGCAGGACACGTCGACCAGATGCTCGTGGAGACGCTCTATGCCGATCCGTATTTCTCTGCAGCGCCGCCGAAGTCGACCGGCCGGGAATACTTCGGCGAATCATTTTTGTCGCGTCATCGCGTGGCGCTCGCGGCGCTCTCGTTGGAGGACGGGTGTGCCACCTTGCTCGCGCTGACCGTCGAGAGCATCCTCCACGACGTACACGCGCACGCTCCGGCCCATGCGCGTCTGGTTGTCAGCGGCGGTGGTGCGCGCAATTCAACGCTGCTGGGGGCATTGCGAGATCGGCTCGGAGCGCACCGCGTCATCCTGGCGACGGACCTGGGTATCGACGCAGATATGAAGGAGGCGCTCGCCTTTGCCATTCTCGGCTACGAGACGCTGCGCGGCCGCGCGGTCGGGCTCCCACGCGTTACCGGTGCACGCCATCCGGCGCTGCTCGGAACGATCACGTCTGCCGATCTGCGCGGTCTCTTGGCGAAGATCGATCACGAAGTGCACGCGGAGCAAGAGCGTCTCTCCCCGGCGAATCCGCTCGCGTGAGTGAGCACATCGCCGTCGGCGTCGATGCCGGCGGGAGTTCCACCGTGGTGCTTGCATCGCGCGGCGGTGCACCGTTCGGCAGCGCGCGCGGCGGACCGGCAAATCCGAGTTCCTGCGGCGTCGATGAGGCCGCGCGCACGATCGCAGCTGCGGTGCGTGAGAGCCTGCGCGGAGCGGATCCCGACGCGCTCTTCGTGGGCGCGGCGGGGGCGGGGCGCGCGAACGTTGCGCGTGCTTTGGAGGAATGTCTGCGCGCACACTTGCCGCAGACGCAGACGCTACGTGTGCAAGACGACACCGCAATCGCGCTGCGCGCCGCCATTCCACACGGTCCGGGCATCGTGCTCATCGCTGGAACCGGCTCGGTCGCTTATGCCGAAAACGGCGAGCACCGCGTGCGCGTAGGTGGAAGCGGTTATCTCTTGGGCGACGAAGGGTCCGCCTTTGCAATTGGCTTGGCCGCCGTGAAGCTGCTCGCACGCGTCTTCGAGGGACGCGCACGCGCCGACGAGACGACCGAATTCGTGCAGCATGCCCTGGACGTGCCACATCGCGAGGCGTTGCTCGCGGCGATGTACGATGCATCGCCGCTCGACGTTGCGCGTATTGCGGCGCTGGCGACGGGCGTGGTCGCGCTTGCCGGCGACGGCAACCGCGCTGCAACCAAGATCGTCCAGAGCGCCGCACAAGATCTTGCGGACCTCGTGCGTGCGGCCGCGCGGCAGGCGGCCTTGGCCGAGGAGTCGCCGGTGATTGCGTTCGCCGGCGGCCTCTTGCGTGAAAACAGCCTCCTGACGTACATCTTGCAGACGCGCCTCCAGGGCGATCTCGCCGGCGCGACGATCGTGCGCACAGACGTAGAGCCCGCGCAAGCCGCACTGCGCTTCGCGCAAGCCTTGCAACCCGCATGAGCGAAGGAGAGCCGCTCGCGGCAACTGAGGCGATTCATCCCGGGACGCGCGGCCTCGATACGCTGACAACATCGGCGCTGGTCGAGACGATCGTCGCCGACAACCGGGAAGCGGTGGGCGCCGTCGAGCGTGCGACGGAATCGATTGCGCGCGCGGTCGAGTTGATCGTCTCGCGGCTGCGTACCGGCGGCTCGCTGCACTACATCGGTGCGGGGAGCAGCGGACGCCTCGGGGCGCTCGACGCGGCCGAAGTTCCGCCGACCTTCGGTGCCCCTCCGGAGCTCGTGCAGGCGCACATCGCGGGTGGTGTGCGCGCGCTCACCCACGCCCTCGAAGGCGTCGAAGACGACGCGCAGGCGGGTGAGGCACTCGTGAACGCGGCGGTGCGCGCGCGTGACGTCGTCGTCGGCATCTCTGCCAGCGGGGGCGCCCCCTACGTCGTGGCCGCCGTGCGCCGCGCACGTGCGCTCGGTGCAGCTACCATCGGCCTCTGCAACGACGGCGCGGCGCCGCTCGCGCGGGTCGCGGATCAGGTGATCGTTCTGGAGACGGGGGCGGAGGTGCTCGCAGGCTCGACCCGTCTCAAAGCCGGGACCGCGCAGAAGCTCGTCCTCAACGCGCTCTCTACCGCGACGCTGGTGCAGTTGGGGAAGGTATATGACAACCTCATGGTCGATGTTGTTGCAGCCAACGAAAAACTGCGTCGTCGCGCGGTTCGTCTCGTGAAACTGCTCGTACCAGCCGACGAAGATCGGGCGCAGACGCTGCTCGATGCGGCAGCCGGCAGCGTGAAGATCGCGGTGGTCATGGGCCGGCGCGGCGTCGACGCTGCGCAGGCGCGGGCGCTGCTCGATCACGAGTCAGGATTTCTGCGCGGCGTCATCGGGTAACATGATCATCAAAGGAGTTTCATATGCTACGCCAGCTTTTTTATGCGCTCGCCTTCGTTGCGATATGGGGATCCGCCATGACGCCGGCAGCGGCACAGCAACACTATGCGCAGACACCACCCGGCGGCCACTACAAGGAGTGCCACGGCTACATCCTGCACATCTCCGCCGACAACGTGCGTGTGCACTGCCTGGACGGCGTTCCGGCCAATCTCTCCTTTTTGAGCTATCCCAAGTACACGAGCTATCACGACGGACGCACCGTGCAGTCCAAGCATCTCAAGCCGGGGACACCGGTGCACATCTGGTACTCGCAGACGCTCGGTATCCGTCACGCGTTCAAAATCTTTGTTGCCGATCCGCACGGCCATGGATTGTACGGCTTCAAAACCTGAGATCGCTGCTCGCGAAGCTGGCCGTTTGCTGCGTCCTCGCCGGGCTGGCCGTCGTGCCGGCACCGGCGCGGGCGCAGAGTGCGCCCTCCGTGGTCTTCGTCCCACTCGACGATCGTCCGGTGACCTTGCAGCTCCCCGAGATGCTCGGCGAGATCGCGGGACGAGCCCTCGCGATTCCACCGCGCACGATGCTGGGGAACTATCTTCAGCCGGGTGATCCCAATGGAATCTTGAGCTGGCTCGCGTCGCCTGCGACGCAGGATGCAAGCGCGATCGTCTGCTCGACGGATATGATTGCCTATGGAGGTTTGGTCGCGTCGCGAACGCCCGACGTCGCGCCGTATGTCGCCATCGAACGGTTGCGCGAACTCGCTGCCGTGCACGATGCGCGTCCGCACGCCCCATTCGACGTCTTCGGAACGATCATGCGCCTCGCGCCGACCGGACTTCCGGAATTACCGAGCACGGCACACTATTGGGTAACCGGCACAACGGTCGACGCGATTACCGCCTATGCCAACCTTCCCGATCCCCCGCAGACGCCACAGGAAGAAGCCCAAGCAGAGAGCCTGCGCGCGCAGATCGCGCCACCACTCCTCGCTGAATACCTCGCGTCTCGCGCCCGCGATCGCAACACCGATCTCTATGCCCTACAGCTCGCGGCGCAAGGTGCCTTCGCGCGCATCGTTCTCGGCCAGGATGATGCCGGTCCGGTCGGCCTGCACGTGCGCGACGTCGCAGCGCTCATGACCGAAGCGTCGCGGCTCGGTCTGGGTGCTCGGGCCTCGATCGAACCCGGCGCCGACGAACTGGGAATGCTGCTCGTCGCGGGCGTCTTTGCGCGCGACGCGCAATGGCAGCCGACGGTGCGCGTTCGTTATTCGCGCGCGGGCGCCGCGCAAATCAACGATCCGCTCGAGTTCGTGCCGATCGGCGTGACGATCTCGCGCTTGATCGAGGCGGCGGGGGCGCGGCGTACCGACGGTCCGGCGGATATCGATCTCTTCGTCAATGTCGGCGGAACCAGCGACCAAGAGGAGGCGGCTTTCGTCAACGACATCGGCGCCGACGTGAGCGCCGGCGTCAGCGCAACGGTCGCCGACCTCACCTTTCTCGACGGTTCACCGCCGAGCGCCGAACAGCAACGGCTCACGCAGCTGCTGATCGACGCCAAGCTCGCCGGTGCGATCGACGGCTTCGCTTCATGGAACACCACGGCGAATACCGTCGGAACCTCGCTTGCGGCGGCGATCGCTGCGGGAGCGGGGCGCCGCACGCACCGCTACGACGCGATTGCGCACGCGCAATTCATGCTCGACCGCTATGCGGACGACTACGCCTTCCACCAGTTCGTGCGGCCGCAGCTCAACACGGAGCTGCGCGCGCAGGGAATCGATCCGACGTTGCTCCCTCCCGAAATCGCCGACGAAGTCGGCGACGAAAACCGCGCACTGCTGTGGCCGCGGGCACTCCAGCTGCTGGAGACGATCTACCCGCAGTACCGCGACGACGGTCTCACCATCACACTCCCGTGGCAACGAACATTCGAGACGGAACTCGACGTGCGGCTACGTCCGGTGTCGTGAGGCCGCGTCCATCGCTAGGTGACGTGTAGGACGAACGAGGTCGAGAAGCCGTTTGCCGTGACCACGACATGGTAGGTTCCA
>DATJTD010000048.1:0-18462 GCA_035503775.1 Candidatus Acidiferrales bacterium
CGGCGAGAGATCACCTATTTGCACGAGACGGAGATCGAGACGCTCGACGATTACCGGCCCTCCGGCGGATCGATGACCGCCTTTCACCTGCACTACTCCAACGGGATTTTGCAAGACGACTCCGATTGGCGTCTCATCAGCGTAAGCTTCGACGTGCCGGTCTCCGACGACGACCTGCGCGTGCCCGACAGTGACGTCGCTATCTCGATGCCTGCCGATAAAGCCTCGGTGCCACTCCCCGTGGACATCGTGGACCGGCGCATCGTCGTGCACGCCGACATCGACGGAAAACCCGTTAGATTTGCTGCTCGACTCGGGCACGAGCGGTATCCTCCTCGACAGTGCAACGGCCGCTCGATTGGATCTCCCCACGTATGGCTCCGGCGTCGCGGTGAGCCCGAAACAGTTCGAAGACTCGCGGACGGTTATCCCGACCCTGCGCGTCGGCGACATCACGATGCAAAATGTAGCCGCAGAGGTTGCACCCTTTACCGACGAGGAGGGCAGCGATCACGTCGTCGGGCTACTCGGCTACGATTTCCTCGCCGAACTCATCGTTCGCATCGACTATGCCGACGGTACGGTCACCGCTTTCAACCCAGCTCTCTTCACCCCGCCTCCATCCGCGCGCGAGGTGGATGCCATCCTCGACGACGGCGTGCCGGTCGTTCCGGTGGGAGTGGGACATTCGGTCGCTTGGTTCATCCTCGACACGGGTGCGGATTTTCCCATGGTATTCTCCGAGTTTGCGGCGGCGCACCCGGCCGATGTCACGGACTCCGGCCTGCGCCGGCAGATCGCCGACCCCGACTCGATCGACCCGTTGACGACCGAGGACCTCGGGCTCAATGAAGTCATCGGCGTCGGCGGCGCACATGGAATCACGACGATTACGCTCCCATCCTTCCACTTCGGACAGATGAATTTCAAAAACTATCTGGTGTGGATCGAACCCAAAGGCGACGGATACGAAAGCGAGGATATCGACGGCCTGCTGGGCGCCGAAATACTCGCGTATTTCGTCGTCTATCTCGACTACGGCAACGCGCGCGTGCTCCTCGTGCCGATTACGTCATGAGACGCGTCGCTTCGCTTGGCTTTGTCTTGCTAGCTCTTTGCGCGCTGGCGGCGGCAACGCTAGCCGACGACGTCCCTGATGCCGCGACCCTTCGGGCGCTCGTTAACCGCGCACGCGGGCCTGAGCCGACCGCTTATCGCGAGACGATCGCAGCAACCGGGACACTCGGACTGACCTCGACGACCATCATTCACCGCGCCGCAATCCCACCGCCTTGCGTGGAGCGTGCTTCTCCAACGGAGAACTGGAAGGCGTTGGGGGAACGTTCGATGCGAGATTTGCACGTTGAAGCATTTCACTCTAGGCAGGATTGATTTTACCGAATTCACCGGCTATCGTGTGACGTCTGCTCAAAGTTTCAACTACGACTACGACGGAATCATCGGTCCGGACCTGCTGAGCCTCTTCAACGTGGATTTAGACTACACCGACGCGCGCGTCTACCTCGTACCGAATAAGTTCGGGCACCAAGCCGGGCTGCGCTAACTAAAGCCAAGGCGCTACGCTAGGGAAAGAGCGCCGGCAATATCGGTGCGATAACGAAAAGCATCGGGTTTTGCAATCCGCCGTGAGAGCTCGGTGACGGCCTCATAAGCCTTCGCTCGAGCCGCGTCGACGTTCGCACCCGTCGCGGTGACGGTCAGCACACGACCGCCACTGGCATCGACGGCTCCGTTGCGGATCGTCGAGCCGCCCCAAAATGCTACCTGGCCCCGTGGCAGCACGATATCGGCCGAAAGATCGCGTAGCGGTGTGCTGACCGCGGGATACTCGCGCGTCGCCAGCACCACGCCCACGCAAGGATCGCCGTCGAAGGTGGCGGCGGTAGCGTCGAGTGCGCCGTCGGCGGCACTCTTGAGCAAGAGCGCGAAGTCGCCGCGCACGCGCGGCATGAGGACTTGCGTCTCGGGATCGCCGAAGCGGACGTTGAACTCGAGCACTTTGGGGCCCTCGTCGGTCCACATCAGCCCGCAATAGAGCACGCCCACGAACGGTTCGCGATCTTCGGTAAGCCCATGCAGAACCGGGCGCAACACCTGGTGCTCCACGATCTCGTTCAAGTTTCCTGGAAATCCGAGCGCCGGCGAGTACGCGCCCATCCCACCGGTGTTGGGGCCGGTATCGCCGTCACCGACCCGCTTGTAGTCGCACGCGGTGCCAATTGGCACGAAGCGCTTTCCATCGCCGATCGCAAAGACGCTGACCTCGCGGCCCTCGATCCGCTCCTCGAGGAGCACGTTGGTGCCCCCGCCCGGGATGCCGGAGGAGCCGAACCAGTCTTCGAGCGTCGTGAGCGCAGCCGCGGCATCGGCGGCGACGAAGACACCCTTGCCTGCTGCAAGTCCGTCGGCTTTCACGACGCATCCGCCGCGCCACTCGCTCAGTTCCTTGCGCGCCCCCGCCAGCGTGTGAACGACGCGCGCGCGTGGGGTGAGGATGCCGTGGCGTTCCATGAAGCGCTTCGAGTAGATCTTGCTGGACTCGAGCCGGCCGGCTGAGCGGCTCGGTCCGAATGTCGAGATTCCCGCCTCCCGAAAGCGATCGCTCACGCCGGCGGCAATCGCCGTCTCGGGGCCGATGACGACGAGGTCGATACGCTCGCGCTGCGCGCGTTCGACCAACGCCTTGCCGTCGGTGGCGGCGATTGGCCAATTGCCGCCGCGCGAGGCGGTACCGGCGTTTCCGGGGCTCGCAAAAATCGCCGTACACGACGGCGATTGCGCGAGCCTCCATGAGAGCGCGTCTTCCCGCGCGCCATTGCCTATGACTAGGATACGCACGGCGTTACTCCCACTCCACCGTTGCCGGAGGCTTCGATGTGATATCATACGCGACACGGTTCACGCCGGGGACTTCGTTGACGATCCGCGTGCTGATGCGTTCGAGCAGCTCGTGCGGCAGGCGCGCCCAGTCGGCGGTCATGCCATCCTCACTCGTGATCGCTCGCACCGCCACCAAGTTCGCGTACGTGCGGCCGTCGCCCATCACGCCGACGCTCTGCAATGGCGTGAGCACCGCAAAGTACTGCCAGGGCTTGGGCGAGAGCGCCGCGCGCTCGATCTCGCCGGTGACGATGGCATCTGCCTTGCGCACGGTCTCGAGGCGATCGGCGGTCACTTCGCCGAGCACGCGCACGGCCAAGCCTGGCCCCGGGAACGGCTGACGCTCGACGATGGCATCGGGCAAGCCGAGCACACGGCCGACTTCGCGCACCTCGTCTTTGAAGAGCAGGCGCAGCGGCTCGACGAGCTTGAGCGCCATCGTCTCGGGAAGGCCGCCGACGTTGTGGTGCGATTTGATCTTGTGCCCGGCCTTCGAACCCGGCGTCTTCGACTCGATGACGTCGGGATACAGCGTCCCCTGCACGAGATAGGCGACGCCTTCGATCTTGGTTGCTTCTTCTTCGAAGATCGTGATGAATTCGTGGCCGATGCGAATGCGCTTGGCTTCGGGGTCGATGACCCCCGCGAGTTGCGCGAGGAAACGTGCGCGCGCGTCGACTTTGATGACGTTGAGGTGCATGACGTCGCGGAAGGCGTGCATGACGCCCTCGGCTTCGTCCTGGCGCAAGAGGCCGGTGTCGACGAAGATGCAGGTGAGCTGCTCGCCGATGGCGCGCGCAACGAGCGTTGCCGCGACGGCCGAATCCACGCCGCCTGAGAGGGCGCAGATCACGCGACCGTCGCCGACCAGAGCGCGGATCTCGTCGATCGAGCGGTCGACGAACGACTCCATCTGCCAACCCGGTGCGATCCCGGCAACCTCGTGCAAGAAATTTTCGATGACCTGCTTGCCGCCCTCAGTGTGGACGACTTCGGGATGGAACTGGACGCCGTAGATCCGCCGCTGCGGATCGCCGATCGCTGCGATCGCGCACCGCTCCGTACGTGCGAGTGTGACGAACCCGGGCGGCGGAGCGACGACGGTATCGCCGTGCGACATCCAGGCGCGGGTACGCGCCGGGATGTTGCCAGTCAGCGGCGACGGATGCGTGATCTCCAGCGAAGCGGCGCCAAACTCACTTATCGACGAGCGCACGAGCGTCCCACCCAAGTCACGCGCGATGAGCTGCATGCCGTAGCAGATGCCCAAGACCGGAACGCCGCTCTTCCAGATCAGCGGATCGACGTCGAGCGAGTCGGGAGCGAGGGTGCTCTCCGGGCCGCCGGTCAGGATGATCGCCGCCGGACGGCGCGCTGCAATCTGCGCCCACGGCGTATCGTGCGGCACGATCTCGGAGTACACGCTCGCCTCGCGCGTCCGCCGGGCAATCAGCTGGCTGTACTGCGCCCCGAAGTCCAAAATGAGCACGGTCGCAGGTTGTGTCTGCGCCGCTGTTGTGGTTGCCGCCATCGTCATCGTGTCCGGCTGTTCGTTTCTCAGGATGCCGCCCCATGCGTGCTCAGCTGGGCTGACGCCTCCGAAATCAGGTTCGGCTATATTATAAATTAGGATGGCCTAACAGCCTTGACTTATGGTTGCGATTTACCGACGGCGCGGCGTCCAAGCGCGCATTTACGGGGCGACGGTCCTGCGCAGGCTCGATTCCTTGCGCCAGTGCTACCACAACGGGGTATGGATTCCATCAAGCGAACATCACAATTTGACGACGTGGTGGCTACCGTCCAACTTCGCACCGTGATCGGGGGTACGAGAAATTGAACGATTCGCTGCTGCACGACTACCTCGCGCGAATCGGACGAGTCGCGAAAAAGCATAGCAAGGAAATCGAAGTAGTTCTCTATTCGCCTGCTTCTCCTGAACTGCTCACCTTACTCGAAACGTATATGGATAGGCCGTTAGCAAAATCGCAAGGCGACTTCCTTCAGCGGTATAACGGCATGTTAATCAACATCGCTGATCTTTACACATTTGAGGTCTACGGGGCGGCGCGGATCATCCGTCAAACAGAAGACTTGCGGAATTATCTAGATTTGCTCGGAGACGGGTCCCCACCATATGGCCGAGAAAATGTAAGACGCTTCTTCGACATTGCCGATATATTTGGAGGTGTCGACGATCGAATCGTGTACGATGTGGGGTGTCCCACCGAGGAAGGCGAATATCGAGTTTTTTGTGCGGGGATGGCCGATTACCATCCCTGGCTTGTTGCACCGCCGAATCCGCGAGACACCGATTTCATCTCGGATTCCTTTGCAGTTTTTATTGAGCAGGCACTCCGGCATATGATCGAAACGGAGCGCGGCTTTGCATACTGGAGCCGCGACTTGGACCTCGATTTATGGGACCAATAGCACGCGAGGTGCCGTACTTCAAAAGACCCTTTCGCGTCCGCACGATAGTCGTGACTCTCATCGTCCTCGTTTCCACTGTTGTGGCGCTCGGCTACGTTCACCTCCGCAGCGCATTCGCGGATTGCGGCAGGCCCTTCGCGTTGATAATTTACTCTCAAGATGATGGCGACTTAGGAGTCGGGCCAGATGGCTCCCTATCGACCAGCCCTGGGCCTCCGGTGATACAATGTGAGCCACCCCTGCATCGGCGCAAACCAGCGAAGAACTAAGAACGCTCCTGGAGCAGATGTCCTTCGCGGGTAGCGGTTTCGATCGATGCGCACGTTTCACCAAGTGTGCGTTGCCGTAGGTTGTTCGGTCATTACCCGAATTGTGGGCTGAATCTTCGGGCCCAACACAACAGGGATTCAATAACGGTAAGCATTATCGTTACTGGACGAATTCTAGTGAAGAGAACGGCGACCACGAGTGCGCCATCTTTCTCTAACGTTAGCCGCTTGTGTGCAGCTTGACGCTGTGCGACCACAAGCCATCAGCAAGCTCGGAAAATTTCTTCACGCCATTTGGTAAACGGGAAAGATTCGCGTTTTGTAGGACGTCCAGGAGGCGGCCGACTACGTCCGCTGAAACGACGTAGCACATCTTCTGAACTCCATTGCTTTCGTCGGCAGGCAGCAGTGATTCGTGGACTCGTCGCGGTCGACCGCGGTGAATCGGCAAAACCTTTTGAGCCCATCCTCCGCCCGCGAGTGATGGACGTTTTGGCACGTGCTACGGCCTCGCGCGTTGCGATGGTGGTTGCGCCGGCCGGATTTGGAAAATCGGTCGCAGTTCGGCACTACTTAGCGCACGAAAATGTGCGCCATATCCGGTACGCCGTTCGCAAACAGCACGCGACGCTACTTAGTTTTCTTTGTGGATTCTCTGAGGCGCTGGAACCCATCGCGCCCGGCCTCTCGCGCAGCGTCATGTCGGCATATGAAAAAGCGCCACGTGACACCGCGCCTACCTCGCTTGCGACGTGGGCGCATGCGCACATTAGAGGCTACCACGGCACAGTCGTAATCGACGATCTTCACGAAGCCTCGGATCCCCGGGTCTCGACCTTTCTTACCGCTCTCGTCGATCTCATGAAGGACAGCTCGTCCACACGCTGGCTGTTCGCGTCTCGCGATGCAGGCCAGCTTCCGATCGCGAGCTGGCTCGCCTACGGCGATCTCGATATTCCGGTTGACGAAGTCGATCTGAAGATCACGATGGACGAGGCGCTCCAGTTGACGCGTAACCTCGGGATTGCGATGCGCCGGGATGACCTCAAAGAACTCGTCGACTTGACCGAAGGGTGGCCCGTAGCACTTGCCTTCGCCTTGCGGGCGACAACGCGCTCCGCTGATTTCAAGCGAATTGCTTCCGGCACCCGCGAGATGGTGTATGCCTATCTCGCCGAGCAGATATTCCGGAAACTTCGTGATGAAGAGCGCGCGTTTCTTTTGGACACGTGCGTCTTCCCAACCATTGATATCGACTTGCTCTCACGCCACGGCTGGCCGCAAGCTGCAGCGTTGGTAACAGAACTGCGGCGTCAGACCGCGTTCATAAGCTCGGAGAGCACGGGATTTTTTCGCTACCACGAACTCTTTCGTCAATTTTTAGAAGATGAACTACGCAGACTTGGCCACGAACATCTCCGTAGACGGCAAGCTGCGGCAGGCGTTGCATACGAGGAGAGCGAGCGATACGCGGAGGCCCTTCGCCTGTACGTCCAGGCCGAGTCGCGCGACCAAATCGCAAAAGTCCTCGGGCAAGCGGGTTTTGATCTGCTCGACATGGGGCATGCGGACGTGTTGACGTCGTCCCTGAACGCCCTTGCGGAAGAACTACGCTCTCGGACTCCGATATTGCTCGCACTGCGTGGCGCGCTCGAATCATTGGCTGGCCGGTATGACCGCACCGACGCGTACTATGAAGCTGCATTAAAACTCGTCTCAGAGCATCGCGAACGCGGAATAATCGTTGACCGATACGCATTGGATTTGGTTCTCCGTCTGCAATGGGACAAAGCGCGCGAACTTCTCGAAGCTTACGACTATCGTAACTCCGAGTTAGCGCCGACACTGCATGCGTCTATGATGAGCCTTCATGCAGTGATTTGTGCGCATATCGGCCGAGTGGACGAAGCCTCTCCTCTGATCGATGGAGCTTTGGCTATGCGCTCCACGATAACTGATCCAGTTGTACTCGGTACGATCGCACATCGAGCCGGCTCGATCGCCTTTCAGCTCGGTCAATACGATCGCACGGAATCGTATGCTAATTCGGTAATCGACCTTTGTCGAAACGAGGGCTTGGACAACT
This sequence comes from Candidatus Acidiferrales bacterium, assembly GCA_035503775.1. Taxonomy (GTDB): domain Bacteria; phylum Vulcanimicrobiota; class Vulcanimicrobiia; order Vulcanimicrobiales; family Vulcanimicrobiaceae; genus DATJTD01. The sequence continues at coordinate 7,690 of DATJTD010000048.1, forward strand.
TAGCGGCTCGTGCATCTTCTCTTTTGTACGCGGTCGCAAGTCAGCGTGGTGACGTCCATGGTTGTTTGTGGATCCTCCAGCAACTCCGAACGTACGGTGAGCGCACCGGCAATCGAGACTACGTCTTCTTCGCATTGACAGCAACCTACGAAATCGAAACCGAGCGCGGTGACAAGGAGCGCGTTTCCGCGCTGGGGCAGGCTCTGCTGGCATTTGACGCCAGTGCCTATGTCCGGGCTACACAGTCGCTTTCTCCGAGCTTCGCGCTCCAGGCTACGTGGAAGGCCGACTTTGCCGAGGCCCTCGCATTTTTGGAAGGAAGCGGCCAAAACCAGGTCACGGCGGCACGTCGTGCCCTTCGTTGGAGCGAAATAGCGCTCTACGCGGCTGCGGCAGGGAAGCGAGACACGGCCGACGCGGCTGTCCGGAGTGCTTTCCAAGAATTACGCAAGCTGGAGCGTTCACGGGAGCAAGTTACCCATCACGCGCACCGAGCAAGAGTCTGGCTTGCGCTTACTCAGTTACTTACCGGCCGAGCTGCCTCCGCGAATAAGCTTCTCCGTACGCTTGAGCAGGAGACGGCGTCCTTGCCACAGGCGGCCCGTTTTTTGGCCGAAGCAGTCCGCGCAATTTATATGCATGCTGAGACTACTGTCGGGCACGAGGAAATCGAGCGTGCGCTCGAAGCGTTACGTCGCAACAATTTGGGCGGCTACGCGCGCCTTCTACAGGAGCTCCCTCTCCCAGCGAGCAGCAAAACATCACCCTTTGGATTGCTAACAAAGACCGAACTTACGGTTCTTCGAGCGCTAGCTCTAGGCGAAAGCAGCAAAACGATTGGCGTCTCTTTATCCCGTAGTACGCTAACCGTGGAGTGTCATGTTCGCTCGATCATCCGTAAATTGGGCTGCAGTGGCGGCAGACGTGAGGCGGTATCGCTGGCACGCGAGCGTGGAATCGTTTAATATGTTCACTGAACCCTAAAAACTGAGGAGAGACGCGTGATGGCACGCCGACTATACTGTCGGTACTGCCTCCCTCATTCGACTTAAGGTAAAAATCATGCGTCGCATTCTCGGTATCCTTGTCCTTGCCGCTTCTCTCTTCGGATTTGCTGCATGCTCGAACGCTGGCAGCAGCGCCCTTGTGCCGAATTCAGCGAGATCTACCGCCGATAATTCTCACTACGCTGGATAAGCTATCACGCAATCCGGTCGCCTCGCGACGAATGTCGCTACGTAACGATCTCTGTTAGGCGGCCGGCGTCTCGGGCGAATGCGACTTCCATCGCTATGCGTTCGCCGACGGAAACGTCGCGGCCCCAACGGTAAGCACTGTACGGTGTGTAGCGCGTCCCCGGTGAACCGGGGATGCGCAATGACACGTCATAGACGACGAATTCTTTCGGGGGTCCGGCGGCGATGATGCATTGCAGTGCGAAGGGGCCGATTACGCCCGGCGGATTCAACTCGCGTGCTGCGTGGAGAAAACGTTGGCCCATATCGAAGGCCTTCTCGAGCATCGACTCGGTAAGCGTCGTCGCGATGTGGCCTGCTTCTTCCATGCGCACTGGGATGTCGGCTGCGACCGAAAGCTGACTCGGGGGGATCGCACGCAGTCCGTCGAGATTCGTTTGACGACGAGTGTCGGTTCCCACGAGTTCGAGTTCCCCCAAAAGGGGGGAATAAAAGAAATTCAGATTGACGCTCGGACCAACGGCGTACTCCTCGATGCGCGCGTTTGCCAATCCCTCACGCGTGACCATGCCGGCATCGAGCAGCCGGCGCGCCTGCACCTCGTAGTCGTCCGGCGACGTACATAAGAAGAAAGCGCGTTCGAAGCTCACGACTGCATGGCTCGCCTTGACCATCACCAACCGATCGATGTCGGCGGGCGACGCGAACGCGACCGGAAACCGAATGCCGGCGCGTTCCAAAAGAGCGTACTGGTTGTCGGCTTCGTCGCGCTCCTCAGCCCGCAGCAGCCGTCGGCTGCCGAAGAACGGCACGCGCATGCCGCGCTCTATTTCATCATACGAATATTTCTCACGGAGATAGACTTCGAACGACCGGTTCGGGACGAAGATGACGTTCGCGGCGAGCAAAATTTCTTGCACGTCCGGCGCAAGAATGTCGGCAAACGACCCGAGTTCGATCGTGCGATCGACACACCCGCGCGGCGGGTTGTCGCGGCGCGCGAAGTGTCTCGAATAGGTCTGCTCGCGGCCGCGGGCCGTCACGATGAGGTTCCGGAGGCCTTGCGCCCGCGCTCCCGCAGCGACGTCGAGCGCCGAGTGGGAGCCCACCGAGCACAGGGTGAGAGCAGCCCGGTCGTAGGACGCGAGCGTGGAGGCGATACGTTCGTCGAGCACGCTAGGGTGAAACGACACTCGAGTCGTCGAGCACGCAGTGCAGCGAGCCCGAGAGCAGCGCGTTCTTGATCTCGCGCGCAATCCGGCGCCCGGTGGACATCGGCTCGGAGTAGTTCAAATACGAGTAGGGCGAGCCGTCGATGAAGAGATTCGTGCCCGCCACGATGCGCGCGGAGATCTCCATGATGTAAAACTGCGCGTCGGGCGTGATGATCGTCTCGATGCAAAATGCCCCGAAGAGCCCCTTCGGCGCCGCGATCTCCTGACTGACTCGCACCACCTCTTCACCCATACGATAGGCCTCGGCGAGCATCGACTCCCGCAAGCTCACGGGCGAGTTCCCAACGACGACATAGCTTGGCTCGACGCCACCCATCCCGGCCTGCACGCTCGCCGGTATTCGCCCCAGCGAATCGACGTTCGTCTCATAGCGCACGTCCATCGACATGATCTCGAGTTTGCCGGTCAACGACGAGTAAAAATAGTGGATATAAAACGGCACGCCGATGATGTATTCTTGAATGATGTAGTTCTTGCGTGCAAGCTCGGCGGCGTGATACTCGAAATCGTGCGAATCGCGCACGAGCATGTAGCCCTTTCCACCGAGCGCACCGTAGAGTTTCACGATAACCGGCCGGTCGATTTCCGCACCGGTACGAAACTGACGCGGCAGTTTGAGGCCGGCGCGCGAGAGCCACTGGCGTTGCAGTTCGCGGCTGGCTTCCCAATCCAAGATCGCCTTGTTTCCGAAATACGGAATCGGCATCGCTTTGTGCTCGTCGAGCGAGAGGTATGCCACGAACGAGCCGTGCGGCACGATGATGATCTTGCGCTTCTCGAGCTCCGGCACGAGCTTGGGAAAATCCTCATACCGGTCGATCGTCAGCACCTCGTCGACGAAGGCGAACGAGCGGTAGAGCCGTTCGGTGGAGTTGCTCGCAATTGCGAGCGTCCGGAACCCTTCGTCGTGCGCTCCTTTGAGAATCTGAAGCGCCGAGTGCGAGCCGAGCGTGGCGATCGTATAAAAATCGCCGCTGCAGAGGGAATCGGGACGGGGAAGCAGTTGCGGTGCGAACATTAGATCGTTGCCTTCTGAAATGCGGGATTGCAGAGAAGAATTTCGACGGCGCGCCGGACTACCTCCGCGCTAGCTGGCCCACCCTCGGGCGCCTGAAGATGCCAGCTCACCGAACGGGCCGCGCGCTCGACACCCGGCAAGACGCGACCGGAGATGCGCACGGGAGATTCCAAGACGCCGTGACCGGGCTCGTCGATCCACACTTCGCCGCAGGCAGGCCGCTCGTCGTGCCGTACGCGAAGCGTATGTTTGTTGGGGTTGTAGATGGTCTCGAGCGTTCGCACGTGGTCGACGAAGCTCTCCGCTGCTGATGCGGCGAGTTCGAAACGCCAGAGGTCCGCGCGGCGCAGACCACCGATCTCGACACCGAGTCGCTGCAAGGTTGTGAGTGCCGTATATGCCTCGTTGTCGGGAATCGTCAGACCGATCTCGATCGTTTGAATCATCGCAGCGCCGCTGCAAAGCTCTGGAAGAGCGCAATACCCCCGGAGACGCCGAGCGTCGCCGCTCGATCGCCGCGGGCCTTTGCGCGCGATGCGTCGTTGTGCATGAACGTCCAGGCGTCCCGTTCGGGATGCGGCATGAGGGCCAGGACGTTTCCGGCGCGATTGACGACGCCGGCAACGCCGAGGGCCGAGCCGTTAGGGATCGCCTCGGGCGTCGTCACGCCGGCGCGATCGCAGTAGACGAAAGCCAGATGGTCGTGCGATTGCATCGCTTCCAGCGTACGCGAATCGGCAGCCAGTCGCCCTTCGCCGTGCGAAGCCCATGCGGGAAGGACCGTTTCGGAAGGCAAGGCGGCGCTGATCGCACAGCGCTCAGGCGCAATGGCGAGCCGCACGTGCACGTGGGTCGAGCGATAGCGGCCGCCGGGAAGATTCCGGGTGAACCCGGCTTGCGGGCGGGTCGAGCCGTCGAGATCGGGAGCTAGTCCCGCTTCGAGCAAGATTTGCGCCCCGTTGCAGATGCCGAGCACCAACTTTCCGGCGGCGGCCCCTTCACGGACGCTCTCCATCAGACGATCGTGCGCGGCGATGGCGCCGGCGCGCACGCGATCTTCGTATGCGAAGCCGCCAGGCAATACGTAGGCATCGAAGCCACGCACCGTCTGCGCTGACGCCGTCCACGAGACGAGGTGCGTCTCCAAGCCGCCGGCTCGGCAGGCGCGAATGGTCTCTTCCTCACTGTTGGTGCCGGGAAAGACCAAGACGGCAACCCGTGCCCCACGCCGGGTACTCACGCCACTACGTCCTCATAAAAATCGCGCAACGGAGCACTCCACACCTCATGGAGCCGGTGCAGATCGAGACGATCGCCCGTCAATTTGAGATGAAGCTCCGGGCGATCGATCGTGCGGCCGATTACCGAATGCGCTGCACCCGTCTCTCGTGCAAGCGCCTCGAAAGCAGCACGATCGTTCACCTCACAGACGAAGCCTTGCGCTTCACCGAAATACGCGGCGATATGCACGACGTCGGGAGCCCAAAGCTCGGAATCCTCGACCTCGGCCCCGATGAGCCCGTAGGGGCGCGAGGCAAACGCCATCTCGGCGATGGCCGCCAGCAGTCCGCCGTCGGAGATATCATGAGCGGCCAAAACGAGCCCTCGATCGAAAGCGCGCAAGAGACAGGCGATCTCCGCGCGCACGCGCGCGTACTCGATCGCCGGAAGCTCCGTCTTGCGCAATTGCAGGATATCGGCCACGACCGAACCGCCGAGGTGCGCGCGAGCTTCGCCTAGCAAGAACAACGTCGAGCCGGCTTCTTTGAACGCGGCGTTCGCCGTCTTCGAAATGTCGGCAGTAGTCCCAACACAGGCCACGATCGCCGACGGCGGGATGGCGTTTCCGTTCGCCGAGACGTTGTACAAGCTCACGTTGCCGGAGACGAATGGGACGCCGAGCTCACGCGCCGCGTGGGCCAACCCGTCGATCGAGACGACGAGTTCGCCGAGATGCTCGGGGTTCTGCGGGTTGCCGAAGTTGAGGCAGTCGGTCAGGCCTGCCGGCCGCGTCCCGACCGCGACCACGTTGCGCACCGATTCGAGGACGGCGTGCTCGGCTGCTAAACGCGCTGAAAGCTTTGCGTAGCGCGGGTTTCCATCAACGGCAAGGGCGGCAGCCAGCGGCGCGCCCGGAATCGGAACGATGAGCCCGGCATCGGCATACCCGCACGGAATCGAGGTCGTCCCGCGCACAACCGAGTCGAAGCGCTCGTAGACGGGCTTGCGCGAGCAGACGTCGTGGTGCGAGAGTATGCGTTCGAGCAAGTCGTCGAAACGCCGCGTCTGCGCTCCATCGGCCGGTACGGAGGTGGCCTCGCCCTCCGCAAAGACGCGCCGCGGCGCAGGCGGCGTGTACGGCCGTTCATACCGGATACCGCCGGTGAGAAAATCGATCGGAACGCGCATCACCTCTTCACCCTGGTGACGCAGCACATACTCCGAACTCGCCTCGACTTTGCCGATCACCGCGGCACATGCGCCACGGGCGATCTGCGGAAGGGTGAACTCTTCGTTATAGATTGCAAGCAACGCCGGCGTGAACGAGGGCGGAACCACCCAGGTCAGGCGTTCTTGCGTCTCGCCGACCGCGATCACCGCCGGCGGAAGATTCGGTTGAGAGGTCGGACAGGCGTCGAGGTCGATCGTCGCGCCAAAACCGCCGCTCGCGACGATCTCCGCCGTACATCCCATGATGCCACCGGCGCCAAGGTCTTTGAAGCCCACGGTGAGTCCGGCCGCATGCACGGCTTCAAACGCGCGGTACGAAGCGCGCATGAGCACGTTCTTGAGAAACGGATCGGGGACTTGAACAGCGCCTTTGTTCTGCTGCGCATCTTCTTCATCGAGCACGAGCGACGAAAACGCCGCTCCGCCGAAACCACTCCGGTCGGTGGCCTTTCCGACGAGCACGATGTCCCAGCCTGCGGCATCGGGTGGGGCGAACGAATGAATGATCTCGCGCTCTTTGACTAGGCCAAGCGCGACGACGTTGACCAAGCAATTGTCGTCGAATCCGGCGTCGAAATAGATATCGCCGGCGATATTCGGGACGCCGATCGCGTTTCCGTAAGCGGCGATGCCGTCGACGACGCCTTGCGCCACGTAGCGTGGATGCGCGGCGCGATACGTCCCGAAACGCAGCGGATCGCCGACGGCGATGACGTGGGCGCCCATGCAGAGGACGTCGCGCACGATGCCGCCGATCCCCGTCGCTGCGCCTTCGAACGGCACCACTTGTGAGGGATGGTTGTGCGATTCGTGAGCGATGACGATCCCATACGACTCGCCTTTCCACTCGCCCAAATGGACGATGCCCGCATCTTCTTTGGGGCCGAGCATCACCGTTGGACCTTCGGTCGGCAGGCGCGAGAGGAGGTGCCGGCTCGATTTGTACGAGCAGTGCTCGCTCCACTGCGCATCGAACGCGTGCGCCTCCACGACGGTTGGATCGCGGCCGAGGCGCTCGGCGATGAGCCGCAGCTCTGACAGCGTCAGCGCGATGCCGAGATGCCGCGCCTGCTCCTCGATCTCCGCGTCACTCGAGCCGTGCACGCGCAGCACCGCAATTGCTTCCGATGCGCGCGCCGTCACCCGAGGGTTCCGCTGAGCGAGGCTGCAGCGCTCAATTGTCCGTCGGCTTGTACGATCGCCGAGCGCGCATTGGCCTGCTGCAACAGCACGCGACCGAAGAGCACCGAGTTGTCGACGGCGAGCATCTTGGCGCATGCGAGCGCCACTTCGTCAGCCGTGCGATGCGCGATACCAATGACGGGCGACGGCGTCGCTCCGTCGATGAGTCGCACGAGTGTATCATCGCCCGCCGCGACGTAGACGATGCTCGCAAAGGTAGCATCCAGTTGCTGCACCACTTGCAGCGTGTACGAAGGCAAGAGCGTCGAGGAGGCGATGCGGCGCAAGCTAGGCACACCGAAACCTTTCCCCAGCGCGCGAGCGATTGGGTCGAGCGTGCCGACGCGTTCTTGCCCATCGGCAATGAGCGCCGCCATCCCCGGACGCATCACGGGAAAGCGGCCGACCATCTCGGCGACCCGCTCGTAGGTCTCTTTGAGACGGACGAGGTCGGCGTCGGTCACGTCGGTGAGATTGCGGTAGACTTGCTTGTCGAGCATCAGCTCTTCGCGTCCCTGCGGCCAGATGCGCCACGAGTCGTTATCGATCACATCGGCGATGACGAGGCTGCCCTTTCCGTCACCGGTCGCCAAGCGGCCGAACTCGATCTTGAGGTCGACGAGCAAGGTCTGCTGCCCGCGCCACGCGTGCGCGAGAATCTCGAAGACAATGCGCGCGATCTCGCTCATCGCCGCAATCTCTTGCGACGTGGCGATCGCGCGCGCCACGATCTGATCGGGCTCGATGAGCGGATCGTGATTCGCGTCGTCTTTGAGGAAGAACTCGACCATGCGCGGGATGATGATCGAGCCGCGCACTATGCTGGGCTTCCGCTTCACGAGCGATCCGGCCGCCACACCGCGCACGACGACTTCGAGTGGAATCATCGTGCAACGGCGCACGAGCATCTCGTTGTCGTCGTCGTCTTCGCCGCCGCTGAGATAGTGCGTCGGCAGCCCGCAAAGATTCAAGAGACGAAAGACGCGCGCGGTTGTCTTAGCGGCGATGCGGCCTTTCCCCGGGACTTCGTTGCGGCGCGCGCCGTCGCCGGCGGTGATGCTGTCGAGTGCCTGCACGACCAGGACATCGGGCTCGCTCGGCTTCTCGAAGAGCACCTTGGTCTTGCCGCGAGCGACTTCCAGGCCTTTGATCATGAGGCACTCTCGGCGAGCGTGCGGGGCTTGGGAAAGGGCTCGAGGGCATTGATGCGCGCGGCCACTGCGCGCGCGCGCTCCGGCGCATCACCGACGTATGCGGAAGCTTTGAGCAACGAGCGAATCTCCGCCGGGTCGAGCAACGCGGTGAGGCGTTCGTCGTCGACCAGGAAGGTCGCAAGCGGATTGTCGCCGCCCGCGGCGATCGTTTCGTATGCGCGCATCGCGGCATCGCGGATCGCCTCGTGGAGCGCCTGACGGTCGCCGCCGGACTTCACGGCTTCCATCAGCACTGCTTCGCTGCCGGCGAACGGCCCGTACTGGCGGAGGTTTTGCGTGATGCGGCGCTCGTCGATGCGCAAGCCGCCGACGATCTTCGCTGCGAGCGTCAACAGTTCATCGGTGCAGAGGACCGCTTCAGGAAGGAGCGTGCGGCGATTCGCGCTGTCGTCGAGAGTGCGTTCGAGATAGTTGGTCGCTGCGTTCTGCCACGCCGCGTCGGCAAAGCCCGGCAACAGGCGCGCGAGCGAATCGATGCGCTCCGACATCACCGGATTGCGCTTGAACGGCATCGCGGAGCTACCCACTTGCTTTGCGCCGAACGGCTCGAACATCTCACCGAATCCCGGCGACGAGAGGATGCGCACGTCGGCGGCAAATTTCGAGAGCGAAGCACCCACACCCGCCAACGTCGAGAGAACCAGATAGTCGAGCTTGCGGGGGTAGGTCTGCGTGCTGACGTCGCGAGCGCTGAGGTCGAAGACGTTCAGCACGTCGGCCTCTTGTTCGCTCGCCGTGCGACCGCTGCCGCGCAGCAGATGCGTGTACGACGCCGAGGTGCCGACCGCACCACGAATGCCTTTGGCCGTGAGTTGCGCGTATGCCGTGCGCAGTTGCGCCTCGTCGATGAGCAAATCTTGCGCGTAGACCGCAAGGCGGTGGCCGACGGTCGTCGGCTCAGCCGGTTGCAGATGCGTGTATCCCATGCACGAGAGGTCGGCGAGCCGTTCGATTTGTGCCGCAAATCCGCGCAAGAGGCTTTGCAAACTCTCGCCGAGGAGCGCGAGCGCGCAGCGCAGGCGATACGTCTCGACGGTATCTTCCACATCCATCGACGTCGCGCCGAGATGCAGTTTACCGCCTCCGATCTTTGCCTGCGACGCGAAGACGCGAATCTCGGCCATGAGATCGTGGCCGATCTCGTGTTCGATGGCGAGCGCCGCCTCGATATCGATCTTGCCGGCATGCGCGCGCAGGTCGTCGAGTTCGGCGCGGGTGACGAGGCCGCTTCGCTCTTGCGACTGCGCAAGCGCGACCCAAACGGCGCGCCATAAACGGCGCCGCTCTCGTTCGGAAAACAGCGCACGCAACTCGGCGCGGCCGTACCTCCACGAAAAAGGCGATATATAGGTTGAATAGTCCATCGAACGATCTGGGCTTCTCCGCCCTCGTTCCGCGTCCCGCCGCGGCGCCGTCCGGGAATGCTAGGAGGCTGCGGCCGTCAAGAGCACCACGACGGCGCGCGGGTCCTCCGCCCGGCCGGTGACGATCGCTTCGAAGCCGCGCACGGCACGTTCGAATCCCAGACGCGCCCGGCGTTCGCCCAGACGCCGAGCGGCGGGACGCAACATGCGTTCCCGCCAGCGATGCCGCGCCGGAAGCTCACCGCCGTTGCGGGCGAGCTCCCAGACCAAATTGTACTCCGTCGCGAGCGCCGCGATCAGCGGAATCGCTGCGCCGCGCGGATCGTTGCCGAGCATGTCGTAGGCAATCGTCAACGCATCGGCCGTGCGTCCTTCGAGCAGGGCACTGGCGTACTGATACGCCTTCGCATCGTCGGTTACGAGGCTTTCGCGCAACAGATCCTCGATCGTGATCGTTGCGCTGAGCAGTGCGAGTTTTTCGAGGTCGGTGCGCACCGCGAGAAGGTCGGTATCGCTCTGCGCAAGTGTTGCGATAACCGCCGGTTCGGCTTGGGCGCCGAGTTCAGCCAAGGTCTCGCGCACGAAACGTTCGCGCACGTCGGCGGTTGGCGTCGTATCGATGCGCAGAGCCGCGCGGCCGAGCAGTTTTGCCAGCGGCTCAGGCCGTTTGGAATTGGGGGAGACGAGATCTTCGAGGACGAGCACGTTCCCGTCGGGGACCGTCTGCGCCACCGCAAGCAGATCGCGTCGCGGCTGTGCGCGCAGCTCGTGCGCGCCCCGCACGACGACGAGGCGCGTCGTCGCTAAGAACGGCATCGCCGCAACGGCGGCTTCGACGTTACCGAACGATTCGAGTTCGGTTGCATTGAAACGATCGACGTTGAGCTCGCGCTCGGCGGGAGAGAAGAGCCGCTCCTCGATAGCGCTCAGCGCGCGATCGGCGAAGAGGCGCTCGATCCCTTCGATGACGACGAGTTTCGAGAGGGCCGGACGCTTCTCGATGAAGTCGTAGTATTTCACCGCTTTGCGAACGCCACGTTCGCCCGCTTCGCCAATTGAGGAATCGACTGCGCGTAGGGAGGCCGGGCAACGCCGTATTCGGTGATAATCGCA
>DATJTD010000049.1:0-15970 GCA_035503775.1 Candidatus Acidiferrales bacterium
TATTTCGAGCCGAGCGATGCAACCCACGACGTCGCCGTTCTCCTCATCGACGATTTCGTAAAGCACGGACGGAACGCCGCACTGGTTTCTCCGATAAGCGCAATGGAGCTGCTCGTACGGCCGCTACGTATCCAGCCCGCCGGTGCCGCGCATGTCCACGATTTCCTGAACCACTGGCCGAACCTTACGCTTCTTTCGATCGATCTCCACGTCGCGCAAGAAGCCGCGTCGCTCCGAGCGACTCACAATTTTAAGACACCCGACGCGTTGGTTATCGCCGGCGGAATCGTCGCCCAAGTCGCTCATCTCGTGACCAATGACTCCGACTGGAATAAAAAGCTTGCGCCAATCACGGCTCGCGTCCAGATCACGGAACCGCGCAATTACGCCTGACAAACCGTCGAAGGCCGAACAAGCCTACTGTTCCAGCACGACGACACCGAGATCGCGTGCCGCGTGCGCGAGTGCGGCGTCGAACGTTGCAAGCGGAACCTGCCGATCCGCCGCGAGTGCGAGATATGCTGCGTCGTACGACGTCATGCCGTAGAATCGCGCGAGCCGTACCTCACTGCCGCGGAGAACGCAGTGCCCGGGAGGGTCGACGAGGATGGGAAGGTCGCGCAGCGCGCCGGCTGCGGCGCGTTGTTCGTCGGCGAGGAACCATCTGAGGGCGACCGACGCATCGAGCACCAGTGCCACGTTAGAAGCGGTGTCCCTCACGCAAACCGGCTCGTCCGCCGAAGCCTCCCACACGCCCGGGTTGCTTTTTCGCATTGCGCTTCGCGACTCGCTTGCCGATTGCCCGAATTCTCTCCACGGCCTTACGAGGAGAGACCGGGCGAATGGGACGCAACTCAGCCACGGGTTGGCCGTTGCGAGCGATCACGATCGTCTCGACCCGATCGATCACCTCCGAGAGCCGGGCTTTGCGTCGGCAAGACCGATGGACCAGTCTACTAAAGCTGGCCTTTCGCGGTCAAGCCCGATCAAATGCCGGACCCTTGGTATGAAGTGGTCCAGGTAAAGAATGAGGTGTGGCCGTGCCGATACCATCGGTAATGGCCTGCCCGGCCGTTTATTCGGCAAGGCAAGCGTGGAGGATATCCAGATTCCGAATCATTTGGAACGGAAGCTTAAACAAGCTGTCGGATACGCATGCCCTTTTGGCAAACGGTCGTTGCTGCTTGCGATCCTGTTCTCGTTGCCGGTGTTCTTCGCGATGCACGGGGTTGCACAGGCGGCTCCCTCGACGGAGTGTCCGACGCCCGTTGCCCTGACGGTCGCCTCGGGGGGGTCGGTCAACTTCGACGAGAGCAGCTGCTCGGTATTTGGTTTTAGCGGTATCGCCGTCGAGCCGTCCCACGGCTCGATATCGGGGGTAAACGCGACCACCGGCAACGCCACCGGCATGGGCACGTACGTCAATAACGGCGACGGCGCAACGTCGGATACGTTCGGCATCTACGACGACTCCGGCGGGGTCATCACGTTCAACGTTACGATCACCGGCGGCAGCATCACGTTATCGCCGAGCAGTTTGCCGGCGGCGACGGTGAACACGGCGTACTCGCAGACGATAACCGCTTCCGGCGGCACGGCGCCGTACACCTACACGCTATCGGCCGGTGCGTTGCCGAACGGCATGAGCCTCAGCTCGAGCGGCACGCTTTCCGGGACGCCGACCGTTGCGGGCAGCTACGATTTCACCGTAAAGACGACCGATTCCACTTCGGCTACCGCTACGCGCACCTACAGCACGTTCACCGTAAACGCCACCGTTCCGAGTGCGCCGACGATCGGCACCGCTACCGCCGGCAACGGACAGGCCACGGTGACGTTCACCGCACCATCGAGCAACGGTGGCGCCACGATCACCGGCTATACGGCGACGTCGAGTCCCGGCGGCCTTACCGGTACGTGTTCGAGTTCGCCGTGCACGGTCACCGGGCTCACGAACGGCACAGCGTATACGTTCTCGGTCACCGCGACGAATAGTCAAGGCACGGGCTCCGCTTCGGCGATGTCGAACAGCGTGACGCCGCAGGCGAGCCAGACGATCACCTTCAGTAACCCCGGCTCGCAAAATTTCGGGACCTCGCCGACGTTGACGGCGACGGCGACGTCCGGTTTGACGGTGACGTTCACCTCGGCGACGACGGCCGTCTGCACGATCACGAGCGGCGGCACGCTGACGACCATCACCGCCGGTACGTGCACCGTCGATGCGAATCAGGCGGGCAACGGCACCTATTCCGCAGCGTCGCAAGTTGCCCAATCGTTTTCGATCGTCGCCGTCGTTCCCGGCGCACCGACGATCGGCGTCGCCACCGCGGGAGATACGCAAGCCTCCGTGAGCTTCACCGCGCCGGCGAGCAACGGCGGTGCGGCGATCACGTCATACACGGCGACATCGAGTCCGGGTGGATTCACCGGCAGCTGCGCGAGCTCGCCGTGCACCGTCACCGGGCTGACCAACGGCACGTCGTACACGTTCACGGTTACCGCAATGAACACCGCGGGCACCGGCACGGCGTCTGCTCAGTCGAACAGCGTGATGCCGGCGGCGAGTCAGACGATTACGTTCAGCAATCCCGGATCGCAAAGTTTCGGAACCTCGCCGACGTTGACGGCGACAGCGACGTCCGGTTTGACGGTGACGTTCACCTCGGCGACGACGGCCGTCTGCACGATCACGAGCGGCGGCACGCTGACGACCATCACGACCGGTACGTGCACCATCGATGCCAATCAGGCGGGCAACGGCACCTATTCGGCAGCGCCGCAAGTTGCGCAGTCGTTTTCGATCGTCGCCGTCGTCCCCGGAGCGCCGACGATTGGCGTCGCAACCGCTGGAAACACGCAAGCTTCCGTGAGCTTCACCGCACCGGCGAGCAACGGCGGCGCGACGATCACGTCGTACACGGCGACGTCGAATCCGGGCGGACTCATCGGTAGCTGCGCAAGCTCGCCGTGCACCGTCACCGGGCTGACTAACGGCACATCATACACGTTCACGGTTACCGCAACGAACACCGCAGGCACGAGCACGGCGTCTGCTTCGTCGAACAGCGTCACGCCGGCCGCGAGTCAAACGATCACGTTCAACAATCCCGGTGCGCAGAATTTTGGAACCTCGCCGACGTTGACGGCGACGGCGACGTCCGGTTTGTCAGTCACCTTCACCTCTGCGACGAGCGTCTGCACGATCACGAGCGGCGGCACGCTGACGACCATCACGGCCGGTACGTGCACCATCGATGCGAATCAGGCAGGCAACGCCGCGTACTTGGCGGCGTCGCAAGTTGCACAATCGTTCTCGATTGCTGCCGTGGTCGCCGGCGCGCCGACGATTGGCGTCGCGACTGCGGGAAATACGCAAGCTTCCGTGACCTTCACCGCACCGTCGAGCGACGGCGGCGCGACGATTACGTCGTACACGGCGACGTCGAGTCCCGGCGGACTCACCGGTACGTGTTCGAGTTCGCCGTGCACGGTCACCGGACTGACCAACGGTACGTCGTACACGTTCACGGTTACCGCAACGAATACTGCGGGCACGAGCACGGCGTCTGCTGCGTCGAACAGCGTCACGCCGGAAGCAAGTCAGACGATCACCTTCAACAATCCAGGAACGAAGAATTTCGGCACCTCGCCGACGCTGACGGCGACGGCGACGTCCGGTTTGACGGTCACGTTCTCATCGGCGACGCCGGCGGTATGCACCATCACGAGCGGCGGCACGCTCACGACCGTGGCCGCCGGCACGTGCACGATCGATGCGAATCAGGCGGGCAACGCCGCGTACACGGCGGCATCGCAAGTCGCCCAATCGTTTGCGATCGCCGCAGTACCACCCGGTGCGCCGACAATCGGCAGCGCCTTCGCCGGCAACGCGCAGGCCTCGGTGGCTTTCACGGCGCCTGCGAGCGACGGCGGTGCGACGATTACATCGTACACAGCGACCTCGAGTCCGGGTGGTCTCACGGGCACGTGCGGCACGTCGCCCTGTACGGTCACCGGACTCACCAACGGTACGTCGTACACGTTTACCGTCAGCGCCGTCAACTCGGCGGGTACCGGCACGGCATCGTCGGCGTCGAATAGCGTCACGCCGCTCGGCAGCGGAGCGATCACGAACTTCGCAGCCTCTCCCGCGTCGCCCATTTACGCCCCGAACGGCACGTTCACCGTCTCAGCGACCGGCGACGGCTCGACCAGTCCCGTCGTCTTCGCGATTGCGTCCGGTTCCGTCGGGATCTGCTCGATCAGCGGCAGCACCGTGACGATGCTCTCCTCCGGTCTTTGCGCCATTACCGCGAATCAAGCCGGCGACGGAAGCCACGCCGCAGCACCGCAAGTGACGCTGGACGTGACAATCGCCGAACCCGCTGTACCGGTGGTAAGCAATGCGAGTGCGACGACCGCCTACGCTACCGCAACGAACATCAATCTCGCCGGCGATATCACCGGGACGAGCATCTCCGCGATCGCGATCGCAAGCGCGCCGAGCCATGGTACGGCGACGGTGTCGGGCGAGACGGTGACCTACACGCCCGCTGCGACCTTCTACGGCGGCACCGACAGCTTCACGTATACCGCGACCAATCCCGGCGGCACCTCGACGGCGGCGACGGTGACGGTCAGCGTCGGTGTGCCGGGGGCGCCGTCGGTTGCGGCCGTGCATGCGAGCACGGCGTACGACACGGCGACGAGCATCGATCTCACCGGCTCGATCACCGGCACCGACGTCACTGCGGTGACGATCGCGAGTGCGCCGAGTCACGGCACCGCGACGGTCTCGGGAAAGACGGTGACGTATACGCCGGCGTCGACGTTCTACGGCGGCACGGATACGTTCAGCTATACCGCAACGAATCCGGGCGGCACGTCGGCGCCGGCCGTCGTGACCGTCACGGTGACGCCGCTCGCCGTACCGTCGGCCGGTGCATTGACGGTGACCACGACGACGGGCACATCGGTCTTGATCAACGCGACCGTCGGAGCGACCGGCGCGCCGTTCACGGGTGTGAGCGTCGTCGGCAATCCGACGCATGGCAGCGCCGTTGCCAGCGGAGTACAGATCACGTATACGCCGGCGAAGGGTTTCGTCGGCAGCGACACCTTCACGTACGACGTCAGCAACAATTTCGGCAGCTCGACGCCGGCGACGGTGACGGTAAAGGTGACCGCGGCCGGGAGTGCACCGGCCGGAAGCGGGACTGTTACCGTGACGAACACGCCGGGTAACGTGACGAATGTAAACCTAGCGGCGCTGACCCTAGACGGTGTCTCCGCGGCGGCCGTCGGGAACTACGTCTCCTCCTCGATCGTGGGCGTCTCGCCCGGCAATGCGGGCACCGTGACGCTCACGCAGCCGGCGGAACTGAACTTCACTTCGAATTCCACCTTCCGCGGTGTGGCGCAGATCACGGTGTTGTTGACCACCGGCAGCGGGACGACGGTCACGGCGGATGTGCTCGTGCTCGTGAGCAGTCAGCCCGATCCGTCGAAGAACCCGGACGTGTTGGGTCTGATCGACGCGCAAACGAGCCAGGCGCAGGCGTTCGCACACGATCAAATCGAGACGATCGAGCAGCGGTTGGAGCGCGCGCGCAACGGCGCTTCGCCGGCTTTCAGTGACGGGCTCTCCGTGAGCTTGAACGGTATGACGTTGCCCGCGCTTGGGGATGTGAAATCGGCTGCGCCGAAGCCCGGCGGCCTCGGCCTCTGGGTCGGCGGTGCGGCGACCTTTGGGGCCGCGCAGGCGTACGACGGATCGCCGAGCTTCGACCATCACGGGATGAACCTGAACGTCGGCGTAGATAAGCGCCTCAAAGACGCACTCTTCGGTTTCGCGCTTGGTTATGACCACGACGACACGAGTGTCGGGAACGATGGCACGTTCAGTGGCGCGCACAGCGTCAGCGCATCGATATACGGCGGCTATCGGCACGGCGCGCACGCCTACGTCGACGGCGTGCTCGGCGGCGCGGCGTTGACCTTCGACAGCAATCGGTTCGACGCCGATGCCGGGGATTATCTCACCGGTCACCGCGGCGGCGAGCAGTTGTTCGGCTCGTTAACCGCCGGCTACGATTACACGTTGCATGGTTTGCTGTTCTCACCCTACGGCCGCTTCGAGCTCTCGAACAGCGATCTCGACACATACGCGGAGAGCGGCGATCCGGCTTGGGCGCTGAACTATGGAAGCCAGGCCGTCGATTACGACGCGGCGGTGCTGGGCGTACGCACAAGCGATCACGTGGCGTGGGGCGGCCAGACGCTGGAGCCGCACGCGCGTCTCGAGTTCGGGCACAATTTCGAGGGCGCCGGCACGACGACGCTGAGCTACGCCGCGATTCCAACGGCCGGCATCTGGACCGTCTCGACCAACTCGTACATTGCAAATGAGAACACCGTAGAACTCGAGGGCGGCGCGGATCTGCAATTGCGCGATCATCTGCGCCTCGGCCTCGATTATCAATACCTCATGCAGCCCCATGCAAACGATCAAACGATCCGCTTTACGATAAGCAGAGCTTGGACGGGATTTTAGCGCACGCAGCGGCCACTGGCTGCCCGTCGGGGCGACTCAAGAAGTCACTTTGAAGGCACGTCGGAGGCGCTATTCACGGCTTTTAATGGTTTCCACTGAACGATCGGCAGATGCCTCACCGTGATGCTTTCCGGATCGGTCAGGCACACCGGAGGATGGGTCTCAAGTAGCTGGGGAGGTGCGAGCTCGTTGCCCGACTGCCGCCACGCTCGACCAATCACGCGCTTGAACATGATCTAGGAGCGGACGGCCCGCGCTACTGACGCCGAGAAGAGCATACTCGCTCTCAGCGTTGGAGCGATGCACGTCCGGCCGCTTGCGAGCGACTTCCAGCAAAATTTCATCGCCGGAACCGGCCATCCGCCGGCGAGTCCGGCGTGGCATGAAAAGCCGTTGGAGCCGGTCAGTGATGGAGCAAATCGTTCGGCTTCATTATAAATATAAATGAATTTACCGGCGATTTTCACCACCGATCGCACCGGCGGCAGCACCGACCAATCCCCGACGGCTATAGCTGAAATCGGCATCGATGCGTATCGCCTCCGCAGATCGACTCAACGGCGAGCTGACGCGGCGAATCGCTGACGCCGATGTGGAGACGTCACGCAGGCGACCTAATTGGCCTGCGTCAGCTTTAGCGCAGCGCCAACTCTCTTGCTGGCGGCAGTGCCTCGCGGCTCGCCGGAGTTGCCGAGGTAGCAGGCATTGTCGGCGGTACCAACGTTTGCGGGGCGGCCGGCTGTTCGCGATAGCGCTTGAGCAAGAAGGGCAGCACGGCCGCGAGCATCGTTGCGAGCGCAAAGAAACGCGTCGCTTCGGTAGCGGCGATATTCTGTGCCTCGTTCGAGACAAGCGTGCTCAGTTGCGCGATCGCTTGGGCGCCGTGCGCCGCGACCAGCGACGCCACGGCGGCGCTGTGAAGTGAGATCGATCCTGCTAGGGTGTTGAGCGCGCGATCGTAGCTCCGATCGAGCAACGTCGCAGCATACGCCGATCCCACCGATGCGCCGATCTGCTGAACGAGACGCGTGAGTGCCAGCGCCGAGGGAATCTCAGCTTGCGGGACGGTCTTGAAGAGGACGACGCTGAGCGGCACCCAGATGAACGCGTAGCCCACCCCGCCGAGCAACTGGGTTGCGACCAGCGCAATGAATGGCGTATGTGTCGTCATCACATCGGCCTGAAGCCATGGGCCGAGGCCGGCGAGGAAGAGTCCGCCGGCCGCCACCAAACGCATGTCCCACCGCGCGGCTTGCGAGGTTACCCACGTCGTCACGGGGTAGAGCAGCACGAGCACGCCGGTGCGCACCATGAGCAGCATCCCCGCAAGGGTGGTGGTAAAACCGAGCGACGTCTGCGCCCATTGCGGCTGAACGAAGATCGAAGCGAAGAGGCCGCCGGCGACGGCGAAGTAGATGACGGCAAGCGCCCACACTGTGCGATGGCGAAAGGTGCGCAGCGCGACGCCCGGCGTGCGAGCTCCGAAGAGTTCCCAAACGACGAAGCCGACGAGTGTGACCACCGAGACGACCGCGGCAAGGCAGATACGCGTGTCGTCGAACCACCCGTCGCGCTCGCCTTCGTCGAGCACGTACTGCAACGTCCCGAGTCCAACCGCGAGCAACGCCACGCCGAAGACGTCGAACGGCACGCGCTTGCGCGGCATCGGATCGCGCAGGAAGAGCAGCACGAGGATCGTTGCTGCGACGCCCGGGAGAACGTTGACGAAGAAGACCCAGCGCCACGAAAGATTGTCGGTGAGGAGGCCGCCGAGGGTTGGACCGAGCGTCGGGCCCAGAACCACCGCGAGTGCGAAGAGGGATTGGCTCTTCGCTAGTTCGGCGGCCGGAAAGGTATCGCGCATGATCTGCTGCGCCGGCACCATCAAGCCGCCGCCAAACGCACCCTGTAGAAACCGAAGACCGATCTCCGATGACGAATCGTTCGTGAGCCCGCAGAGCACCGAGGTGATGGTGAAGCCGGCGATCGAGAGCGCGAAGTAATTTTTGCGCCCGAGCAAGGTCTGGAACCACGGCGAGAGCGGGATGAAGATGACGTTGGCGATGATGTAGGCGGTGACGAACCACGCGCCCTCGTCGACCGATGCGCCGAGCGCACCGTCGATAGTTGGGAGCGCGACGTTGACGATCGTCGTGTCGGCCAGCTGAATGAGCGCCGCGAGCATGACGGCGCCGACGACAAGCGTCCGGCGCGTGCCGTATTCGACGACCGAGGCCGGCATTAGGCGGCCGAGGCGGCGCCGGCGACGAGCAAGTCGCTGTTCTCGCGCGCGATTTGGGCAAAGAAGTCCGAGGCCGCGAGCCGGCGCTCGTCGAGGGAGAGAATCGAAGCGACGCTCTCGGTGTGCCGAACGATCGAATCCGCCGCTGCCGCGAACGAGGCCCACGACTCGCGGCTTCCGCTTTGTAGCGCACGCGCGTATGCGTCGCTGACAGCGGCGGCCTCCGTGGTAAAGCTGGCGGAGATGCTCCCGAGAGCCGCTGCTTGGCCGCGCAGACGCCGATAGGACTCCTGTGCCTCCGGGGAAAGGGTGGGGGTGGACGGCGAGGCCGTCGGTATAGTAAAATACATCTTGTACCAATAATAGTACAACCGATATTTTACTGTCAAGGGGTAAGGCCACGAACGAGACGACCGAGGCGCCGGTACAGCGCCAAGTCTGGTATCCGGAGCGTGAAGACATCACGATCTACGGGATTTTGGCTGCCTTGAGCGATCCGACGCGTCTGGAGATCGTGCGCAACCTCTCCAAGCACGAGGAGCGCTGTCCGTTCGATTTTCTCGATATCACGAGCAAGCAGAACCTCTCGCATCACTTTAAGGTGCTGCGCGAGGCCGGACTGATAAAATCGCGCTACGAAGGGCGCAACAAATACGTCTGGCTGCGCCGCGACGTGATCGACGAGATGTTCCCAGGATTACTCGACGGCTTGCTGCACGCCGTCGAGGCATCCGACCGCCGCTAAGCGGCGGAAGCCCCGGACGCTCTCGGACGATTTACGGACGTCCTGGGGGGTACGCTCTCTTCGAGGAACCTACCGACTGCGCCGATGTCGGTAGGTTCTATCACTTTTCCGTGAGCCACGGCCTCAGGAGGTGCGTGCCTCTTCGCGGAAGCTCGGCGCGTGAAAGCCTACACGCGTTACCTGACGATGAAGACGCCGCAACGGTACGAGATTCGCGACATCACCGACGACGTCGCGCAGATCGTCGCCGAGGCAAAGATCGCCGAAGGGATGGTGCTCGTGAGTGCGATGCACATTACCGCCAGCGTCTTCGTGAACGATCACGAGTCCGGTCTTTGGTCCGATATCATGGCCTGGCTTGAAGAGCTCGCACCGAGGAAGCCCGACTACCGTCATCATCTCACCGGCGAAGACAACGCCGACGCGCACCTCAAACGCATGTTGCTCGGTCATCAGGTGCTTCTTCCCATCACCGCGGGGAAACTCGATCTCGGACCCTGGGAGCGCGTACACTACGGTGAGTTCGACGGGCAACGCCCCAAACGGATCGTCGTCAAAGTCATGGGAGAGTGAGCGTCAAGCCTTTTGCGCGTATGCGTCGAGCGGCAATTTTGCGCGTTCGTACTGCACGGGCCACGGGACGTCGACGCCGAGCTCATACGCCGCGTGCAACGGCCAATACGGGTCGCGCAAGAACTGGCGCGCAAGGAAGACGAGGTCAGCCTTCTCCGAGCGGACGATCTCGTCGGCTTGCGCAGGAGTGGTGATCATCCCGACGGCGGCGGTGGCGATCTGCGCTTCGTGACGGATGCGCTGCGCAAACGGGACTTGATAGCCCGGATCGGAGGGGATCGCCGCGTTGGGAACGCTGCCGCCGGAGGAGCAGTCGATGAGATCGACGCCCAATGATCCGAGTTCACGCGCGAGTGCGACGCTCTGATCGAGATCCCATCCGCCGTCAACCCAGTCGGTCGCCGAGATACGGTAGAAGAGCGGAAGCTGCTCCGGCCAGACGGCGCGGATCGCGGTGACGACCTCGCGCGCAAAGCGCGTGCGATGCGCGAGGCTTCCGCCGTAGGCATCGGTGCGCTTGTTCGAGAGCGGCGAGGCGAATTCGTGGAGCAAATACCCGTGGGCGCCGTGTACTTCGACGACCTTGAAACCAGCCGCTAGCGCACGCTCGGCAGCGCGCGCAAACGCCGCCGTCACCTCGGCGATATCGGCGAGCGTCATCTCCGCCGGAACGACCGCACGCTCACTGAACGGTAGGGGACTGGGCGCCAAGATCGGGCGCCAACCGCCCTCGTCCACGCCGAGGTAGCGGCCGCCTTCCCACGGGGGTGCCGTGCTCGCTTTCCGGCCGGCATGCGCAAGCTGAATGCCCGGAACGGCGCCTTGCGCACTGATGAAGCGCGTGACGCGTGCCAGCGGCTCGATGTGCCGGTCGTCATAGATCCCGAGATCCGCCGGGCTGATGCGCCCACGGGCCTCGACGGCGGCCGCCTCGGTGAGGACGAGGCCCGCGCCGCCGACGGCGCGGCTGCCGAGGTGTACCAGATGCCAATCGTTGGCCGCCCCATCGACGCACGAATACTCGCACATCGGGGAGACGCCAATCCGATTCCGGAGGGTCAGCGAACGAAACGTCGGCGATTCGAAGAGATGCATCGCCACCTAGAAGCGCCGCCGGTGCCGATCGGTTGCGCGCCTACGGCTTGATCGCTACTGCACGAACCTCTGGGCTTGCTTGCGCCTCGAAACGCGCGAAGTTTTGTGAGAAGAGGACGGCCAGCTTGCGCGCCTGCGCGTCGTAGGCTGCTTTGTCCGGCCACGCATCGCGCGGGTTGAGCACCTCGCTCGGAACGTCGGGAACGGCTTGCGGAATGTGCAGCCCGAAGAACGGCTCTTCGCGGCATGGTACGTCGGCGAGACGTCCTTCGATGGCCGCGTTGACCATCGCGCGCGTGTGGGCGATCTTCATGCGGCTGCCGACGCCGTACGGGCCACCGCTCCACCCCGTGTTGACCAACCAGCAGGTCACGTTGTGTTTGGCGATGCGCTCGCCCAAAAGTTGCGCATAGACGGTTGGATGATGCACCATGAACGGTGCGCCAAAGCAGGTGGAGAAGGTCGCGGTCGGCTCGACGACACCCCGTTCGGTGCCGGCAACTTTCGCCGTGTACCCTGAGAGGAAGTGGTACATCGCCTGCGCATCGGTCAGCCGCGAGATGGGGGGTAGGACGCCGAAAGCGTCGGCGGTGAGCATGATGATCGTCGCCGGATGGCCGGCTTGGGAGCCCGGGACGATGTTCGGAATGAAATCGATTGGGTACGCCGAGCGCGTATTCTCCGTCTTCGCCTGCGACTGGAGGTCGAGCACGCGTGTCGCGGGATCGTACGCGACGTTTTCGAGGACGGTGCCGAAACGGTGCGAGGCGGCCCAAATCTCCGGCTCGGCCGTCTGCGAGAGGCGGATCACCTTCGCATAGCAGCCACCTTCAAAGTTGAAGACCCCGTCGGCCGACCACCCGTGTTCGTCGTCACCCACCAGCGGACGGTGCGCGTCGGCGGAGAGCGTCGTCTTCCCGGTTCCCGAGAGGCCGAAGAAGATGGCGACGTCGCCTTTGCTGCCGACGTTGGCCGAGCAGTGCATCGGGAGGACGTCACGTAGCGGCATCAGGTAGTTCATGATCGTGAAGACCGACTTCTTGATCTCGCCCGCATAGCGCGTCCCGCCGATGAGGACGATGCGCCGGCCGAAGTCGACCAGCACGAAGGTGCTCGAACGCGTCCCGTCACGCAACGGGTCGGCGTTGAAGAGCGCAGCGTCGATCACCGTGAATTCGGGGACGAAATCGTCGGGGACGCGGTCGGGAACGATGAAGAGATTGCGCGCGAAGAGGCTATGCCAAGCGAACTCCGTGACGACGCGAATCGGCAGACGGTAGCGCGGATCGGCCCCGACATACGCATCGAGCGTGAAGATGTCACGCTCGCTCAAGTAGGTGCTCACCCGATTGAGCAGAGCTTCGAACTTTTCGAGCGGAAACGGCTGATTGGTCTCGCCCCAGTCGATGTGCCGTTCGCTCCCCGGCTCCCGTACGAAAAACTTGTCCTTCGGCGAACGGCCGGTATGCTCGCCCGTGTCGACGATGAACTGACCGTTGGCTCCTAGGACTCCCTCGTCGCGGTGAAGAGCGTGCTCGTAGAACTCGGCGACCGAGAGGTTGCGGTACCCGGCGATGCTGCCGTCAAGGCCGAACTGGCGGAGTTGGCCGCGGAGACGAGCGTCCAGCGGCTGCGGTAGCGTCAGAATGGGCTGGAAACCTCCATAGGAGCGAAGAAGGACGGCTTCGGTGAGTGGGGAGTCGCGCCTGCAAAAAATCTCCAGGCATTATGGGGTAGTGCGAATGGTATTTGCCATTCTTGTGCTGACGGCGGTGCCCATAATCCCTGCTGCTGACGTCTTAAGTGGATATTACCGAGCCGGGCCAGTCGACGGTATCACCGATGTCGCGGGCGTACGGATTGCACAGCTGACCAAGATCGACGGAGACGGCCCTTTGCGACCGGGCGAGGGCCCGGTTCGTACGGGGGTCACCGTCATTCTCCCCAATCGAGATATTTGGAAACAGCGCGTCTCGGCGGCGACGTTCACGCTCGACGGCAACGGCGAGATGACCGGCACCCATTTGGTGGACGAGTCGGGTTTCTTGGAAGTCCCGATCGTCTTGACGGACACGCTGGACATCGGGCGCGCCGACGACGGCGTCATCGACTGGATGATCGAGCACCATCCCGAGATCGGGGTGAGCGACGACGTCCCGCTCCCCGTCGTCGCCGAGTGCGACGATCAGTTCCTGAACGACATCCAAGGACGGCATGTGCGTGCGGCCGATGTCGAAGCGACGCTCGACCAGGCGACCGGTGGTCAATTTGCTCGCGGCAACGTCGGCGCCGGGACCGGAATGGTGCTCTTTGCCTTCAAGGGCGGCATTGGGTCGGCGTCGCGCGTGCTCCCCCGCGAGCTGGGCGGCTATACCGTCGGCGTCTTGGTCAACGCGAACAACGGTTCGCAACCGCGGCGCGATCTCGTCATCGACGGCGTTCCGGTTGGCCGCATCTTCGAACACGAATACTTGCCGCTCATTCCCAAGCGCGCCGCGCTTACTGCACCGCCGCTTCCCGACGGGAGCATCATCGTCGTGGTCGCGACCGACGCCCCGCTCGAAGCACGTCAGCTTCACGAGGTGGCGCTTCGCGCAGTCCTCGGCCTAGGCCGTACCGGTCTGACGTCGCGGCTCTCGAGCGGTGATTTCGTGATCGCCTTCAGCACGACGCGGCTGATACCGCGTGACACCGGACGTCCGACCGGTCTGCTCGAGACCGATGACGACCGGATCGACGCGCTCTTTGAAGCGACCGCCGACGCCACGCAGGCCGCCGTCTACGATGCGCTCTTCTCCGCGCGCACGATGACCGGTGCGAACGGCGTTACGATCTACGGTTTGCCGGTTGCGCGGACGCGGGCATTGCTCAAGCGCGCGCTGCAGGTCGCCGCGGGCTACGAGATACGGGTGCTCACGTTGGGCGGTGCGTAGAGTCCGTTGGCGGAGGTCGTTGGCGGCCCGGACGTTCCGAACGGATCCATGATGAAGAGCTTGCGCATCGTGAGGATCGAGTTCGAGGTCTGGTCGCCCGAGGTGAGATGGCAGAGGGCCTGGTCGCGGTTCATCGTGAGGAGCGCGCGCGACTCGATCTGATCCGAGAGGCGGCGCGACGCCCGGTCGAGCGTCGAGAGCGTCGCGTGATCGTCGGTTTTGAAGAAGATCTTCTGGGTGAAGTTCTGAAGCGCCGCGTCGACGTAGCGCTCGGGCAGCACGGAGTACAGTGACGAGACGCCCTGGGAGGTTGCGAACACCATGCAACCGGCCGAGCGGACGATGCCGAGCGACATGACGTCGGTCTCGGAGATGCAGAGCTGGTATTCGTCGACGGCGAAGAGCACGGGGCGCTCCTGATCGACGTGCGGATTCGCGCGGCGGTTCTCGACGGCGGTGAAGAAGCGGCGTTTGGCGAGGGTATAGATCGCTTGGGCCGCGCGCTCGTACCGCGAACGGGGAACGTTGAGGATGATGACTTTCCCGTTGAAGACTTCCTCGATGTTGATGAGGTTGACTTTCCGGGCGAACGTCTTGGCGAGGTGGACATCGAGTAGCGGCTCGAGCAGCTGCGAGACCGAGAACTGGATCTGCTGGCGCGTCGCCTCGCTGAAATTGCGATAGCGCTTCTCTTCGTAGTTGACGGCTTCGCGGATCGCCCACGCCTCATCGAGGTTTTGGTCGAGATTGCGCGCGCGTTCCTGAACGAAGATGCGGATCTGGGCGTTGAACTGCTCGTCGAAGACGTAGTTCGTCAGGTGTGAAAACGTGTAGTACTGCGGGCCGGCCGACTTGAGCATCTGCAGCGCATACTTCATGCGCATGACGGCGGCGTCGACGTAGCTCTTGGCTTCGTCGGGGACGCGGCCGAAGACGTCGCGGAAGTACATCGCGTCGACGTCGGGGCTCCCCGTGAGCAGGTCGAGCCCGATCTCGCTGCCCGGTTGAATGACGATGAAGTCGCGTCCGGCGCGCCGCGCGATCTCGCTCGACTCGTACACCGCCTCGCTTTTGGCGGCGATGATGAGCGCTCCAACGCCCAAGCGCGAGAGCATATCCTCGAGCATCGGGTTGAAGGCGCGCGTCGTCTTACCCGAACCGGAGTTTCCGAAGACGATGGTATGCCGAACGAGGTCTTCGACGCTCAGGCGAATCTGCGGGTCGCCGACGCCGAGCATAATAGCGCGTTGGCCGTACGGTAAGGCACCATCGTTCTGGAGGTTCACAGAATCATGATCGTCGCTCACGTCAGCTTCTTTAGCTCCCTGCGGCGCCAGAGGCGGGCTCGGAGTTTTCTTCCTTAATAAGCAAAGCCCCGCTGACCAGCGGGGCTTCGGAGACGGTTAACGGATTGCTTACGCCACGTGCATCGGCGCGAGCTCGTGTGCCTGCAGGACGGCGCCCGGAGAGACGACGTGCCGCTTGAGCCCCAGCAGCGAGGGATCCACCCCCAGCGCAAGCGCCACGAGTTGGGGCAAGTGGAAGGTCGGAAGGTCGGTGCGTCCCCAGCGGGCTGCGCTGTCCGCTTGGTAGCCATCAAGCGCTAAGTGGCAGAGCGGGCAAGGGGTCAGTACTGCCTCTGCGCCCTTATCTTTGGCCATGCGCATATTCTGGCCGACCATGTTGGCGGCGACGCCGTCCTTTTCGAGCTGAATGTGGAAGCCGCAGCAGCGTGTCTTGCCGGCGTAGTCGACGGCTTCGCCGCCGAGGGCCTCGATGAGGTCTTCGAGCGAATGCGGGTTGCGCGCGGATTCCCACCCGTTCAC
>DATJTD010000050.1:0-22289 GCA_035503775.1 Candidatus Acidiferrales bacterium
GTCGCACCGGCGTCGTGTTCCTTGAGAATCGAGACGATCTGTGTCTCGGTGAATCGAGACTTTCGCATAGGAGGGTTCCCTTCGGCCTATCGGCCGGCGAACCCACGGTCTCAAACGGCCCGACTATCCGGGGCAACGTCAACATTCGGATAACACGCCGCGAAAGCCGACCGCACATTTTAGACGAATGGCACAGAGGATTTGTCCTCCTCGGCATTTCCGGCACGCAGCAGCCTCGTACGCATGCAATCGGCATTGTCGATTTCAGGATGCTGTGAACGCGCTGCAAGACGCACCGCCTATCGTGAAGGCGAAAAGCAAATCCCAGGTACTACGACAAAAACATTAAGAGGGCTGACTTCTTACTGCGCGTAGCCTTTGATCCAGCGGCGTGTATGGCGCGGGCGGTAACGCCGGAGGGACGTAGCATTGCGTGCCGTCCCAAAGCGGGGTGGTCACGACCGGCAAATCCGGCGGCGGGTGCTGAATGATCGGAATCTGGTGGCCGCTCAGTGAGGTAGCGCAGGCCGTCATGATCGCCGTCGTACCGATTCCGAGCCAGAGGTCCATGTGCTCGCTGCCCGCGCATCCCGGGCAGTCGTCTTCCATGATGAAGTACCGCGAGAGGAACGGGACGTAGACTTGCGAGCCGGGCGGAAAGATCGTCGGGTCGGCCGCAAACGTGATCGGATCGCTTGCCGTGCCGCTTCCGCCGGCTACCGGATAACACGGATTCACGCCGGCCTGAAGGCACGCGTCGCCGCAGAAATGCAAGACGCCGTATGCAACGTAGGCTTGATTTCCTGGGGCGTTGCTCTGCGCATCGTACAGCGTGATCGTCTGAACTAGGCAGAGCGTATCGGCGCCGGCACTAGCGTACGGCTCGCAGGTCGGCGGTATCGAGCTCGAAGGACTCGGCGTGGGTGAGACGGCCGCCGTTGTTGCATCTGCTCCATCGATCGTCAGACGATGCGCGCTAAACGGCTCGTACGACGGCATACAAGAAGGAACCGCACTTGGCGTTCCGCTCGCGGCGGGAGACGTCGTACTCGTCGGTTGCGCGGTCGGCGTCGGCGTGAATACCGGCGAGGGGCTCGCGGACGGTGTTGGCGCAACGGCACTTGGTTGTGCCGACGCAACACCTGTTGGCTGCGTTGTCGTAGCCGAAGAGGCAGCGGGTGAGGGTGGACCACTTTCCCCGCTCCCGCCGCACGCCGTTAGGACACAAAGCGCCGCAAGCGACAGCAACGCAAAGAAGCCGCTAGATTTCATCTACCATTTTAGTATGGCACGAGAACGCGTGCCGGCAAAGGGACTTTACGCCGGCTTGACGCGTGTGCGCCAAATGTCGAACGATGCGCGGGCCTGCGCGAGGAGCCAGTGTTCGCCGTCGACCGTCTGCCGGCCGATGGCTGCAGCCAAGGTTGCGCGCGGGCCGTAGTTCGCGTCGATTACGACCGGCGCGGCGCGGAGTGCATGCACGAGCGCCGCTTCCAATTGCGCACCGGGCGGAAGCGTCGAGAGCACGACATCGACCTCCGCCGACCCATCCCAAAGGTGGATATCCAGACGCTGCGCGAGTTCGCGCGCACGTTCTTTAGTACGGTTCCAGAGCAGGACGCGTGCGCCATGCGCGTGCAACGCGAAGGCCGCGGCGCGCGCCGTCGGACCAACGCCGAGCAAGAGGATGCTCATGCCGCGGGCATCGGCATCAGTCGCGGCACGCACCGCTTCGAGCGAACCGACGCCGTCGGTGTTGGCTCCCGCGATGCCATTTGGCAACAATGTCATCGTGTTCACCGAGCCGCTCTTGCGTGCCACCTCGTCGAGCGATGTGCAGACGCCGTAGGCTTCTTCTTTCAACGGCGTGGTGACGTTGATCCCGAGATAGCCTTGCGCGCGCAGACGCTCGACGGCGGTTCGCACACCGCCGGCGGGAACACGAATGGCCTCGTAACTCCCCGCCAACGCAGCCTCGCGCAAAAAGGCGGTGTGGATCTGCGGACTTTTGCTGTGCGCGACCGGATCGCCGATCACGGCGAGTTTCATCGCCGGTGTCATCGGGGAGGTCATCGTGTGGTCAGCGCGACCCCAATACCAGACGTTCGAAGAAGCGCAAGATGCGCGTCCCGGCCCAGTCGTGCGGTTCGATCGGCCGCGTCAAGATCACGCGCAACCCCGCTAGGCGCGCGCCGACGACGTCGGTGAAGAGTTGATCGCCCACCACGACCGTCTCGCGTTTTTGTGTGCCCAAGAGCGCGAGCGCGCGCAAGAAACCGAATGGCAACGGTTTGAGGGCGCTCGAAACAGCCGGTACGCCGAGTGCGGCGCTCACGCGGCCGACCCGACCCGTAAAGTTGTTGGAGACCAGCGCGACGGCGAAGCCGCGTCGCTTTGCTTCGGCAATCCAGGCAGCGTCGTCGACGGCGACGTCGAGACGCCCATAGCCCACCAGGGTGTTATCGAGATCGACGATGATGCCTCGCATCCCCTGAGCCGCCAGGCTCTCCAGCGAGACCAGACAGAGGCGATCGGCAAAATGGTCGGGGCGCAGCACGAGCCAGCGTTGCGCGCGTTCTCCCCGCTATCCTCGGAGTTGCTCGCAGGCTGCCCACGGGAGCCGCAGACTCTGCACCGTCTGCCCACAGGAATTTCTGGTTTCCGACACCTTCTCCATAGGATGTACGCAAGGAGCCGCCCCCTATATCTTGTATCTGCACCTCTCCGGTAGTACAATATGAGGTACCGGCCGACGAAAAAAGACCTGGACATTTACGAACAGGTGTTCGATTCGTGCACCCTGAACATCGCTAGCCAAGGAGGTTCCCGCATGTCAGACGCCCCCGCCTCGCCCGAAGGCGCCCTCCCGCGCGGCCTCGCCGAGCCCGCGTTCGACTCCAACGCCCTGCGCGTGCTCAAAGAGCGCTACTTCGCGCGCAAGGCCGACGGTTCGGTCGAGACTCCCAAGGAGTTCTTGTGGCGCGTCGCCTCGGCGATCTCCGAGCCCGAGCGTCCCTACGCAAAGGCCAACGGCCGCGACTCCGACGCCGTCGCCAGCGGCGTCGCGCACGCATTTTACGACATGATGGCGCGGCGCGACTTCATGCCCAATACGCCCTGCCTGGTCAATGCGGGGCGACCGCTCTCCATGCTCTCGGCCTGCTTCGTCTTGCCGGTGCCCGATTCGATCGAAGGCATCTTCTACAATCTCAAGGCGATGGCACTCATACAGAAGAGCGGCGGCGGCACCGGTTTTTCGTTCTCCGAGCTGCGTGCCGGCGGCGCCCTCGTCGAATCGACCGGAAAAGACGCCTCGGGGCCGATCAGCTTCATGAAAGTCTTCAACGCGGCGACCGACTCGATCAAGCAAGGCGGGGTGCGCCGCGGTGCCAACATGGGCGTGCTGCGCGTCGATCATCCCGATATCTTCCAATTCATGCGCTGCAAGAAAGAACTCGACGCCGAAAACAAGGCGCTTTACAACCGCCTCTCCGACTCGGGGCAATACACCGAGGCGCAGCTGCGTCAGCTCAAACAAGAATTCTTGCAGACGCAGATCAACAACTTCAACATCTCGGTCGGCGTGACCGACAAGTTCATGAAGGCCGTCGAAGACGACGGGGACTTCGATCTCATCGACCCGCGCAGTAAGTCCGTGGTGCGCACGGTGCAGGCGCGCGAGATCTGGGATGCGATCGTCGAAGGCGCATGGCAAAACGGAGAGCCCGGTGTCCTCTTCCTCGATCACCCTGAGTGGAATCCGCTGCCGGGCCTCGGGCCGATCCAGGCGACCAATCCCTGCGTCACCGCCGACACGATGGTGAACACCAGCGAAGGACGGCGCCCCGTCTCCCAACTCGTCGGGCGCCAGTTCATGGCCATCGTCGACGGTGAACCGCACCTCTCGACCGAACGCGGCTTCTTCTTCACCGGGCTCAAGACGGTCTACGAGATCGAGACCGATGAAGGCCCTTCGCTGCGGGCGACTGCCGATCACGAGATCATGGTCGTCGACCGCACCGGCAACGAGCGCTGGACGACCGTCGGCAACCTCAAGCTCGGCGACCGTCTCGCGTTGCACCGTCGCGTGCAACAGTACGCGCACGGCGAAGGTGCCGCGCAAGCGCCCGTACGCACACGTCCGTTTGCGACGCTCACCTCGTCGCGCGTCGCCGGCCGCCAACTCGTCTTCGACTGTGAGATCCCGACTGTTCACGCCTTCGACGCCAACGGCTTCTACGTCCACAACTGCGGCGAGCAGGCCCTCCATGGCTACGACTCGTGCAACTTGGGCTCGATCAACGTCGGCCACTTCTACGACGCCTCCGCCAAAGACGTCGACTGGGAACGCCTCGCGCAGGCAACGGCGCTCGCGATTCGGTTCCTCGACAACGTGATCGACGCCAACATCTACCCGATGGCCGAGATCGAAGAGATGGTACGCAACAACCGGCGCGTCGGCCTGGGGATCATGGGCTTCGCCGACCTGCTCATCCTGCTCGGCATCCCCTACGGATCGCCGCAGTCGATCACGTTCAGCGGAAAGCTGATGAAGTTTCTGCGCGAGCGCGCCGAAGAGACCAGCGAGCAGCTCGCTCGTGAGCGCGGGGAGTTTCCCAACAAACATCTCTCGGTGTGGGCCAACGACCCGCGTCCGCGGCGCAACGCAGCCCTTCTCTCGATAGCTCCGACCGGGACGATCTCGATGATTGCCGGGTGCAGCTTCGGCTGCGAGCCCTACTTCGGTATGGCGTACACCAAGCACGTGATGAAAGACGCCGAAGGGCGCCCGCAGCACCTCTACTACGTCGTGCCCCTCTTCGAAGAGATCGCCAAAGACGAGGGCTTCTATTCCGAAGAGCTCCTCGGAAAGATCGAAGAGAACCGCGGCTCACTCAAAGGCCTCGCCGAAGTCCCTGCCAAGTGGCAAGACGTCTTCACCGTCGCCGCCGATGTCAGCGTCGATCAGCACATCGATATGCTCGCCGCTTGCCAGAAGTGGACGTGCAACGCCGTCTCCAAGACGATCAACGCACCCAACACCGACACCCGCGAAAACGTCGGACGCGCCATCTTCCGTGCCTACCATGCCGGCTGCAAGGGCTTCACCTACTACCGCGACGGCTCGCGCACCGAGCAAGTCGTCACCTTCTCCAAAGATGGAGACATCAAGGGCAGCAACCGTGACGTCGCCGCCAAACAATCCGCCGTCATCTCGTCTGCCACCCCGCCAGCCGACCTCGACGCATTGGACGTCGACGCGCTCTTGGCACGCGCCAACTCGCTCCTGGAGGTTCGCTAATGGACGAACAGACCGTCAAATCCACACTCGTGAGCCTGATCGCCCGCGTGGAGGCCTTGCAAGCCGAGAACGCCACGCTGCGTGAACAAAACGCCGCCTGCGCCAAGGCGGTCGAACGCCTCGTCACGCGCGTGGAGAACCTCCAGTCGGTCCAGGCCGAGCGCAAAGCGGCCGACGACCGGCGTGCGACCTATCGCGAGCGGCCGCCGGTGCTGCGCGGGCGAACCGTGCAAGCCAACGTCGGCTGCGGGCCACTTTACATCACCCTCAACGAAGACGAGAGCGGCAAGCCTTTCGAAGTCTTCTTCAAGTTGGGCAAAAGCGGCTCGTGCCAGCAGTCGTATCTCGAGGCACTGGGCGTCGCGATGTCGGTCGGCTTGCGCTATGGCGCCGATCCGCTCAAGTTCGTCGAGAAGTTCGAAGCGATGCGCTGCCCCAACCCCAAGATGCGCGATGCCTCGGGCCCGACGACCCTCTCCTGCGCCGACGGCATCTCGCAGGGCTTGGCCAATGCGCTCGCGCTCGCGATACCCGGGACGAGTCCCGAAGCGCGCGCCGAGGCCGACATCGTCGCCGTGGCGGAACCCAAGTACCCGCTGAGCGACGAAGAGAAAGCCGAAAACGCGGCTAACGCCAAATCCATCGATCTCATCGGTCACCCGCGTGGTGGCGGCGGACACGGTGATGGGTACGCGATGCCTTCACTGAGCACGATGCAGACACTCCCTCCACCGAACGTACGCAAAGCGATGCTCACCGGCGTCGGTATGTGTCCGAAGTGCGGCGGTAACCTCATTTCACAGGGTGGATGCATTCAGTGCCTACAGCAATGCGGCTACATCGGCAAATGTAGCTAATATCTGTCACGGCAGCGACAGCGGGTGGCTTTTCCGCGGCAGCCCTCCGCTGTTGCTGGGCGCTTGCTCATGCCATGCTCAGAATCAGCCACAGCGCATGGGGAACGAACGCCCGTTTGAGCGCTACATCTTGTGGTACACCCCCATCTTATGGTATAGTAGTAGTGTGAACGTAGGTCAGGTGAGCGGTTCCGTGCACCGCTCGAAATCGGAATTTCTCTTCCCGATCGACGTCATTCGCGGTGACTTTCGTCACGTGTTCCGTGACCGAAAAACCCCCCAAATGTTCAGAGGACATCGGCTGAGCGAAAGCAAGAGAGCGGCGTGACGTTGATCTCAAAATCCGCGCGCATCTCTCGTAGCCAAGGGGAATCGATGCTCGCTGGTCCCGGCATTAAAATTGGCCGCCACACGTTTACGGCGCCTACGCGTTTAGATACGTGGAAGGCGCCACGAGCGGGTGGTGTGTACGTCGTGATGACGACCGATCCGAAGAAGCCGGAACTTCCGTACAAAGTCCTCTACGTGCGACAGACCGAATCGTTTGTCGACGAACGAATCGGTCCCGATCACCACGCATTTGGTCAGTGGTTCATCCTCGGTCTGCTCGGGCACTCGATGCTCTACATCTCCACCTGCACGATCGAAGAAGAGAATATGCGCCGTAACGTGGAGATTCAACTCGTGGCATCTTTCATGCCCCAGTGTAACGTCTTCGGACGCTAACGCCGCGGCATACGCCGCCTAGAGCAGTTTCGTAAACAGATAATCCGGGAGTGTCGACGGGAACGCGTAGTCGACGAAATCGAAGGCGAACCCGCTGACCATGCGGTCGAGGCCGAAGCGCAGGACGTCGTCGGTACGGATCTGCTGGATGTAGTATGAGCCGCCGAGCGGCACGTACGAGACGATCCAGCGCGCATCTTCGTACGGCTTCCCTTCGAAGAGGCCGTCGACGGCGAGCTGCAAGGTCGCGTAGGAATCGGTCGCGACCCAGAGATCGCGCAGGCGGTAGATCTGCGGGTCGTGCAGGGGCGCCAAGCTCAGATGATACGCAGCGCCATAGGGCAGATGCTCAATGCCCACCAGTATAATCTGGTAGTCGCGCGCGAAGACCTCGACGTGGCTGATCTCGCGCAGCGGCGTCGCCTCGTCGTCGGGGCTGGCGGTCGGCGAGGGGGTCGCGATCGCAACGGCGGCATCGCTCGGCGGCGCATCGGTCTGCGAGGCGACGAGTTCGGCCACCAACCGTTGGTGCACCATGCCAAACGCAGCCGACGGCTCGATCAGTGGATCGAGCACGGGAAACGCATCGGCGTCTGGATTGGTGTCCAGGCTGTCGACGCTGGCCTTATGCGCGTGAAAGTGAAGATGCAGGCCGATGGCGACGCCTTTGAGGCGCTGCGCCTCCTCCTGCGGGACGACGATGCGCTGCAGCACCAGCTCCCCATCGGAACTCCGGTATGACGCCTGCCACCAGTTCTCGTGCGGACGGTCGCGCCAAACGTACCGCTCGCGGAACCCATAGGTGATGAAGGGTGCGTCGCGCCGCAAGAGCCAGACGGCCTTGGCTCGCCGGAATATCTCGTCACCTTGCGTCGCGTCCAGAGTCGCCGCCGGAATGGCCGACGAAGCGGCGGCGGCACCCGAGTAGGCCAGAAAGAGGGAGCGGCTCAACATGCTGTTTCAATTGTAACGCTTGGGCGGCGCGCGATGTCACGCGCCGGCTCTTTAGCGGGCGGCGACGCTTTCGAGCGAGCGGCCGACTGCGGTAACGATCAGATCGAGATGTTCGCGCTCAAGCACGAGCGGGGGCGCGATGCGCAAGACGGTCTCCTGCGTATCTTTGGCGAGAATACCTTCGCGCAAGAGCACCTTGGAGAGCCGTTTTGCCGGGACGCCGACCTCGATACCGATCAGGAGACCACGTCCGCGCACTTCGTGAATGAGTGGGTGACGCAGCGCTTGTAGGCGAGCGAGCAGCTCGCTCCCAAGCGTCCGGGCACGTTCTGCAAGCCGCTCGTCGATGATGACCGCAAGCGCTTCGCGCGCGACCGCACATCCGAGCGGATTTCCTCCAAAGGTGCTGCCGTGATCGCCCGGCCCGAAGAGGCCGAGCAGCGCGCGCGACGCCAGCACCGCCGAGACCGGATAAAAGCCACCGCCGAGCGCCTTTCCGACGATGACCACATCGGGCCGCAACCCGTCACGATCGATCGCCAGACGATCGCCGCAGCGGCCGAATCCCGTCTGAATCTCGTCGTCGAGGAAGAGCGCTCCATGCTGGCGACAGAGCTCCATTGCAGCGCGTAGATAGCCGGGCGGCGGAATATTTACGCCGCCTTCACCTTGAATGGGCTCGATGAGCAGCGCGCACGTCTCGTTCGTGAAGGCCGCGCGCAACGCGTCGATGTCGCCGAAGGGGACGATATCGAAGCCGGGCGTGAAGGGTCCAAAATCTCGACGGTATTGCTCGACCGACGAAGCGCTCACGACGGTGGTGGTGCGGCCGTGAAAATTTCCCGAACAGACGATGATGCGCGCACGATCGCGGCTGATGCCTTTCACGCGATAGCCGTAGCGCCGGGCAAGTTTGATCGCCGTCTCTACCGCTTCCGCCCCCGTATTCATGAGGATCGCCATCTCTTGATCGCAATATGCGGTGAGATCGCGCAGCAACAGCGGCATCTGATCGTTGCGCACCGCGCGCGAGGTCAAGGTAAGGCGCTGCGCTTGTTGCACGAGCGCAGCCAAGATGCGCGGGTGGACGTGCCCTTGATTGACGGCCGAATACGCGCTGATGCAGTCGAGATAGCGATTTCCGTCGACGTCGTAGGCCCAAACGCCCTGCGCGGAGGTAATGACGACGTCCAGCGGCGCGTAGTTGCGCGCGCCGTACTCGTCTTCGAGTGCGGTCAGTTCGGGAATCGTCAAATGAGCGGGCAGCGTCTCCATCCTTCTCCTCATTCGCCTCGTGCACAAGAGTTTCATGGGCTGTACGCCGTACGAGGCAGGCATGACGAAGGTAGGCGTGATTGGTCTGGGTACGATGGGGCGGGTCCTCGTCCGGGGGGTCCTCGAGGCAGGCGAGGACGTGCGCGTCCTCGGTTCGACCCGTTCGAGCCAGACGGCGGAGGCTGCAGCCAAAGAGCTCGGTATCCCAATCGAACGGGACAACGCCCGGGTCGCTCAGCAGAGCGATATCCTCGTGCTCTGCGTGAAGCCGCACCAGGCGCGCGCGGTTCTCGAACATCTCCAGCCGGCGCTGCGGGCCGACCAGCTCATCCTCTCGATCTGCGCGGCGATCACCATCGACGACATTCGCGCCTGGACCGGCGGCGTCGCCCGCGTGATCCGGGCGATGCCCAACACTCCGTGCCTCGTCGGTGCCGGGATGACGGTCCTAGCCGCCGCCCCCGACGTCTCGGAGGCACAACTCGCCTCGGCCCGCCGGCTCTTCGAGCCGCTCGGCCGTACGGCCGTCGTCGACGAATCGTTGATGGACGGCGTTACCGGTCTCTCGGGTTGCGGACCGGCCTACGGGTATCTAATCATCGAATCGCTCAGCGAGGCCGGCGTCAAGCTGGGAATCTCGCGCGCGACGTCGGTTTTGCTGGCGGCTCAAACCATGCTCGGCGCAGCTAAGATGGTCCTCGAACGCGGTGAACATCCGGCTGCGCTCAAAGATGAGGTCACAACCCCTGCGGGCTGCACGATCGACGGGCTCATGGCGCTCGAAGACGGCAAATTGCGCAGCACGCTGATCAGCGGCGTGATCGCCGCGGCCGAACGCAGCAAACAGATGCGCAGCGGGTAAGCCGCGCTACGGCAAGACGGGTATGGGCGTGCGCCGTGGCTGCGGAACGCCGCTGACGGTTGGCTGTGGAGTCGGCCTTGCGGGCGGCGTGAACGTCGGGCCAGGGCTCGGACGCCACGAAGGCGCTGCATACGGCGTCCTCGTCGCGACGGGCATCGGCGCCGACGAGATGATCGAGAGGTTCTGATAGGCAGCGTCGTAGGCGACGTATTCGCCGAGGGCACGCGTCACGGCCGCCAGCGGGATCATCACCCGGCCGTCGTGCCAGTAGGGCGCGACGGGGAGGGTTTGCGGAACGTCGTTGACGCAAACACTGCGCGTGCCAAGGGTTATCTGCACCTCATGCTCCCCCCGCACGAAGCGAACGACATGGCGGCCGGCATCGATGTCGATTTCATCGGCGATGTCACGCAGGTATGGGTCGACCGGGGCGACGACGGTTCCGTGAACGAGCATCGCGGGGAGCAAGCTCTCGATCAACCGCCCGTCCAAGATGACCTTGACCATCACCGCCGCGAGGAATCCCACGTTGCCTCCATGCGCCGCCTGGTCAGGGTTTTCCGCGCAGCGGCCATCCACTACTCACAAGACGGCTGCGGATTTCTCGCTCAGGCCATCGCCTTCAACGCGCTCTTTGCGATCTTTCCGATCCTCATCTTGGCCGTCGCCGTCCTGGGCTACGTCTACGGGACCGACGAGGCACAGCAGCGTGCGCTCGCGCTGATCTCCGATGTCGCACCCGACGTGCAGCAGACACTGACGGAGAACTTCCATCAGGTCATCCAATTTCGCGGGCTCTCCGGTGTCCTCGCCCTCCTCACGTTGATCTGGTCGGGGAAGAACCTTTTCCAGGCACTCGCTTATGCGCTCGACCGCGCCTTGGGCGTCCCTAAGGGGCGGCCGCTTCACGTCGACATCGCCGTCGCGATCTTCTTATTGCCGATCGTGGGCGTCATCCTCATCGCCGCGACGGCGGTTCCCATCATGCTCTCCATCATCATTCACCTCGGAGGCTTCGTGGGATCCGAGCTCACGACGCAGATCATCGGTTACGGAACGGCGACGGTGATGGTCTTCGTGATCGCGCTCCTGCTCTACACCTATCTGCCCAACGCCCCCACGCACATCACCTTCGGTATCCCGGGGGCGCTCTTCGTCGCGGTTATGTGGGAGGTCGCACAGGTCGCGTTCGGTATCTACACGACACACGTGAATTTTCTTCGGGTCTACGGCGCCGTCTCGGCTATCGCCATCCTCTTGTTGTGGTTCTACTACATGGGCATCATCTTTCTCTATGGGGCGCAGCTCAGCGCACAGTGGCGGAAGACCACCTGATGCTCCGCCGCCTCGTTCTCGTGTTCGCTCTGGCCTTGCCGTTGTTCGGGGCAGATACGGCGGTCGCGCCCGTCGTGGTGGTGTATCCGTACAGCACAACCTCCGGCGTGGCCGAAGACGCCGGCGGCAAGATCGCCGTCGTCATTGCCACGCAACTCTCGCAGTTCGGCGACCTCGACATCCTGCCGGCTACGCCGGGGACGGATCGCACCCAATTTCTCACCGCCGCCCAAGCGCAGAACGCCGACTACTACGTGACCGGCTATCTCACACCGCTAGGTGACGAGGTCTCGCTGGTGAGCCAAGTCGTGAGCGTCGCAACCGGCATTTTGGTCTGGAGCAACACCGAAGAGGTCACGACGTACGGACAGGCCGTCGGCCAAGCCGACGCAATTCATCAAGCCATCCTCGAACACGCCGGACGCGCCTTCGCCTCCATCGACGAGCCCCCGCCCTCCACGAGCGCCCCGCGCAATCAAGAGCAGGGAAACCTCGTGCAAGCCTTCGCTCACCACGGCTCGCACCAGTCTTCCGTTCGAGTTGCAGCGGCGCCGGCGCCGACCGCGAGCGCTCGCAGCACGCCGGCGAGCGTTGCGGCGGCCGCCGTCGAGCCACGTAAGCAGCGCCGGTCTCGTGCCCGGCCGGCAGCTGTCGCCGTCGCGACTCCAACCCCCGCGGCGGTAGTGGCACTCGCGCCGTCTGCCCCGCTCCCTACTTGGACGGCAGCGGCAAAGGGTTCGGCCATCCTCGTCGCGATTGGCGGGGACGCCCCATCCGCGCAACGCCTCTACGCCTCCGCTGTGCTGGCCAACGCTTTGAACCGCGCGGGTTTGCATACGACGGTTGCGGCGAACATGAGCAGCGACGATATGCCGGATCGCGCCTCGCGCGCGTGCGAGCGCGCAACCGGTACCGACATCTACACGGGAACGCTTTCGGTTCAGTTTGCCGGCGGCCGCTCACGCCACAGCACCGACGCAACCTTCGATCTGGTCCGTTACAACTGCAACGGGGACGTGCTGGCTTCTGCACAATCCGAGGCTCTCGCAAGCGGTCAAAACGACGTCGACAGCGCCATCGGCCGTGCCATTGCCGGCGCTTTACCGCCGGTCGTCAACCCGCCGCGGCGGCCTCGTTAACGCCGAATCGCGAGAGGCTCTAGGCTTCTTCCGCTTCGCGCGTATCGAGTAATCCTACGGGCAGATCCATCGTGATCTCGCGCTGCGCGAGATCGATAGCCCGTACGAAGTCGCGGACCAGCGGTACGAGTGCACGACCAGGTTCGATCACCAGACAATCTTGAGCCGGATAGTGCTCCACACCGGCAACCGTCCCGAGTGCCCGGCCCGTCGGATCGAGGAGGCGCAGGCCCACGAGATCGTCGTCCAAGTATTCGTCGGGCGCAAGGGCAAGCTCTTCGCGCGGCAGGTAGAGCGAGGCTCCAACGAGGGCCTGCGCCGCTTCGACGGTCCCGACGTCGCCGAGCGTGAGAATCAACTGGCCGTGATGCCGCCGTGCGTGCGTGATCGTCACCTGCCCCTTGCCTTCGGAATCCAAGAAGCAACGGCGAGCCTGCACCATCGCGTCGGCGCCCGCACTGGTGGGGCGGCATTTGAGTTCGCCGCGCACGCCGAAGACGCCGATGATCTGCGCGATCGCAACGTTAGGCACGCAGCTGTTTACGGCGAAAAGCGTCGATCACCAAAAGCCCGGTACCGATCGAAATGCACGCGTCGGCGAAGTTGAAGATGTAGAAGCTGCGCACCGAGAGATAGTCGATCACATAGCCGTGAGAGACCCGGTCGATCAAGTTGCCGACCGCGCCGCCGGCGATCATCCCGAAGGCGATCTGGGCGAGCGCCGAGCCGACGATTGCGTCGCGCAGCATACAACCCAAAACCACCAAGACGATTATCGCCAGCACGACCAGCAGCGATTCGTTTTGCCCAAACAATCCCATCGCGCCGCGATAGTTGTGCACGTAGTGTAACCAGAGCCAGTGTGGGATCAGGACGATACGCTCGTCGAGCTGGATGTGTGTTACGATGGCGTGTTTGATCGCGAGATCGGCGATAGCGACGAGCGCGAGTGCGATCGCGATACGATTGAACGTGGTTAGTCGCTTTCGGCGGAGGTCTCGGCCTCGTCCTGATCTTCTTCGTCCGAAAGCTCGGCTTCGTCCGGCAGATCCGCTTCGTCGGAATCGACGATGTCGATCGTGACGCGGCCCTCGGCCGACGCACGAACCAGCGTGCGCAAGGCTTGGGCAACCCGGCCGCCGCGACCGATCACTTTTCCCAGATCGTCCGGGTCGACTTCGAGTTCGAGCACGGCGCCGCGATCGTCGGGATGCAGCGAGACCGCAACGACGTCGGGCTTGGAGACGAGCTTCTTGGCCAAAAACGTGAGAAGTTCGACCGCTCGCGGATGTGCGATCTCGTCGGCGAGCGGAGGCCGCTTGATGCCCGGGCGGCGGCGCGGTACGAATTCGCCGTTGCGAGGTGCGAAGCCGCCCCGACCACGACGCGGAGCCGCCTCGTCCTCGGGCTCGATCTCGTCGATGACGGTCTCGCCGGTGGAGATCCGGCGCGCGCCGAGCGTTGAACGGCGCTCGTCGTCTTCGCGCGGCGACGCCTCGTCGCCGAAGAGGCCGAATTCGTCGTCGAAGGCGCTCATGTCTTACTCTCGGATTTTGCCTTCCTCTTCGTCTCCGGAACGGGGCCGCGCTCGACGAGGCCTTGTGCGGCGAAGAGGCGGCGCACGGGATCGGACGGCTGTGCGCCCTTGGCGAGCCACTCACGTGCCTTGGCCTCATCGACCACGACCGTCTTGGGCTCCGTGCGCGGATTGTAGTGCCCGAGAATCTCGATGAAACGACCGTCACGCGGTGTGCGGCCGTCGGTCACGACAAAACGATACGTCGGCTGTTTTTTTGCGCCCATGCGGCGCAGGCGAATACGAACCATCTGGGTTACGACCTTGTCATTCGGAGTCCGTTCATTGAGCGCCGGGGCGAGCGCCACGGCCCATGAACGGGAGTTTGGGGCGTTTGCCGCCCCCAAATTGCTTCATCATTTGGCGCGACTGTTCGAACTGTTTGACCAGGCGGTTCACGTCGGCGACCTGCGTGCCGCTGCCGAGGGCGATGCGCCGGCGGCGGGAGGCATTGAGGACGTCCGGGTGGCTCCGCTCGCGCGGGGTCATCGAACAGATGATGGCCTCGACCCGGTTGAGATCGCGCTCGTCGATCTCGACATTCGGCATCGCCTTGCTAAGTCCGGGGATCATCTTCATGATCTCGGTCATCGAGCCCATCTTGCGCACCTGGCGGAGCTGGTCGAGGAAGTCTTCGAGCGTGAACTGCTGCTTGCGCAGCTTGCGCTCGAGCTCCTTAGCCTGGTCGGCGGTGTAAAGGTTCTGGCTCTTCTCGATGAGGGTGAGGACGTCGCCCATCCCGAGGATGCGCTGAGCGAGCCGGTCGGGATAGAAGGGTTCGAGTGCTCCCACCTTCTCCCCGGTCCCGACGAACTTGATGGGAGCGCCGGTGACCCGATGGATCGAGAGCGCCGCGCCGCCGCGCGCGTCGCCGTCCATCTTTGTCAGGATCACGCCCGTGATCCCCAAGCGATCGTTGAAGCCCCGGGCGACGTTGACCGCCTCTTGACCGGTCATGGCGTCGGCGACAAAGAGGATCTCTTTGGGGTCGGTCCGCGACTTGATCGCATCGAGTTCGCCCATGAGCTGCTCGTCGATCTGCAGACGCCCCGCCGTATCGATGATGACCGTCGAGATACCGAGCCGCCGCGCCTCGGCAAGAGCGCCCGCCGCGATGCGGACCGGGTCGTTGCTCGGCTCGGTGTAGACGGGCAGATCGATCTGCTTGCCGAGGGTCTGCAACTGGGCTATTGCGGCGGGACGATAGACGTCGGCGGCAACCAAGAGGGAACGTCGGCCTTGTTCCTTGAGTCGCAGCCCGAGCTTCCCCGCATGCGTTGTTTTCCCCGAGCCTTGCAGGCCGACGAGCATGATGACAGACGGCGGCGCGTCGGAGAACTGGAGGCGGGCTTGAGCGCCGCCGAGCAGTTCGACGAGCTCGTCGTGGACGATCTTGATCACCGACTGCGCGGGCGTCAGTGACCCCAGCACCTCGCTGCCGACGGCCTTCTCTTTGACCGCGGCGACGAACTCTTTGGCGACGCCGAGGTTGACGTCGGCTTCGAGCAACGCAACACGAATCTCGCGAACGACGTCGTTGACGTCGCTCTCGGTGAGTCGCCCGCGGTTTCCGAGGCGCGAGAAGATCGCGCCGAGCCGCTCGCTGAGAGCTTCGAGCATCAGGCCTTCGGGGCGGTCTCCTCGATCTTCTTCACCGCGTCACCGACCGTCTTGATCTTCTCGGCCTCTTCGTCGGGGATGTCGATGTTGAATTCGGTTTCGAATGCCATCACCAACTCGACTTGGTCGAGCGAGTCGGCACCGAGGTCGTCGGTGATCGAGGCCTCCGGCGTTACCTCTGCTTCGTCGACACCGAGCTGCTCGACGATGATCTTCTTCACTTTTTCAAACGTAGCCATGGTTCTCCTTACAAACTTCCCGCCGCTTGGCGCATCACATCACGGAGCCGCCGTCGACGACCAGCGTCTGACCGGTGATGTAGCGCGCGGCATCCGAACACAGAAAAGCAACGACCCCACTGACGTCTTCCGGCGTCCCCGTACGGCCCAACGGGATCGCATCGAGAAAGCGGGCTCGTACGGCCGGCGACAGCGATTCGGTCATTGCCGTTTCGATGAGGCCGGGCGCGACGGCGTTGACTCTTACGTTCCGTGACCCCAATTCCTTTGCTACCGACTTTGCCAGGCCGATCAAGCCGGCTTTTGCCGCAGCGTACCCCGCCTGCCCGGCGTTTCCGGTGAGTCCGACGATGCTGGAGATGAGGACGATTGAGCCGCCCCGCTGCTTGACCATCGGCCGGGCAACCGCCGTGCAAAGATAGAAGGCCGACTTGAGGTTCACGCTCAGGACGTGCTCGACGTCGGGGGGCTTGGTTCGTAGGATGAGCTGATCGAGGGTCTGACCGGCGTTGGCGACGGCGCAGTCGATGCGCCCGAAGCGTTCGAGCGCGGCGGCGACGGCATGCTCAGCGGTCGCGGGGTCGGCGACGTCACCGACGACGATCTGGGTCTGCGCTTGCGGTCGCGCCTCGGCGACGGCGGCGGCCGTCTCTTCGAGGGCGCTGCGGTCGCGGCCAACCAAGACGAGATCACGGCCGGCCCGGGCGAGGTCGACGGCGACGGCGCGCCCGATGCCGCGGCTGGCGCCGGTGATCAGCGCCGCTCCCGCGGACGCACTCATACCGGTGCTCCAAGTGCGGAGAGCAGTTTGGCGGCGCCGGCGCTATCGCCGACGTGCATGACCGGCGGGGCGCCGGGGAGGCGCTTCGCCAGCGGCGCCACGACGGCTTGGGCACCGAATTCTACGATCAGCTCCGGCCGCTCACCGAGCAGACGCAGCATCGCTTGGTGCCACAAGACTTCGCCCGTGACCGAGCGTACGAGGTTCGCGCGAATCGTTGCTACGTCGCGGTACGGCTGGCCGTCCACGTTGGAGACGACGGTAAATTTCGGCAGCGCGATCGTGGCCGCCGCGACCACCGGTGCGAACGTCTGTAACGCCGGCTCCATGAGTTCACTGTGCCACGCTCCCGAGACGTTGAGGGCGACGACACGCTTTGCGCCGGCGGCCATTGCGAGCTCACCTGCGCGCCGCACGGCATCCGCATCTCCGCTCACCACGATCTGTCCCGGCGCATTGAA
Organism: Candidatus Acidiferrales bacterium; assembly: GCA_035503775.1. Taxonomy (GTDB): domain Bacteria; phylum Vulcanimicrobiota; class Vulcanimicrobiia; order Vulcanimicrobiales; family Vulcanimicrobiaceae; genus DATJTD01. The sequence continues at coordinate 17,128 of DATJTD010000050.1, forward strand.
ATTCGCAAGCTGCACGCGCCCGCTCTCCGCGCGCGCTCGGGCGACGACTTCGCGCAGCGGCGCTTCGTCGAGCCCTAACACCGCCGCCATGCCGCCGCGTGCGAGGCTCGCGGCCTCTTGCATCGCCACACCACGCGCTTGCACCAGCGCGAGCGCATGCTCAAACGTCAGCGCTTCGGAGATCACGAGACTGCAATATTCACCAAAGGAGTGTCCCGCGCTCACCACCGGTGCGATCCGCTCGCCCAGCGCAGCGTAGAGCGCAACGTTGGTCACGAAGATCGCAGGCTGTGCAAAGCGCGTCTCGGTCAGACGCCCCTCCGGCCCCCGCCGTGTCATCGCCAACAGGTCGTACCCGAGGACGCGCCGCGCACGCGCAAAGATATCCGCCGCCGCCTCCGACGCCTCCACGATGTCGCCACCCATGCCCACGAACTGCGACCCCTGCCCGGGAAATATCGCTGCAATCCGCATCAGGTCACCAGCGCCAAATGATGGCGCCCCACGAGAGGCCGCCGCCGAAGCCGACGAAGAGGATGGGGTCGCCGTCGTGAATGCGGCCCGATTCCACCGCTTCTGCGAGTGCAATTGGAATGGACGCCGCCGAGGTGTTTCCGTAGCGTTCGATGTTGATGACGACGCGCTCGATCGGAACGCCGAGCTGCCGCGCCGCCGCGATGATGATTCGCTTGTTGGCTTGATGCGGAATCATGTGCACGATATCTTCGACGTGCAGATTCGCGCGCTCGAGCGCGAGCGCCGTGCACTCTTGAATTCTCGTGACGGCGACTCGGAAGATCTCGCGGCCCTGCATCTGCATGAAATGGCGCCCGGCGCGAACGCCTTGCTCGCTGAAGGGTTCACGCGTTCCGCCCGCTGGGATGTAGAGCAGCTCGGGTTGCGCTCCATCGGTGCCGAGTTCGCAGCTCAAGAACGAGTTGGTTGGGGAACGCTCGATGACGACGGCACCAGCACCGTCGCCGAAGAGAATCGCCGTCGCCCGGTCCTGATAGTTGGTGATGGAGGAGAGCTTCTCGGCACCGATCACGAGCACGCGATTGAAGACGCCGGCACGCACCATGCTCGCCCCCGTCGCCAAGGCGTAGATGAACCCGCTGCAGGCGATCTCGATGTCGAAGGCGGCCTTACCGACGAGGCCAAAACGCGAGGCTACCAGACTTGCTGTTGCCGGAAAGATGTAATCCGGCGTGACGGTGGCGACGATGAAGGCGTCGATGTCGTCGGGCTTGAGCTTCGCGTGCGCGAGGGCGCGCTCGGCGGCGTACACCGACATATCGCTCGCTGCCATCTCGGGCGGGGCGATGCGGCGCTCGCGCATTCCGGTGCGCTCGACGATCCATTGGTCGCTGGTGTCGAGCATCCGCTCGAGATCGGCGTTACTGAGGACCCCGTCGGGGACGTAGGCGCCGACACCTACGATCTTGGCGCCGTGCAAGGCGCCGTTGAAATGGCCGGGTCTATCCGCGTTCGTGGCCAGCGTGCTCGTCCTTCGGCGTTACCACCTGACGGCCGTCGTACGTGCCGCAGTTCGGGCAGACGAAGTGCGGAAGCTTGGGCGCATGACACTGCGGACATTCCACGGTCGTGACCGGGCTGAGCTTCCAGTTTGCGGCACGCCGGCTGCGCGTCTTCGAGCGCGGCGTCTTCCATTTTAGGTTGGCCATGTCGTCTCCAGGGAATCGGCAGGTGCACAGCGGCAGGTCTTGGGGTTCTCCCCGCAGGTCGTGCAGAGCCCGGGGCAATCCTCCGCGCACAGGGTCGTGATCGGCAGCGCCGAGTCGAGAAGCTGGCGGACCAGATCGCTCACGTCGAGCATCGTTCCTTCGAGGACGTTGCTCTCGGCGAACGGATCGCTCGATTCTGCTGCAAACTGTTCCTCGACATCGACGTGTATCGCGTGTCTGGCGTCCTCCAGGCACCGGTCACAGCTGGCGACGTAGGTCGCCTCGATGACCCCGCGAACGGCGAGCCGCCGGTCGAGCCGCGAAATCTCTAGCGAGACTTGCGCGGGCTGCTCAAAGACGTACGGTCCGAAGGCCGGAACCGGGAGCGCCTCATTGATCACGAGCTCGCGGCCGGTCCACAGGACCGGGCCGACGTCGACTTTCACTGCTGCCATACACATAGAGAAGGCCCCCTCGCGCCGCTCGGCTCTCGGGAGACCCGTCTCAGAACCCGGTCAATCATAGGGCGGCGCCCCCTCTTTGTCAACGCGAACACCCTCTTGGAACCCTTGTCGGAACCACCTGCGCGCGTGAAAGGAGGGCAAAACACGCATCTTTTGGGGGAAGAATACATGAGCTTCAACATCGGCAACGCGCTCAGCGGAGCCCTTCAAGGCCTGGCCGCCAGCGGCGGCAACCCATACGCAGCCGCCGCCGACGGGGCGATCTCCGGTTTCAGTGGAGGGTCCGGTTCGGTGACCGGCGCCACGGCGGCCAGCGCAACGAGCGGCAGCCTGGGCAGCCTTGGATTGGGTGCTCTCGACAATCTCGTCTCGGAGCTTGGCGACGGGTCCGGTGGCGACAGCAGCGTCAACGCCCTCGCCCAGATGGCCGGATCGATGCTGGGGTCCGGTGCCACCACCTCGACGGCCGCAAGCAGCGCGGCATCGAGCGCCGACGCCATCGCCCCAACGACCGGCGTGACCGTCCCCACCCCCTCGACGTCCTCGCAGTCGACCTTCCGTTCGTTCTCGAGCATGGTTCCGCAGAGCCAGGGCGGCGACGTGAACGCAACGATGGTCGGCGACGGGAGCGACTCCGACGACACCGGCACCGCCTAGCGTCTTGCCAGGCAATCGACTGCGCGTGAATGACAGTCGACGATTCTCTTTCGCAGCAAAGGAGCATACATGGGCAGTTTTTTGAACGTTCTGGGCGGCGCCGTCGGCGGATTCTTGACCGGTGGCCCAATCGGAGCGGCAGCGGGCGCAGTCGGCGGCGCCGTGAGCGGCGGCGGACCGAGCGGTGCGGGCAACATCACGGCGACCAATAATCCGGCGCTGACGATCCAGCAACAGATGGACACCGCAGACGAATACAACCAACTCGCACTCAACGCCGAGAACATGCAGCACAACGATCAGATGCAGTGGCAGTCGACGATGTTCAACGAGATGATGGACGAAAAATCCGAGCAGATGCGCGAGATGAATTCGCTGCGCGACGTCTCGATGGCACAGCGCAAAGCCGACAACGGCATCGTCAAAGAGTTCATCGGCACGATCAAAGACTAGTCGATGGGCGTCGACGCGATCGGCGGTCTCCCTCCGCCACCCGCAACCGCCGCGGGGGCTCCGGCCCCTGCGGCAGCCGCACGTCCACTCGACGCGACCGCTGAGACCGCACCGGATACGGCCGTCTCGGTAGCCGACGATCTCGCCAAGCGCGCCGAGCTGATGCTCGTCGAGCAGCAGATCCTCGCGCAGGCACGCGAAGCGCGCATGGACCGGCTGCGCATGACCTTCGACGCGCAGCAGCAAGAACGCGCCGAGCTCTTGCGCGAGATGAACTCCCTGCGCGACATGGCGATGGAGCAGATGAAGCTCGACGACGAGTATCTCAAGAAGTGGATCGCGCTCATCTGAGCAGCGAGCAGACGGCCCAGACCGACCCCCCAGGACTTTATCCCGGGTCCCGGAATCACAGTCGGTCGCCGCGAACGCACCAAGGCGCGGCGTCTTGGGCCGTTAGCTCAGCTGGTTAGAGCGCATGCTTGATAAGCATGAGGTCCCTGGTTCGATCCCAGGACGGCCCACCAGAAAAGCCCCCGTGTTTACGGGGCTTTTTCTATGTTCCGCCAGTTTTCAGAAAGTCGCTCGCAGTCGCCCAACAGAGGCGAAAATCGGCAGAATCGGGGTGCGGAGCACACTAACGCATACCAACACAGGCACAGCGCAAGCTACACTCACGGCGAATCCGCCGAATTATGGGGAAATCGTCCTGGCCAATGCTGCGCGTATGAAAAAGGACCACCTAGTGTTTCGCTTCGTTGTTGGCGGAATCTGTGCTCTTACGATGTTCTTGACGGCGGGTGAGGCGGGATTGCCTGCGGCGACTGAGACACACTTTTTCCCCACGCGACCTTCAGGGACCACAGAGAAGTCGCAGCGCGGCGTGGTTCTCAACTACGCCGCCGGCAATGACATTGGAGCCATGACGCTTCAAGACTCATCAGGCAAAAAGCACACGTACTATCTGGCATCTACCGTACTGTATAACGGGAACCAGATCGTATGTTTTGGTGCAGTCGGCGATGGGATAGGAAATTGCAACTTCCCCGACCCGAATTTCGCTCTCGACAAAACTCTAGTTACGGTCTCGTATTTCCCTGCCAAGTACAATGGAAAGAGTGCGTCGGTGGTAGACAATATTACGTCGGGCGCCGCTGCGTCACCGTCACCCTAGGGCAGACGGGGTAGACGGAGGCGCGTTAGCTTGTGTCTCCGCACGACGCGTAGTCGCTCTAGCAGGATGCTGAAAAACGCGCTGTGGGATCGACGGTTTCTCGGGATATTGGTATCATGGTTCTATGCGAACGAGAGACAAACAGCAGCGTGGAATATGGAGCTATGTTTCGGATGAGGAACGCATTCCGCAAGATCATCCGCTGCGCGCGATTAGCGCAATGACGGATGCCGTTCTGAAAGATTTGTCGCCACGCTTTGCTCCGCGGACACGCTGAACGGAGGCGGGCTTGAACTATCGAAGGCTGCGGGTGAGCTATCTCATAATGGCCGCGCTAGCCATGTTCTCCACCATTGGATGTGACGGCGGCTCGAAAGCGATTCCCACGACGGCGCAACCACCGCATCGCTAGCAACTGTTCCATTGGCCTTGAATGCCGTATCGATGGCTGCCGCAGCGAGATTCACTGCTGCACCTACCGCGAGCGGCGGACCCTACACGCCGATGTCCAAGAACCCGGCAGCGTACAGGAAGAAGAGCAAGAGTGTGCGCCTCTTGCCAGACACTGTCATAAGTGGCTTTTCCATTATTGCTACACAGCCATGGACTGACACGGGCATCGCGGTTACACAAGGCGAGCAGATCAGCGTTACCGTGACAGGTCAGTTCTCTTGTTCCGGACCTATCGGGGGTCCCGGAAGCGGAGGCGCGTGCGCCCCAAGTACTTACGGT
>DATJTD010000051.1:0-8380 GCA_035503775.1 Candidatus Acidiferrales bacterium
TGCTCGTCGTCCCCGAGCGCGTGACACCCACGCTACGTGACCTCGCGCTGTACGAGGTCGTCTCCGAGCGCCGCGACGACCCTGCCGATTGGCTAACGTGAGTTCCACGCTCTCCAGCGACACCAAGGACGCCTTAGCGCACGACATCCCCGAGGCGCCGCACTGCCGCCAAGCGCTGCGCAACGGCCTCCTCCTTTACGGGACGCAGACGCAGAGCCGGCTCTTCTCCACCCAGCGCCTCGCCGTTGCGCGGCTCGCCAAAGTCCTCTTCGAGGCGCCGGCAGAGCGTTCGATTCGCAAAGTGGCGCAGACCCGGCTCGCGCGCGCCGCCGTCTACGAGATCGAGGCTCCGGTTGTGCAGGCGCACGACCTCAAACGGCCGGCGGCACGCTGCGACCGGCGCATGGAGCTGCGCGCGGCCTTTTTGGCCTGCGGATCCCTTGGCGAGCCGCAGCGGGGGTACCATCTCGAATTCGTGCCGCCCGCGCAAGCGGCGGCGGAGCGGCTCATCGGCCTCCTCCGCGCGGAGGGGCGCACCCCCAAGGCCATGACCCGCAAGCAGCGGACGGTCGTCTATTTCAAAGGGATCGACGAGATCGCGCTGGTGCTCTCGGCGATTGGGGCCTACAACGCGGTCTTACACCTCGAAGACGTGCGCGCGCTCAAGGAGACCAAGAACCGTATCCACCGGCTGGTAAACACCGAGGCCGCCAACGTCGACCGGGCCGCGAGCGCGGCAGCGCTGCAGCGCGAGCACATCACCTTTCTGGCCGATGCCTACGGGCTGCGCAACCTCTCGCCGGCGTTGCGCGAGGTCGCCGAACTGCGGATTGCCTACCCGACCGAGACGCTCGCCGAACTCGGGCGTCGCTGTACGCCGCCGGTGGGGAAGTCGACGATCAACACGCGTCTGACGACGCTCACACGACTCGCCGCTCGCCTGCGCGCGTAGCGCCGGGTGGGGATACGGCTGCTCGGTTGGTATGGAAAAAAGCAGCGTATCGGCCGCTGGCCAGGGGGCCAACGGATGCGTGTTCCGGGACGGAGGGCTCGGAGCGGAGCGCACGGTAACGTTCTCCTATGCGCATTGGCATCAACGGCTTCGGACGAATCGGGCGGAACTTCCTCAAGGCGTTGCTCGAGCGCCATCCGTCGGTGGAGGTCGTCGCAGTCAACGACTTGATCGCCCCCGCCGAGTGTGCCCACCTCTTCACGTTCGACTCGAACTACGGCCGCTACGAGGGGAGCGTCTCGGCCGACAAAGAGTCGATCACCGTCGACGGACACACGATCAAGGTATTCGGTGAGCGTGATCCCGGCAAACTGCCGTGGAGATCGCTCGGTGTCGACGTCGTCATCGAATCGACCGGGCTCTTCACCGATGCGAGCAAAGCGCGCGCACACATCGACGGCGGAGGCGCAAAGAAAGTCATCATTTCCGCGCCGGCAAAGGGCGAAGACATCACCGTCGTGCTCGGTGTCAACGACGCCGCCTACGATCCGAGTATGCACCACGTCGTCTCGAACGCGTCGTGTACCACCAACTGTCTGGCGACGGCGGTCAAACCGCTGGTCGATACGTTCGGATGGCGCCGCGGCTTCATGACGACAGTGCACTCGTACACCAACGATCAGAACGTGCTCGACGGCCCACACCGCGACCTGCGGCGTGCGCGCAACGCGGCAACCAACATCATCCCAACCTCCACCGGGGCCGCGAAGGCCCTCTACCTGACGATTCCGGAGATCAAGGGGACGTTCGACGGCTTTGCGCTGCGGGTGCCGACGCCGACGGTCTCGATGATCTATCTTGTCGCGCAAGTCGGGCGCGAGACGACCAAAGAGGAAGTGAACCGCGCGCTGAAGTCGGCGGCGGACGGCGACCTCAAGGAGTACGTGCAGTATTCCGAGACCGAACTGGTTTCGAGCGACTTCAAACGCTCACCGTTCAGCTCGATCGTCGACGCGACCCTGACCGGGGTGAACGGCGACTTGGTCCAGCTGGCGGCATGGTATGACAACGAGTGGGGATATTCGTGCAGGCTCGCGGACATCACGCAGATGGTTCTCGCGAAGCTGCCGGCAGCGGTATAGTATCTGCGCTTCCTAACGCTGCGCGACTTCGACGTGCTCGGCAAGCGCGTCGTCGTCCGCGAAGATCTCAACGTCCCCATGAAAGACGGCGCGATCGCCGACAAGACGCGCATCCTCGCTGCGCTTCCCACTTTGCGCTACCTGCGCGATCACGGAGCGCTCACGATCATTCTCTCGCACCTCGGGCGCCCCGACGGCAAGATCAAGCCCTCACTCTCGCTCGCGCCGATCGCACAAGAACTCGCAGCGCAACTCGGCAGCGACGTTGCCTTTGCGCCGGACTGTGTCGGACCGATCGCGCAAGAGGCGATCGCGCGCCTCGATGACGGCGACATGATCCTTTTGGAAAACGTGCGTTTCTACCCCGAAGAAGAGGCGAACGATCCGGCCTTCGCAGCGCAACTCGCGGCGCTCGGCGAGATCTACGTCAACGACGCCTTCGGCACGGCGCACCGCGCGCACGCCTCTACCGAAGGCATCGCGCACCTACTGCCGGCGTGCGCGGGCTTTCTCATGGAGGCGGAGCTGGCCGCACTCGACAAGCTCACCAGCGCGCCGCGCTCGCCGTTCGTCTGTGCGATCGGTGGTGCGAAAGTCAAAGACAAAGTCGGCGTCTTCACGCACCTGCTGGAGCGCGTCAACGCGTTCGTCATCGGCGGCGGGATGGCCAACACGTTTCTGGCGGCGCAAGGAGTCGACGTCGGCACTTCTCTGCGCGATGCCGACCTGGGGCCGGCGCAGCAGATCATCGGCGAAGCGAAGGAGCGTGGGGTGGCCCTGCACCTGCCCACCGATGCCATCGTTGCTCCATCCTTCGACGCCGACGACCAGGCAGCGACCGTTCCGCTCGCGCAGATCGGCTCGCGCATGATCCTGGATATCGGGCCCGCGACGGCGAACGCGTACGCGCAGGTGCTGCGTGCTGCGCGAACGATCGTCTTCAACGGACCGATGGGCGTGTACGAGAAGGCGGCATACCAGAGCGGGACCAAGGTGGTCGGCGAAGCGATCGCCGATGCGACGCGGCGCGGGGCGGTCAGCGTCGTCGGCGGAGGCGATGCGGCCGCAGCAGCGGAGATGCTCGGCTTCGCCGCAGCGGTCACGCACGTGAGCACGGGCGGCGGCGCGACCTTGGAGTTTCTCGAAGGCAAAGTCTTGCCCGGGGTCGCCGCACTCGAATACGCGGCGGAGCGACACGCGCCGCGATGACGCGGCGACCACTGATCGCCGGCAACTGGAAGATGCACAAGACGACTGCCGAGGCGCGCGCGTTCGTGCGCGAGTTGCGGGAACGGTCGCTCCCCGCCGATGTCGAGGTCGTGATCTGCCCGCCGTTCACGGCGCTGGATGCCGTCGGCTCCGCATTGCGCGGCTCGCAGATCGCACTTGGGGCACAGACGATGCACGAGGCGCCCTACGGGCCATTCACCGGCGAGATCAGCCCGCTCATGCTGCGCGAACTCGGCGTGACCTACGTGATCTTGGGCCACTCCGAGCGACGCCGTTACGATGGCGAGACCGACGCCGCGGTTGCGCGCAAGACGCGCTCGGCGCTCCGGCACGGCTTGACCCCGATCATTGCGGTCGGCGAGACCTCGGAGGAGCACGAGAGCGGCGCGGCGGTGCAGCGAGTCACCTCACAGACACAAGCCGCCGTCGCTGAACTCGCGCCCGACGAGATCGCTGCGTGTGTCTTCGCGTACGAGCCGATCTGGGCGATCGGCACGGGTCTGAGCGAAGATCCACCGCTCTCGGATCGGCTGATGCAGCGGATGCGCACCGCCGTCCCGGGGCTGCGCGACGCGCGACTGCTCTACGGGGGAAGCATGAACCCCAAGAACGCAGCACCGATCCTGGCCCAGCCCAACATCGACGGCGGCCTCATCGGCGGGGCCAGCCTCGCCGTCGACACCTTTGTGGAGATCATCGAGATCGCGAGCCCATCACGACAGCCGGTCGGCCCACCACGTGACGCGCGGTGACGGAGCCTGATCGTCCGATGAACGAACGCCGCTTCAAGGGCCCGCTCGTCCTCACGATCCTCGACGGGTGGGGCCATCGCGACGAGACCTACGGAAACGCGATTGCCGCCGCCTCGCTGCCGAATTGGCATCGCTTCCTCGAATCGTCGACGAAGACGCTGGTTGCGGCCAGCGGCGCCGACGTCGGATTGCCGCCCGGTGTGATGGGCAATAGCGAGGTGGGCCACATCAACATCGGCAGCGGACGTGTGGTGCCGCAGGGCGTCGTCGTGATCAACGAATCGCTGGCAGACGGAACCTTCGCGCGCAACGCGACCCTCGCACAATGCATCGCCCACGTGCGCGAGACGGGCGGCCGGCTGCACTTCATGGGCCTGCTCTCCGACGGGCGCGTGCACAGCTCGATCGACCATCTCTTCGCGCTCGTCGACGCGGCCGCACAGGCGAAGGTTCCGTTTGCAATCGAAGCCTTCGGCGACGGGCGCGACGTCCCGCCGCGGTCGATGCACCGCTATGTCGAGGCGCTCGAGGCACATCTGGCACGCAGCGGCAACGCCGACGCCATCGCGCTCATCTGCGGGCGGTACTATGCGATGGATCGCGACCAGCGTTGGGAACGGCTCGAGCTCGCGTATCGCGCCCTGCTTGGGACGGCGCCGCATCACGTGGCGACAGCGCGCGAGGCGATCGATGCCGCGTACGCGCGCGGGGAGAACGACGAGTTCATCGTGCCGACGACCGTCGGCGAGCCGCGCCCGATCAGCGACGGCGATGCGGTGATCTTCTTCAACTTCCGCCCGGACCGCGCGCGCGAACTCACGCTCGCCTTCTCGAAACCCGATTTCTCGGAATTCGAGACGCATCTCTTCTCGAATTTCATCTTCGCGACGATGACGAAATACGAGGAGTACTTCACCAACCCGGTACTTTTCGGGCCGCGCCCGCAGTGCGACACCTTCGGCGAGGTCGTGGCGCAAGCGGGGATGGCCCAACTGCGCTTGGCGGAGACCGAGAAGTACGCGCACGTCACGTATTTCTTTAACGGCGGCCGCGAAGAGGTCTTCGAAAAGGAAGAGCGCGTGCTGATCCCTTCGAACCGCATTGTCGCCACCTACGACTTGGCGCCCGAGATGCGCGCGGCCGAGATCACGACGGCAGCGATCGAGGCGATCACCTCGCGCGCGTACGATCTGATCGTCATGAACTATGCCAACGCCGATATGGTGGGGCATACGGGCGTGATAGAGGCGACGATCTCGAGTTTGGAGACGCTCGACGTTTCGCTCGGACGGCTGTACAACGCCGTAATCGACGCGGACGGCCTCTTGGCGATCACCGCCGATCACGGCAACGCAGAAGAGAAGCTCGACGAGAAAGGCAACCCGCTCACCGCGCACACGACCAATCCCGTTCCGCTCGTCCTCATCGGACGCTCGGACCTCGGAACGTTCTACAGCGGCGGCCGGCTTGGGGATATCGCTCCCACGCTGCTGCCGCTCCTCGGATTGGAGGTACCCGCAGCGATGACCGGGCGCAATTTGCTGGCGCCAGGCGCGTGATGCGAAGATGGCGATGAAAAAGATCGACCTCGCGGCGGAGGCTCTTCGCGAAGCCGCCGGCGGAGCGATCGAGATCGCCATCGTGCTTGGAAGCGGGCTCGCCGATGCGGTCTGCGAGCGAATCGGGGACGGCCTCACCATCGGATACCGCAAGCTTCCCGGTGCGCCGGAATCGCCAATCGCGGGGCATCGCGGTGAAGCGGTCGTTGGGATGTGGGGCGAACGCCGTGTGGTTGCATTTGCCGGCCGCGTTCATTTGTATCAAGGCTATGATGCACGGCGCGTGACGTATTTTGTACGCTTGGCGGCCGCTGCCGGAGCGAAGACCGTAATTCTCACCAATGCCGCCGGCGGCCTCAACCCCGCGTTTGTCGCCGGCGACCTCATGCTCATCAGCGATCATCTCAACTTGACGCGCGAGGCGCCGCTAGGCTTAGGCGATCCGAGCAATCCGTTCATCCCCATGATCGACGCGTACTCCCCACGCCTACGCGCGCTGGCACTGCGCGTGGGGGGCGAGATGCTCTTACGCCAGGGGATTTACGCCGGCGTTCGTGGGCCGGCGTATGAGACGCCGGCCGAAGCGCGCTGGCTTCGCTCGATTGGCGCGGACGCGGTGGGAATGTCTACCGTGCTCGAGACGATCGCCGCGCGCGCGCTCGGGCTTGACGTGCTCGGCATCAGCCTCATCAGCAATGTGATCGCTGCAAGCGTCGATGTCTCTCATGACGAGGTGCTCCGGGCCTCGCGCGCAGGCTCAGAGCGACTTGCGTCGCTGCTTTCCACGCTATTCACCGTGAAGGAGGACGGCCGGTAACACTGCTCAGCTTGATTGTGCGGTTCAACTTACCGGGTGCCCCTTTGCTGGCTACTCATACGTTTCTCACGGAGGGCTGATGTACTTATTCGATGCCGGTAGCTGCTTTGCACGCTAAAGCAGCTCGGTGATGCTCCCAAAAAACGCGCCGCCGGCGAGTGCTCTCAATGTCACGGGGATCACTGAACTACCCTTCTATCGAGAAGCAGGGAATAGCCCGCGCAACCGTACTTTGGACCAAACCGGGTTCATCGCTCGAAAGCGATGCGGTGCTACACACGTTTCGTGTCCCAGGCGCAGCCATCTCGCCATATCCCGATTCGTTTCGTTGAACGGTGTCGGCTGCAAGCGTTAACGATGTCGGGCTCTCCGCATCGGGCGCTGGGCCTCCTTATTTAACTAAACGGGTGTAGGCCTCATGAGTTTGGATATTCGGCGTTCCTCTCTGTCCAAAGTGTTCGCGCCTCTGACGCAGGTACACCATCGCTTTCAAAATCGGCTACGCTATCGAACATTGGTTTGCCCGACGCGATCAAAACGTAGCTTCCTTTTTCAAGTTTGAAGAGAAACTCGTTTCCCGTGTTGGTGTCAGCCACGGAACACCAAGCGTACGTGGGCGAGGTGACGACTCCCTTGATCACACCTGCTTTCCACCATGAGGAAAAGCTCTTTTTGCAGGCAGTTGTCGCCTGCGCCAGCGGTGTTGGCGCGGCTGTCGCCTTGGCCAACGTAGCCGACTCCATCCAGAACATCAAACACAAGGCCGCGCATCCGATAGAGAAAAGGACCTTCATCCATCGCGTGTTCGACATAGTAAGCGGCCGGCCTTTAAATAGTAGTTAGTCAGTAGTTTAGACTGCAAGGGTTGGAGTGGCCGGCAATGTACAGCCATCTTGAATAGTCGTCCATACTGGGGAGGCGAGGACCATCCAAAAACGCCGTGCGAAGCTTTGCGTAATTCTGGTTTACTCCAGGCGGTATGAGCCGCTCGCGTCGACTGCGAGCCTCCGGCCGCCGACCAGTATGCTGCGGACGTGGTGGTCCCAAAAGGTGAGCACGCGCACGGCGAGCGGCTTGCACTGCGCGACGATCGCTCGGAAGCGCTGGGAGAGGGAGATCGTGTCTTTGCTCCAGGCCGGGTGGTCGGAGGGGAGCCGGTTCCCGAAATCGGCGTCGAGGTCGATGCCGTTGGAGATTGCCGGGATGAGCGGCGCCGGTACGGCGAGCGCAGCAGCGTTTGCGTTCGCACTGCCGGTGTCTCGCGGATCGACCTGCGTGCTCATGCCGTCGGAATCGTCGCACGCAATTTCGAGAGCGCGCGGAGGTGCAGTTGGGAGACCCGCTGGGGGCTTACGTTGAGTTGTGCGCTGATGGTGTGCAACGATTGCTGCTGATAGTAGTGCAGCGCCATGATCCGCCGCTGTCGCGGGGGCAGCAGCGCGATGGCCTCACGCAACTCGCGCGCGACCGATGTGCGCACCACGTCGAGAGCCGGATCGGTCTCCGTATCCAGCAGCGCGTTCTCGTCTCTGGGAAGCGGCGCGTCGAGCGAGAGCGGTGTGTGGCGGAAGACGGTCGTGCGCGCCTCGTGCAGGCCCTCGAACGCACCTTCGAGTTCGCTCATCGTCGGCATCGTGCCGCGCTCCTGTGCGAGACGATAACGTTCTTGGTCGGCGCGGCGGATGCGGCGGCGGGTGCGCTCGGAGATGGGATCCATGCGGCGCAGGCCGTTGAGCATCGTGCCGGCGATCACTTTGCGGGCATAGCCCTCGAGCGAGACTCCGCGTGCCGGATCGAAGCTGTCGACTGCACGAATGAGACCGATCGAGCCGTCGCCGATCAAATCGTCACGCGAGGCTGCGGGAACCAGGCGGTGCAGGCGCCATGCAATGCGGCGCACGAGCGGAAAGAGTTGGCGGATGCGCTGC
>DATJTD010000052.1:0-3720 GCA_035503775.1 Candidatus Acidiferrales bacterium
GAGAGCGGCAAGGTCACCGAAGAGCACGTCACGCTGCTCAAAGACGAAGGCAATCGTCCGGAGACGACGCTCGAAGGTCTCGCATCGCTCAAAGGCGCGGTGCCGGGCGTGAAAGACACGACGATCACCGCCGGCAACTCCTCACAGCTCTCCGACGGCGCGGCCGCGGTCGTGCTCATGGACGCGAAGCTCGCGGAGAAGCGCGGTCTCGCGCCGCTCGGCTTCTATCGCGGCTTTGCCGTCGCCGGGTGCGATCCGGGTGAGATGGGCATCGGTCCGGTCTTCGCCGTGCCGAAGCTGCTCAAGCAGCACGGCCTGAAGATCGACGACGTCGGTCTCTGGGAGCTCAACGAAGCGTTCGCGGTGCAGACCGTGTATTGCCGCGACACGCTCGGTCTTCCGAACGAACGCTTCAACGTCAACGGCGGGGCAATCTCGATTGGCCATCCGTACGGCATGAGCGGGGCGCGCATGACGATGCACGCGCTGATCGAAGGCAAGCGCCTCGGCGTGAAGTACGTCGTCGTGACGATGTGCATCGGCGGAGGCATGGGCGCCGCCGGCCTCTTCGAGGTTGCATAACGGTAAGCAGATCTTAACCGCCCATCGTTGCGGTGACGTCGAAGAAGAACGCTCTCGCTTCTCCGCCGGTGCTGCACGTGGCGTCGATTCGGTCGTAGCTCCTACCGTGCTGCAGGACCAGCGACTGCTTCGCGAACTGCCACCGGCCGTCGCTCCCGCACTTGCGCGTGAGCAGGTAGACATGTTCGGCCAGCACGCCGGCTGCATCGCTTCCCGTGAGTACGATGGCATCCTCGAGCGAGGTACCGCCGTGGATCGTCACGGGCGATGCCGCCGGGGCAGGTGATGCTGCCGTGGCGCCGTCCGGTGCTTCGAGCGCGATCAATCCCACGATCGTGCGGGTCTTGTCCGCCGCGAATTCGTAGATGCCGCCGTCTTCTCCGCGATAGCGCACCGTGCCGTCTTTCGCAAGATCGCCCGAGCCGGAGACGATGCGGCTCGCGTCGAGCTTGGGAACCTCGCCGAGAGGTTCTCCGAGGGTGATGCCTTCGGCAGAGGTTCCCTCCGAGCCGCCAGGCCGCGGGATCGGCGAGAAGATCATCGCCACGGTAGAGACCGCATCTCCGGTAAACCACACGATCTGAATGGCGTCGCCCGACGGGGAGACGTACTCGTACGTATCTTTCTTCCCATCGCTCGTGGTTTGGAGCGGATCGCCGCGCTCGGCGATCACGGCGGCGCGCGTGTCCCCAAGCGCGATGCCTCCGAACGACGGCGCCGCGCTCGCGAGAAGTGCCCCCAACACAAGCATCATTCAGCGAGTTTATCGAGGTTGGCCGTACCGATGAACGCCACGAATTCGCCCGGCTTACCGTCGATTGCGGAGATCGTGATGACGCAGCTCCATACGGTCTTCTTGGCGTCGATATCGGTGAACGTCTGCGACGCGCTCGCGGCGCTTGCAATCGGCGTGCCGGCTTTCCATCCCGCAGCCGCCATCTGCTTGCTGAAATCGGCGATCAACTCCGCCGGTGTCGCACCGCCGCGAATATATGCGGTCGATCCGCTGTTGACGTCCGTCAGCGGAGAGGTCGTCAGCTTGGTGCCAGCCGGCGCCTCCAACGCGGGCAACGGTGCCCGGCCCCCCGTGAGCGCAAGCATTGCATCCATCGGGCCTTTGCTATTGCAGAGTATCCCGGTGGTGGCGTTTTTAGCGACGATGGAAACCGCGAGGTCTTGGGGGTTCTCGCCGAGCGTCGCCGTGATCGTCGGGGCGTCGCTCTTACAGTAGATCTCGATCTGCGGCCCGCTCGAGGCGACGAAGCCGCTCTGCTTCGCGAACGGCAGCGGCGTGCTCTTCCACCCGGCCGCGGCGAGCGCCTTACCGTAACGGGCGAGCGCATCCGCGTCGGCAACGTAGTAGAGTTTGTAACTGTCGGTCGCGAGCGGTGCATCCGTCGTCTGGTGAACGCTGCCGACAACCTTGGCGTTCGGGAGCGGAACCTGAGGAAGACTCGGCGGCAGCTTGTCGACGAATACGTCGGCGTGTCCGCCGCCGCTTGCCAGGCGCTGCAGCAGCAGCGCCGTATCGTCGGAACTCTGCGCGAAGGCAGGTAGTGCGGATACTACGAGTAGCGTAGCAAGGGCGATACACATGCGAAACATGCGCGCGCCATTCGAGAAAAGGCCCGGCGTTTCCGCCGGGCCTTTCGGTCTATACGATCACCGAGCAGTTCTTAGTAGAACGGCAGAGCGACGTCGAGGGTAACGAGGAGTTTGTTGCGGTTGATCGTGTCCGCGTTATCGTACGGATAACCGGAATGGATCTGGTAGAGGTTCGAGTTCGTGACGGTGAGGGTCACGTACGGCGGCCACTTCTTGTGGAAGCCGTAGTCGACCTCATTGTAGAGATACTGGATCGGCGAGTTCACGAAGTAGTCGAAGTTGTTCGTGTACGTGCCGAAGAGGGCAAAGCTCGAGGTCTTGCCGCCGATGGGCACGGTGAGGTTCGGGGTGAACTGCACGTGCAACTTGGTGCCGCCATACGGGACGCAGCTAGCATACGGGTGCGCCTCGATGCAGGGAACCGTCGTGCCGTTGTGCGGGATCATCTGCTCGCCCACCGTGAGGCCGAATAGCTTACCGAAATACTTGCTACCCGGACCGACGCGGGTGCCTTCGTTGAGATACCACCAGTGCTCCGCGGTCGGAAGCGTATTCGTTCCGCCGGGCACGTAGCCGCCGTTGTAGATGCTGCCGCAGCACATGCGAACCCGCTGGTGCCAACCGATGGCAAGGGCGATCGCGTGCCACGTGGTGCTGAGCGAAGCGTCGTCCGTACGGTCGTCGTTCAGAGACTGATACGTGTACGGGCTATGGGACGTCCCATAGGTCGCTGGGATGGCAACGCGGCCGATGTTCTGATTGACGTAGCCGTGCGCGTAATTGAGCGAGAACTTCCCGAGCGGGATGTTAGCTCCGTAGGTCAAGTGGGTGATCGGGTCGACGAACTCCCAGTTGCCCGTTGCACCGCAGCTTCCGGCGCTGCAATAGTAATTCGGGCGCGGGAGATCCGAGGAGCCGACGTTGAAGGTCGATTGCGACCCAACGTGGATGATGATGAGCGGCTTTCTCGGTTTCGGCTTGGACTCCGGGGCTTGCGCCACGGTGACCCGTTTGCCGGTGCCGGCGATGCTCGTCGTCGTCGTGGCAGAAGGTGCCGTTTGCGCCGAAGCAATCCCGGCACCAGCCACGGCGAGCACGAGTGCCGCACCGAGCGTAGTGAGTAGGTGTTTCAAGGTCTTTCTCCTTGTAGCGTGATGGTTATTGAGCTCCTTGAGCCTAGGCCGCAGGAGCGAACGAGGCGTCGCGTTTCTCCGGTGAGAGCGCGAAGCCGATTGCCGGGGAACGTGCCGCGCGCGAGTTCCGGCGAGATCTCGTTGGAGGGCGTCGGGATGATGCCCCGCGCGCCTTGCACGGCAAACTTCATGAGGAAACCGCCAAATGCGAACTGAACGCATCCAGCGTCCATCCGAGGAAGCTCGCGATGAACGTTTTCCATTGCACCGGCGACATGCGGTCGGTGGCTACGAACATCAGGGCGCTCCTTATTCCGGATAGCGTCACTCATTAATTAAGACAACTATTAATAAGGAAAACCTCGATACCCTTTACAAATAGCCCCGCCGCCGCGCTTTT
>DATJTD010000053.1:0-11424 GCA_035503775.1 Candidatus Acidiferrales bacterium
GGCGCGAACCGGAAGGGCGATCTGATCCCAGACGACACGCCGGTCGAAGCGCCAGGGATCGAGGGCGGACCACGCAAGCAGTCGTACGTCGACGCCTCGTTCGCGCAGCGCCGCCGCGGCACCACGCACGTATTCCCCGATTCCCGTCGCCGTGCCGACCGCCAGTTGTCCGTCGAGTGCAACCCTCATTCGCCCAAGCGATGCGCCAACTGCGCAACGTCGGGGGAGGCGGCATCGATGCGCCGGGCGCGTTGCAAATAACTGAGGGCGCGTCCACGATGGCCGCGCAGCAGCGCGACATCGCCCAACCCCACGATCGCGTGAAGGCTCGTTGGATCGGCATCTAAAGACGACGTGAAGAGCGCCGCCGCGCGATCTAGGTCGTGCAGGGCGAGTGCCTGATACGCTGCGCTGAGGACATACTTTTGATTGAACGGTGCTAGCGCATGCGCACGCTCGTAGGCCGAGAGCGAGCGGCCGGCAGCGCGCACGTCACGACCGCCCAGCGCCGCCTCTGCATCCAAATAGCCGAGCTCCCAGCACGCCTCAGCGAAGGCGTCCAGATGTGTGCGGTCCCCCTGCAGACTCGTGAGCAAGCTGCGCTGCAGCTGCATCGCCCACGCGTGATCGCCGGCTCGATCGGCCTGCGTCACGATGCGCTCGAGGCTTTCGTAGTCGTCCGCCCGCTCGTACTCCCGCGCGGCGCCGTGGAGATCGCCACGCGATTCAGCGAGCCGGCCTTCGAGCGCGGAGCGATCTCGTGAGGGCCCGAGCGAAGCGATCTCACGTTGAGCGAGGGTGGCGTCCCCATCGGCCAAGGCTTCACGTGCCGCGAGCAGCCGTTGCGGACGCAGCACCAGCAGACGGTCGTCGACGCGCGCCGGCAAGAGATGTACCAGCGAAGCCGGCTGCGCCGCCCGCCGCGCGAGCACGTCGGAGACCACCTGCACGAAGCCGAGCAGGACCGCTATCACCACCAACATCGTTATCGCCACCGAGCGCACGAACCGCTCTTCGCGCCGAAGCGAAGCGGCGCATCCCAAAAAGAGAGGCGGCCCGGCATCGCTGCCGGACCGCCTCTTCATCGCGCTGCGAGAACTGCGATCGCTAGAACCGAACGGTGAAGTTGATGTCCTGACGATTGTAGTTCGTGTCGTAGCTCGGCACCACGTAATCGGTGTACCGATAGTTACGTGCTACGAAGCTCACCGAGGAGTTGGTCTTGGGGATCGCATAGGTGAAGCTCCCATCCATGTAGTCTTTGCGTTGCGACATATTCTGACCCGGAACCGATCCGTTTGCGGCCGGAGCATAGGAACCACCGTAGCGCTGGGTGTTGTAGGTGGCGTTGAACGTCAGCGTGCTGTTGATCGGAACCGACGCCGCCGCCACGTACGTATAGTGCGCGACGTCTACGTAGTTCGGATACCACCTGACCGCCGAGACCGCGGGGGAGCCGGTGATCACGCCGCCCGTCGTGTTGATGGCGCTGACCCCGGCCGTCGGATTGGCGACGTCGACCTGGCCGTAGTTGTTATCCAGGGCGAAGGGATAGTACGGTTGCGTCGACGTGTCCAGACGCTGGATACGATCCCATGATCCGGTCAGATTCAAGCCGACTTTGGTGCCGAGAACGGGGACTCCGAACGACGCACCGCCGGTGACGTTGTCGTCATACATCAGTACGTTGGAGGCGTAGGCACAGCCTGACTGGCTCGCGCCTTCGGGGCACCCGAAGACACTCGCCATGAACGAGTTCGGGATGATCTCCGAGAGGTGCTGGTACTGCAAGCGTCCCGTGACCGTCGTTCCACTCGAGCCACCGAACTGGATCGGGGCGTTGAGCGAGACGGTGACACCGCGCGTATTCGGCGCGAATGCCTGGAAGAAGAACGGTCCGACGCCATGGAACGGGTTGAACGCCGGGTATGCGAAGGTGTAGTTCGCTGCGGTCGAGGTGGTCGCCGTTGCGAGCGTCGCCGCAGTCGACCCGGGTGTCACACCCGGCTGGCCCGCGTACTGCTGGTTGAGCGCCAGCGTGTTCGAGAGGCCCATGAAGTCGGGGATGAAGGCGGAGTGCCAATTGGCCAGCAGCGCCGGCGGGTTGCCGAGGTACTGCACGTCGGCGCCGTCGAGGTAGTTCAGGCCGACGCTCTGGAACTGCACCGAGGCGTCGACTTTCTGGATCTTCAGCTTAAGGCCGAAGACCCCGGCGGTATCGTTGGTCGCCGGCGTGTGGACGTAGTCGTTGGTGTACTTGCTGTCGGCAACTTCACCGAAGAGCGTCGGCAGCGAGGTCTTCCCGCTGATGTCGAACGGCAGCGGCGCCTGCGCGTCGAGGCCGAAGACGGTATCGCTCACGAGGCCATACCCGAAGCTGAGGGGCTGCGTGGCGCCCGAGGGAGACGGGCTGACGGCATAGGTGCTCGTCAGGCCGTTGTTGGCCGTCAAGTCGTCGAAGTCGAAGATGCGATTGAAGGTCAAGCCGATCTCGGCGCCCGACCAGCCGGTGAAGCGGTGGTTGATGCGGCCGGTGATCATGTAGCGTTGGACGTTCTCGTTGGTTCCCGAAGACTCACCCGTGTAGGTGATCTTGATCGTGGAGCCGACCGGGATCGGCGACCCGAAGATGACCGAGTTCAACGAGGAGTCGTAGGCAAACGACGGGGGCGACGGCGGGTAGCAACCGGCCGTGACGCAGGTGCCGTTCGGGTTGTAGGAGACGCCGTTGTACGACGAGATGTAGAGCGTCCCCGCGACGGCGACCTTGGTGAGGTAGACGCTCGAGAGCGGTGTCGTCGTCGGCCCGAAGACGTCGGTTTGATTCGCCGTGGTGGCGGTGTTCGCGCCACTCGGATTCGACGGGCTGTTGATGTTGTAGCCGTACTGATTCGGCAAGAACGGCACGAGGTAGCCGTCCTGGCTCGAGTCGCTGGGATCGATCAGCGGATCGACCGTTTGGAGCATCGTCATCGCGAGACGTGCGTACGAGAAGCGGAAGTCCGTCGACCCGTCGACGGTCCCCGAGATGCTGAAGCCGATGGGATCGGGTTGCATCGGATTGTCGTACAGCGGCAGACCTTGCGAACCGAAGGGTGCGCGGAAGGCGAGGCCGGTGCGCGATGAGGTGTAGTTGTCGAGTGTTCCGAAGCGCATGGTGAGGTTGCTGATCGCGCCCGCCTGCTTGACGTTCACGTCGAACGCCGGGTTGAACCCAATTGCGTTGTCGGCGTTGGTTCCGTAAGCGCCGCCCCAATCGTAGGTGAGGATGCGCACCGGAAACGAGACCGTCAGGTTCGGGCTGACGTTGTATCCGAGGGTGAACTTGTCGTCCTGACGGATGCGAACGCCGGAACCGAACGGCGTGTAGAACTCATCGGATGCGTCGGAATAGATGAAGTCGCTGGACAACGAGTCCGCGCCGCTGTGAGCGACGGTCGTCGACTGAATGTTGCGCTGGCGGAGCGAGAGATTCGGCAAGAAGGTGCCGTGCATCCACAGCGACTGCGCGAACGCCGTCTTCTTGTTGAGTGCGTCCAGCGAGTCTTCCAAGTTGGTCACGCGTACGCCGAGCGCGTCGAGCTCGTCCTTGAGAGCGTCGACCAGCTTCTGCAGCTTGGCCAGGTCGTCTTTGGACGCAAGGTTCGAGTTATCTTGAAGTTTGGCGACGACCCGAGCCACCATGACCGCCATCTCGTAGCGTGTCAGGGGGCGGTTTCCTAAGAACTGACCGTTGGGATATCCCTCGATCAGACCGTCGGCGGCGAGGCTCTGGATGTACTGATAGGCCCAATGATTGGCCGGTACGTCCGAGAACGGCGTCGCAAGGGCAGCCTGGCGATGGCTCAAACCGAGAAGGACGACGAGCGTTAAACTCGTCGCTAGAGCCAGGCGGGCAAGACGCTTCATGAAGTCCTCCACACGTGGGAATAGGAAGCGGCAGCTTCGTTGATACACGCTCGGGAAGGCTGTCCTGAACGCCGATCCGTCTGAAGACTCAAGTGTTTCCCTTCAATCGGTTCGGACGTACACCCGCGACCACGGCATAAAGCCATAGGCACAGAGAGAAAACCCCACCAGGGCGCATGCCTCGCCCTCGTTTACCGAGTTCGCGAAGGGACTCCTTCCCCTACGAATCAAGCACCTAGCGAGGCACACGCCGAGACGGAAGGCGCTCGCAGCCACCTCCCGCTACGGCGAGAGCCCCGTTTCAGCGCGACCGGCGGCCGCCTCCCGCTCGAGGAATCGCTCGGCGATCAGCAAGGCGGCAAAGTCGTCGATCGGACACGGCGGAAGGAGCATCCCCCGCGGGATGAACCGGCGCCAACCGCGCGGCGGGTGCGCGGCGAAGTAGCGTGCGCGTGCACGCAAGGTCGTCTCGCGTTCGTCGACGACGGTAACGGGAAGACCGGCGGCGCGCACGGCCTCGGAGACCGGCCCCGTGTGCGTCCCTCCGCCCAGTGCCACGGCGCGAATCGAAAACTCCGCCGCCAATTGGGCGAGCTGGCGAGGCAGCAGTTCCAACGGCACGATACCGAGCGCGAGCGGCTCGCTGAAAGCCCGCTCGACGATTGCATACCCGCACTTGCGCGTCCCGGGATCGATGCCGAGCACCGTGCTCATGAACGGCGCGGCTGGGTGAGCGAGATGCGGATCGGCAAGCCGCCGACGTGCGGGTAGATGTCTTGCGCTGCACTTCCGACGATTTGATAGCGCCCGTGCCCGTCGCGAATCTCTTGCACGATGCGCGCCACTTGCGACTCCGAGAGGATCGGCGTCGGCTCGGCGTACCAGACCGGCATCCCTTGGCTCACCGCAGCATCGCTCACGGCGCCAACCAACAGCGAAAGCGCGGCGGTCGGATTGATCTGCGTTCCGCCTTGCACTTCGACGCTGGCGATACGCTGGCCCATCGAGAAAATCTTCTTGTCGGCATATTGGGTAAACGAGAAGCTGATCGGATCGTTCAAGAACAGGTTCTCGTCAGCCACGGCGACGACGAGCACCGGCCCTTGCAGCAAAAAACTCTGCGTGCTCTCGTCGGAGAGCAGTGACGCGAGCTTTCGCTGGTTTTCCGGATCGCTTGCCTTCCCTTTGAACGGACGCAGGCCGCGCGGAACGTAGTCGCGGTTGACGCTCTGCACGACCGCGTCGAAAAACGCCGAGAGATCGTCGAGCCGTTCCACCGGCGTCTGCGTGGGCCGCAGTAGCAAGAACGAGGGGAACATCAAACTCCCGCGGTTCACGACCACGTTGGTCTCGTGCACGCGTTTGTCGAGCGCGTCGGCTTCGGCCTGAAGTTGATTCACCCGGTCATTGATTTCATCGAGATGGAAGAACGCCGCCCGCGCATACTTGGAAGCCGCAAGCGCGATCGCCATCACCGCAAACGCGATGAACATCCCCGTCGCCACTGCAACGATCGTCGACGTATACTTCGGCCGCAGTCCAAAGAGCGTCAGCCGCCGCCGCCCAACCTGATGCCCCACGCGATCGCCGAGATACGCGATGATCCCGGCCAAAACCGTGAGGCCGATGATCAGGGCGACCCCGCCGACGTAGCCCATCCTAGCGGCTCGCCGCCCGCGCGAGCAAAACCGCGCCGATCACCGTGAAGATCGTATTCGGCATCCACGCCCCGACCGTCGCCACTCCAAAGCCTCCCGGCAATGTGGAAAAGACCGCCGAGATCACGCTCTCGATGACAAAATAAACGAAGACGATGAGCACCGCGAGGCTAAACGCCAGCCCCGCACTTCCCCCGCCGCGCGGCGGCCGCAATGCGAACGGCACCGCCAGCAAGGTGAAGACGAACGAAGCGAAGGGCCGCGCCAGTTTCTCCTCATACGACGACTGGTACTCTCGAATCTCCGTCGGCGTCAGTTTGCCCGTGGAGAGCACTTCCCGAATCTCCGCACGGCTCATATTATCAGGGTTGTTATCTGCGGCACGCTGGACGAGGTCGCTGGGCTTCTCACCGATGTCGACTTCATCTTCGGGGGCCTCCTTGACTGCCGTGCTGCCATCGGGATAGAAGTAGTACCACTTGGCATCGACAAATCGCCAATCCGGCGGCTCATATTGCGCACGCTTGCTGAAGATGATCAGTTGCGGTCGCCCCGACGCGTCGTACTGAATCACCGTCACGTCCACCAGCGTCTGCGTCGAATCTTCATACCCCGTCGCCGCGGTGAGCTGCCGCTCTCCGTCCGGCAGATCCGCCATGACGGTGAGATTCCCACTCGAAAACGGCCCCACGCGTTCAATGACGTCCTGCCGGATATCGGTGGCGCGATCGTTCGCAAACGGCACCACCCTCTCTTGCAGTACCAGCGCCAGGATCGAAACCGCAAACCCCGTGAGCAACACCGGCATCGCCGTTCGCACGAGCCCAATGCCACCTGCCTTGAGCGCGGTAATCTCACTGTCACTCGAAAGCCGCTGCAACGACAGGAGCACTCCCAGCAACATCGCCATCGGGATGACCAGCACCACGATATACGGCAACTGCCAAACGAAATACTCGACTACAGCCCAAAGCGGCGGATGCGCGCTTGCAACCAGCCTGCTCAGCGCAAGCAACGTCGTCGCCATGAAGATCAACGAAAAAACGAAGACACCGAAGAGCGACGGGCCGAGCAGTTCCGAGACGATGTACCGGTCGAGTATCTTGACGGACGTCATGATCTTCGGCGGTCCGGCGGTTGGGGGTTTGGGGGCGACGACGTGGCGCTGTGGGACCGCCCGCATTTTTGCACTCCTGCAAAAATGCTACTTGTCGACCCACGAGTAGCGTTTTTCCACGGAGGGAAAAACGCGGGCGTCCCCACGGCGCAATCTCGCCCCGCCGCACACCACCGCACGGGCCCCGTGAGCGCCCCGGCAATCACAGCCTGAAGCTACCGCCGAGATAGAACTGCCGCGCGATCGGCGAGTCGAGTACCTCTTGCGCGTTACCGCTGACGACGATTTTGCCTTCGTTGACGACGTAGGCACGATCAACGATGGCGAGGGTCTCACGAACTTGGTGGTCGGTAATGAGGACGCCGAGGCCGCGCTTGCGCAGCTGGCGGATGCGAAATTGAATGTCGGAGACGGCTATCGGGTCGATGCCGGTGAAGGGCTCGTCGAGCAACAGGAAGTCGGGTTCGGTAGCGATGGCGCGAGCGATCTCGACGCGGCGGCGCTCGCCGCCGCTGAGGCTGTCGCCGCGTGAGTCGACCAGGCGCGAGATGCCGAACTCTTTGAGCAAGAGGGGGAGGCGGCGTTCCTGTTCGTCCCGCGGGATGCCGTGCATCTCCCAGATGAGGCGGATGTTGTCGCCGACCGAGAGCTTGCGGAAGATGGAGTTCTCTTGGGCGAGGTAGCCGATGCCGGCGCGCGAGCGCTTGTGCATGGGGGCGTGGGTGAGATCGATCGACTCTCCCTTGCGCTGCAGGTGCACGCTGCCGCCGTCGGGCCGGATGAGACCGACGACCATATAGAAAGTCGTGGTTTTTCCGGCGCCGTTGGGGCCTAGCAGACCTACTACTTCGCCTGTACGGATGTTCGCGCTGACGCCGTCGACGACGGTGCGTTCGCCGTAGCGTTTGCGCAACGAATCGATGACGATCTCCCGGTCGCCGATGTTGCGCTCGGCGGCTTCGTGTTCAGCGTCGATCATGGGTGAGCTGCATCTCCGAGAGGCGCAAGTTGGCGTCGATACGGTCGCCCGAAAGACGCTCGCCGCGCGGCGTCACGACTTGGACGTTTCCGGTACCGTGGAGGCGGTCGGTGAGTTCACTGTACGTCAAGGTGTCGCACTGTAGGAGCATCCCGTCGCTCGTACGTGCATGTACGCCGCCGGTCATCACGATGCTCTTTTGGCCCTCGAGGATCGTTGCGCTCGGCGCATCGGCCACGAGCGTCTCGCCCGTGCGCTCCGCGAAGATGATGTGCGGATTGGTGAAATCGCTTCGCCCCGTTCCTTGGCCGGCACTCTCCGAGACGTTCTGGTCGGCTCGAAGTGTGTATACTTTGCTATTGTCCCTTCTCCGCTCCGTCAAATAGACATACCGCGTGTTGACGCGGTTCGAGATGTCCCTGATCGTGATCGGGGGCGCGGCGCTGGGCGAAGGACCCGCGTGGGGCGCTGAGGAGCAGGCGGCTAAGAGCAGGAGGGCCGCAGGCCGCAAGCGCCTCACGGTTCGGGAAAGCCCGCTTGAGCGGCGGCAATCGTCAGCGCCATGAACGGAAGCCAGCAGCCTAGCACCAAGATCTGCACGAAATCGAGCAAGCCTTGCACCCAGGTGGCCAGCAAACCGCTGGCCAGAGCGAGGGCGAGGAGGCGGTTGCGCGGCGCCGCTTCGCGCAGCGCGGTGAGCAAGACGCCGATGAAGCGCCACCACAGAAAGAGGAGCGCGCAGAGCCCGACGATGCCCGTCTCGGCAAACGCGGTCAGCAGCTGGTTGTGAACGTGGAAGGCAAATGGCTCTCCCGAGAGCGGGCGCAACAACGGGTACACATGACGAAACGCGCCCGGGCCGACCCCCGTTAGCGGAAAGAGTTCGATCGCGCGCAGGCCGGCGCGCCAGATCGAGAGGCGCGCGTAGTCTTCGGAGGGATTGTGATGCCCCTCGTACAGGACAATTGCGCCGATCCCCATCGCCAGCGCAAAACCGAGGAAGGCAGCGAAGAGTCCGAAGCGGCGTCGCCCGCGCCCGGCGCGTGCGGTCGCGGTATAGAGAAAGAAGGCGCTCCCGACGACCGCCCCGAGCCAGCCGGCCCGCGAGTACGTCAGGACGAGCGCAACCGTCCCGCACAGCGCCGCGGCAACCGCCAGCAGGCGTAGCCACCCGGAGGTCGTGACCAAGGCGATCCCAAGCGCGGCCGCGATGAGCAGGAGCAGATAGCCCGCAAATTCACCCGGGACGACGAACGTCGCCGTCGCGCGGCCGTGCACCAGCACATAGAGCGCAGCCGGCCGGCGCAGCAGCACGAGCACGATGCCCAGCAGCGAGACGAGAACGCCGGTTCCCAAAAACGTCGTGTAGAGCGCCCGGGCGACGTGCGGGCGCGTGTACCAGCTGGCAATCGCGGCGTAGAAAACGCTCCCCAGCGCCGGCCCCGCCGTCATCAAGAGTCCCGTGAGCGGGTCGAGCCCCAGGAGCGAAGCGAGCACCCAGCAACCGACGTAGACTCCGATCGGGGCGAGCAGCGGCGGGACGGCGGCCCGCTCGCGCAGGAGCAAGAGCGTCGCAGCGCAAGCCGCGAGGACGCAGAGCACGAGATCGGCGATCGCGAGCGCCGGCGGGATGATGGAGACGCCCGGCGGCGAGAGTGCCGCGAGCGTGATGAACGACGGCCACACGGGGATGGAGGCGGCGGCAAACGCGAAGAGGACCGCGCGAATATCGGGGGCGCGCGTCGCTTTCACGAGAGCCATTCCGTCACCGCCTGCGCAATCACGCGCGCGCCGCCGGGTTCCCCCATGCGCTGGCGTCCCACCTCGCTCATCCGCTCCAGGCGCCGTGCGTCGCCGAGCAGCGCGCGAATGGCGGCGGCTGCCTCCTCCGGCTGCTCGGGGACGACCACGAGTGCCTCACCGAGCAGACGCTGTTGCCGCATGCGGTACCAGCCACCCGTCGACGTCGCCAGCGCAACGACGGGGACGCCGTGGGCGGCGGCCGCTTCATTTGCCGTCCCCGCCTGTCCCAAAATCAGGCGTGAGGCACGGATCAAGCCGCCGAGACTGCCGCTCCACCCGGTGAGCTGCGCCCCCCGAGGATCGCGCGCGCGAAACGGCGTCGGCGCAGCCGCGGGCGTGACGACCCAGCCATCGGCAGCCAGCAGCCGAGCGAAGGTCGCCGTATCCAGTCCCGGTGCGAGCGAAAAGAGCGCGCTCGCCGGAATCGCGCGGATCACCCGCGCGAGCTGCACACCGTCGCGATAGGCACTCTCGCGACTCCCGGGAAGCACGCCGATCGCGACGTTTTCCGGCGGCGTGCCCTCATCGTCGAGTAAATCCACGATCACGTTTCCCGGTGCTTCCGCGGCGACGCCCTGCGCGCGCAGCGCGGCTGCGGTCGGTTCGTCACGGACGAAGATGCGCCGGGCACGGCGCAAGAGCGTGCGCTCGAAGGGTCCGTATCCCGCGACGTAGACGCTCTTGGCGGTACCAACGAAGAGCGTCGGACGACCCGTCAGCAGCGCCATGGCGAGCGCATACGCATCGCCGACCGCGACGACGCACGTGTACCCTCTTTGCACCCGCAAGAAGCGCAGCTGCGACGCGAAGAGCGGCACGAAGCCGGCGGCGAGATCGGGAAGAAAGGCGCGCACATTCCCCATCGCGACCAGGCCGCCGCTGGGCATCTTTGCCGTCGGACCGACGGCGTGCAATACGCGATCGTCGCCACCGGCTTTCACCAGCGCGAGATGATCGAGCGAGGCCACGGCCGTCATATGCACGTCACGCGCGATGCGAGCGGCAATTGCCGCCTCCCCGTGCCCGTTGCTGACGAAGAGGGCGCACGCCATCGCTACGACGCCGGTGCGCGCAGGAGCGGCAGGAGCTCCGCGCGCGTCACCGCCGCACCGTCGTCTGTGCGCGCGAACTCGGTGCACGAGACGAATGCGCCATACGGCCCCGCATGCACGATCGGGACGCGCCCCACGTACTCGGGCTCACGCAACAGGTCGTGACTGTGCCCACCCAAGATGAGATCGAGCCGTGGAACTGCCGCCGCCAGCTGCCGGTCCATACACAATCCAATATGCGAAAGCACAACCAGAAGCTCGTGTGGTTCTGCGCGCGCCGCAACCTCGCGCGCAACCTCGATCGGATCCAAGAATCGCCAGCCGAAGAGCCGCTCCCAGGGGCTTCCCGCCGGATACTGCACGACCAACAACGAGAAGAGCCGCAGCGTCCATCCATCGTACGTCAGCGTCAGCTCGCGCGCAAACGGAAGCGCGCGACCGCGAAGATCGATGAGGTTGGAGCAGAGCAACGGATGGCGCATCCGGTGCGCGCGCGCCGCAAGCAGGCCGAAGAGATAGTGGAATTCGCGGTTGCCCATTCCTTGCGCGTCGTAGCCCGCCTCGTCGATTTCCGCAATCACCGGCTCGCGCCGGTAATAAACGGTCTGACTTCCGCGCAGTGAATCACCACAATCGAACAGCAATCCCGGCTGCTGCGCGCGCAGCATGCGCAGGCGCGGCGCGAAGCCTCGGTGATCGTGCAAGTCGGAGGTGTGATAGAGCCGAAGCGTCACGCGCCCGCGACCTCGAGCGCAAACCGCGCGCAGCGCATGAGTGCATCGGGGGGGCCGAGCGCAACCCGAACGTCGCGCAGCCCCGCAAGCTGCACAGACGGGTCGTCCAAGAGCGCCGCCGCCGCCGCCGCCAGCCGCTGCGGCGTCGCATTTTCTTGCAGTAGTTCGGGTA
>DATJTD010000054.1:0-14928 GCA_035503775.1 Candidatus Acidiferrales bacterium
ATCGCCGACAACCTCAAGAAGAGCGGCTCGTTCATCCCGGGGATTCGCCCCGGCCAGCCGACCGTCGACTATCTGAACCGTATCCTCTTCCGGCTCACGACGGTCTCCGCCGTCTACCTCGGGCTGCTCGCGGTGCTGCCGTCGACCTTGCAGCGCGGCTTGGGCGTGACGACGTTCTATCTCGGTTCCACCTCGCTGCTCATCGTGGTCGGCGTCGCGCTCGACACGATGACGCAGATCGAAGCGCGTCTGGCGATGCGCGACTACAAAGGGTTCATGGGCCGATGAGCAACGCGCTACGACTGGTGATGCTCGGTCCGCCGGGCGCCGGCAAAGGGACGCAGGCGCAGATTCTCGAGCGCCGTTACGGCGTGCGTCAGATCTCGACCGGCGATATCTTGCGCCGTCACCGCGCGGAGAAGACGCCGCTGGGCCTCGAAGCGCAGCCGTATATGGACCGCGGCGACTTGGTTCCCGATTCGATCATCATCGGGATGATGGAGAGCGACCTACCGCGCGATCGCGGCTTCGTCCTCGACGGCTTCCCCCGCACCGTCCCGCAGGCGCAGGCGCTCGATGAGATGCTCGCCCGCCTCGGCATCCCGCTTACGCTCGTGCTGCTCTTCGAATGCGAACGTGAGGAGCTCATCAAGCGGCTCACCGGGCGGTGGACCAATCCACGCACCGGCCGCGTCTATCACGCCATCTACAATCCCCCGCAGACGCCGGGCGTTTGTGACGAGGACCATGGCCCGCTCGTGCAGCGCGCCGACGACACGCTTGAGACGGTGACCCGCCGGCTGGACGTCTACGAGCGCGAGACGGCTCCGCTGATCGATTTCTACGCGAAGACCGGACTTCTCGCTCGCATCGATGCGATGCAGGCGGTGGACGAGGTCACCGGGCAGATCGTTCAGGCAATTCAATCACATGGGGGCGTCGCGGTCTCGTGATCACCATGAAGTCGCCGCGCGAGATCGAGATCATGCGGCGCGGTGGAAAGATCACCGCGCGCGTGCTGCAGATGCTCCTCGAGACGGCGCGCCCGGGGATGACGACGCGCGAGCTGGACCGGCTTGCCGAGCGCGGCATTCGCGAGCGGGGCGGGATCCCAACCTTCAAAGGGTACAACGGCTTCCCCGCGTCGATCTGCGCCTCGGTCAACGACCAAGTCGTGCATGGGATTCCGGGCGACTACGTCCTCAAAGAGGGCGATCTGCTCTCGCTCGACATCGGGACGACCTTCGAAGGCTACGTCAGCGACTCGGCGGCGAGCATCGGCATTGGGAACGTGAGCAAGGACGCAAGCGAGCTCATGCGGGTGACGCAGGAGTGCCTCATGATCGGCATTGCGCAGATGCAGACGGGGAATCGCCTGCAAGATATCGGCCATGCCATTCAGCAGCATGCCGAAGGCCACGGGTACGGCGTGGTGCGCACGTTGGTCGGTCACGGCATCGGCCGGCAGATGCACGAGGAGCCGCAGGTTCCCAACTACGGCAAAGCCGGTCAGGGGGTCGTCTTGCGGCCCGGGCTCTGCCTGGCGATCGAGCCGATGATCACCCAGGGGACGCACCAGGTCGAAACCCTCAAGGACGGTTGGACGGTTGTGACGGCGGATGGGAAGCTTGCTGCCCATTTCGAGCACACCGTCGCGCTGACCGAAGAGGGTCCGCGCATCCTGACGCTGCGCGACCATTTCGAGCACGGCGACGTCGTGCGCTACCGCCCGAAAGAAGAGATTGCAGCGTGACTTTGAGTACACTGCATGGCGCGTAAGCGTCGTGGCCGTCCCGAACGCCGCGGCGGCAAGCGCGCCACCCGTCCCGGATCCGAGACGCCCAAAGAAGAGGCGATCGAGGTGGAGGGGACGATCGTGGAGCCCCTGCCGAATGCCATGTTCCGCGTCGAGCTCGCCAACGGTCACCGCGTGCTCGCCCACGTCAGCGGCAAAATCCGGATGAACTTCATCCGCATCCTCCCCGGCGACCGCGTCCTCGTCGAACTCTCTCCCTACGATCTCACCCACGGCCGCATCACCTATAGGTACAAGTAAGATGAAAGTCAGACCATCCGTAAAACGCATCTGTGAAAAGTGCATCATCATTCGCCGCGAAGGCAAAGTGCGCGTGATCTGCGAGAGCAATCCCAAGCATAAGCAGGTGCAGGGCTAATGGCACGTATTGCGGGTATCGATCTGCCGCGCGAAAAGCGCCTCGAGATCGCGTTGACCTACATTTTTGGTATCGGGCTGCCGACCGCGCAGAAGATCCTTGCCGCCACCGGCGTCGATCCCAACGTGCGTGTCAAGAATCTCTCCGAAGAAGACGAGAAGCGCCTTCGTGACTACATCGACCAGCAGCTCAAGGTCGAAGGCGACCTCCGACGCGAGGTCGCCAGCCACATCAAGCGCCTCACCGACATCGGCTGCTATCGCGGCCTGCGCCATCGCCGCGGCCTCCCCGCGCGCGGCCAGCGCACCAAGACCAACGCGCGCACGCGCAAGGGTCCCAAGAAGACCGTCGGCGGTAAGAAGAAGGCCGCAGCCGGCAAGAAGTAGGTCTCGCGGGTTCCCTCGGCTCGTTTGAAAGACGGCGCTTCTATCAGGAGACGCCGTCTTCGCTTCACGCCATCATACAAGGGAACGGAGATTAGCGCAGGGCGACGTACGTATCAGCGGATGAACGTGCCGAGTTTTTTTGAGAGCGACGCGCGGCGAACGGAATACGCCTGGAATGACTGGGATCAGGTCGCGGCGTTCATCGGCGATCAGGCGGTCTGCCGTATCGCCGTCAACGACGGAACGTGGCCGTACGTGGTTGCGCAGACCTACCATTTCGTCGATGGTGCGTTTTTACTCCACTTTTCGCGCCATGGGCGGCTCGCGGCGGCGCTGGAGCGGGATCCGCACTGCACGATCGAGATCGATCAGATCGTGAGCTTGCTCAAGGCGCCGCGAGCGAACAACACGAGTGCCGAGTATCGCAGCGTCGTCGCTCGCTGCACTGCGGCACTCTCGTCACGCGACGACGACATCGAGACACAACAATACGTGGCCCTCGAAAAGTACCGGCCGGAAAAAGATTACCTGCCGATCGACCGCGAGCGCGCCACTCGCCGTATCCTTGCCGTGCGCGCGGCCGTGGTCTGGCTGTCGGCGAAGAAGCGCATCCTCGAGGAAGGCGGAAACCCCTCAAACCTCGCGTATGCGAGGTATCCGTTCCCGCCGTCCGCTGCGCTTTCGCACCTTCCTCCTGAAGCGTTCGACAAGCGGTAGCAACAGCGCATTCTCACGGCTCGGACACTATCACAGAGCTTGCTGTCTTCAGCCTT
Source organism: Candidatus Acidiferrales bacterium (assembly GCA_035503775.1). GTDB lineage: Bacteria > Vulcanimicrobiota > Vulcanimicrobiia > Vulcanimicrobiales > Vulcanimicrobiaceae > DATJTD01. The sequence continues at coordinate 3,334 of DATJTD010000054.1, forward strand.
TCGAGGACCAGGTCAGAGGCCGGATTCCAGGCCAGGGCGTCTAGTTGTCGGACCGCGCGTTGCTGGGTATACACCTGCACATGCAGTGGATGTACGGCGTCAGCGAGTGCACGACATGGCCGTGGCCGTTCGAGCGAGATCTCGAACGCTACCGCGCTCTTGGCGCGGGTGCCATCGAGATGTGGGAGTTCAAACTCGCCACCGACGCTGGGCGGCGTCGCGAACAAGTGCAAGCCGCGGCGCGTCAGTATGACGTCTCCTCGTTTCAGGCGACCGTGCATTCGCTCTTTCCGACACACACGCAGCCGGAGCCGTCCGGTCTCCAAGAGCGTCGCACGGCGTTCGTGCAGACGCTACGTGAAGTCGCGCCATATATTCCAGGTGCCGTCTTCGTGCTCAATACCGGCGCTGCCAGCAGAGGTGACGTTCAGGCGGCATTCGACGCGACCGTTTGCGCCTACCGCGAGCTCGTCCGGGAGGCGCGCGACGCGGGCGTCCTCCTCGCACTCGAGCCGCTGCACCCATTGCAGATGAACGAAGACACCTTTGCCTGGAATCTCGAGGACGCCATGGACGTCATCGATGCCGTCGGCGACGACGCACTCGGGATCTGTGCGGACGCTTGGAATTTAGCCGGACAACACGACCTGCAATCTCGTCTCGCTCGCTGCGGCGATCGTATCTTCATCGCGCAGGTCTCCGACTATCGGCGTCCACGGTCGTTTCTCGATCGTCTGCCGCTCGGCGACGGGTCGCTCGACCTCCGTCCGTTTCTGCTCGGATTGGAAGCTGCGAACTATCGCGGGCCGCTCGTTTTCGAGCTCTTTTCAAAAGACGTGTCCGACTCGTTCTATGACGGCGACATGGAGGCGGGCATCGTCCGCACGCGCGAGCGCCTCAGCGGTCTCTGCGCCACGGTGCCCAGCGCATAAGGGCGCCCACACTCAAAAGCGCGACGGCGCCGAGCGCGAAGACTCCCTCCATTCGCGCCTTCCGGCGCTGCGCATGGATGTCCGGCATCGCCGTCATCTCCGGCAGCGCACCGGGCGGCCCGCTCTCACCGAACGTCTGCGCCATCCAGACGACGTCGGCGAGGTGCAGGCCCTGACGACCCGTGGTCTGGACCATCTGTTCGCGGCATGAGAAACCGTCCCCGATGATGATATCCGTCTCGCCGGCGCCGCGAACGGCGGGAAGAAATGCGAGTTCACCACATGCGATGGAGACGTCGTAGTGTTCGCCCGCCTCGAAACCGAAAGCGCCGGCCATCCCGCAACAGCCGTCGTCGAGTTCTTGGACGTCCGCTCCGAGTTTGCGTAGCACGTCGCGCGTTCCGTCCAGACCCATCACTGCTTTGTGATGGCAGTGTCCATGCACGACGACGCGGCGGTGCAGTTGCGGCGCGTTCCAGCCGTCGGCGCGGCTCAAGAAATCGCTGAAGAGCAGCGTCTGATTGCTGAGCCGCTTGGCGTCGGGATCGTTCGGAAAGAGGTTGAGCAACTCGTCTTTGAAGACGCTCACGCATGAAGGCTCCAGCCCGACGATCGGCACCCCGGCCTCGATCTCCGGGCGAAGCGCGTTGATGATCTCGCGGAGCAAGATGCGCCCGAGATCGATCATCCCATAGTCGTAGAGCGGCCGTCCGCAACAGAGCAGTTGCTCCGGAATCGTCACGTCGTATCCGGCTGCTTCCAACACCTCGACCGCGTGCTGTGCCGTCGTCGCGTGGAAGTACGTATTGAACGTGTCCGCCCAGAGGATCAGCCGAGGCCCACCGAGATTCGGGCGCGCCGTCCGGCCCTTCCACCACGCGCGAAACGACTGCTCGGCAAACGGCGGAATCGAGCGTTGCGGAGCCATGCGTACCGCAACCTTCGCGAGCGCGTCGAGGCCCGGCGTCTGCGTGAGCGCGTTCACGATGCGCGCAAAGGGCGACGCGAGATGCGCCCACCACGGGATCAAGCCGAAGGCGTAGGCCCAGATGGGCCGCGGTTTGCGCTCGTAATAGTGCGAGAGAAATTCGGCCTTGTAGGTCGCCATGTCGACATTGACGGGACAGTCGCCCTTGCATCCCTTGCACGCCAGGCAAAGGTCGAGCGCTTCTTTTACGGCTTCGGAGCGCCAGCCGTCTTGGAGCGGGGCACGTTCGAGCATTTCGAAGAGCAACCGCGCGCGTCCGCGGGTCGAGTGCATCTCCTCGTGCGTGACGCGATACGATGGACACATCGTGGCATGACCGTCATGGCGGCGACAGTCACCGACACCGACGCAGCGATTGGCGGCGTACGCAAACGAGCCGCGATCGTCCGGCTCGTACGAAAACTTCGTCTTCGGCTCCCACGGGCGGTAGTACGCGCCCATGCGCAGATTTTCGTCGGGGCGATATGCCTCGGAGTCGACCAGTTTCCCCGGATTCATTCGTCCCTGCGGGTCCCAGAGATGCTTGTACGCGCGAAACGCTTGACAGATCTCCTCGCCGAACATGATCGGCTGCAGTTGTGCGCGCGCTTGGCCGTCGCCGTGTTCGCCGGAGAGTGAGCCGTGGTACTTGGCGATGAGATGAGCGGCTTCGTTCAAAAACCGCATCCACGTCGCTACCCCTTCGCTGCTGAGGAGATCGAAACTGACGCGACAGTGAATGCAGCCTTGGCCGAAGTGGCCGTACAACGCTGCCTTGTAGCCGTACTTGTCGTAGAGCGCGCGCAAGTCGCGCAGATACCGGCCGACGTCTTGGGGGGCGACTGCGGAGTCTTCCCAGCCGGGCCAGTTCTCCGGTTCACCGGGAATCTTGGCCGTCGCTCCCAGACCAGACTCGCGCACTTGCCAGAGCATCTTTTGCTGGGACTCATCGGTCACGAGCTTCATCGCTTTGGCTTTGCCGCGTAACGCCTGCATGCAGGCTTCGGCTTGCGATTTCGACTTCTCGATGTCGTCCGAACCGAATTCGGCCATGAGCCAACCCTTGCCCTCGGGAAGAAGGGCGACATCTTGAGGCTTCATCTGCTTGATGCGCATGTAGCCGATGAGAATGTCGTCCAGCCCTTCCAGAGCGATCGGCTGGTGCTCGTTGACCTCCGGGACGTGATCGCCGGCCGTATAGACGTCGTCGAAGCCGAGCACGAGCATCACGCGCTTCGTCGGGTTCGGAATCAACTTGACTTTGGCCTCGAGCACGAGGGCGAGCGTCCCTTCACTGCCGACCAGCGCTCGCGCGACGTTGAAATGATTCTCGGGGAGCAAGTGCTGTAGCCCGTAGCCCGAAACCAAACGCGGGATGTCGGGGAAACGTTCACGTATCCGCTCGGCGTAGCGATCCCGCAGCTCTCGCATACCGCGATACAGTTCGCCACGGCGCCCGCTCTCGGCACAGAGCTTCTCCAACTCTTCGTCGGAGGTCTCGCCGACACGAAGGCGCAGACCGTCATAGGTCAGCAATTCGAGCTCGTAGGTGTTCTCGGAGGTCTTCCCCGCCATCTGAGCGTGCATCCCGCAGGAGTTGTTGCCGATCATGCCGCCGAGCGTGTTGTGCGTGTGCGTCGCCGGATCGGGCCCGAACCACAGGCCGTGTTCGGCGACCGCCGCGCGTAGATCGTCGAGAACGATGCCGGGTTCGACGCGGGCCCACCGTTCTTCCACGTTTACTTCGAGCAGACGGTTGAGATATTTCGAGAAGTCGATGGCGACGGCGACGTTGCAGCACTGGCCGGCGAGCGAGGTGCCACCGCCGCGCGCCATGATCGGTGCGCCGAAGCTGCGCGCGACGGCGACGGTCGCGACGACGTCGTCGGTCGTGCGCGGAATCACCACCCCGATGGGCACCTGGCGATAATTCGAGGCGTCGGTTGCGTACAATGCGCGGCTCCCGTCGTCGAAGCGAACCTCGCCGGCAACGGCATCGCGCAGTGCTGCCGCAAGCCCCTCCACATCGCCGTTCCAAGCGCCCCGCTGATCGGGCCGGATGCCGGGCGGTGGTGCCGGCATCGTGTCGAGGCGCCCACGTTCGACGCCGGTGATCAGATCGATGAGCAAAGTGATATCCTCAGGCGCTTAGAGCGCGAACTTCTGTGCATCGGTATGCTTGAACGAGAGCCCATGACCGGGACGCGAGCGATCGGGGCGCAACGTCCCGTTGACGGGCTCAATGGTCCCGTCGAACAACATCTTTTCTATGCGCACGTGATCGACGAAATATTCCATATGGCGCACGCGCAAAGCGGCGCTCGCCGCGTGCAGATGAAGTGCCGGAGCGCAATGGGTGGAGAGCGGAAGGCGACTGACTTCGCAGAAGCCGTCAATTGCGAGGAAGCCGGTGTACCCGCCGCAGCGCGTCGCGTCGGCCTGAAGGACGTCGACGGCGCGTGCCACGGCCGCGGCATCGGCGGTATCGGTCATGTATTCGCCCGAGGTAATCGCCATGCCGCCCGGGGCGCGGTCGCGAACGCGCTGCATCCCCTCGAGGTCACGGTGATCGACCGGCTGTTCGAACCAGGTGACGCCGAGGGTCGCAAACTGATGCGCGATGGCGATTGCCTCGTTGACGTTGTAGCCTCCGTTGCCGTCGACGAAGAGTGCGCAGTTTGCGCCGATCGCCTCGCGAGCGCGCGCCACGCGTTCGACATCGCGCCGGTGGTCACGACCGACCTTCATCTTCACGGCGTGAAAGCCGGCGCGCGCCCACTCGCCGAGCTGCTCTCGCAGCGTCTGCTCATCGTACGACGTGAACCCGCCGCTTCCGTAAATGGGAACTGCGCCGCGAGCGGTACCGAGGAGATCGCAGAGCGGCACGTCGTACAAGCGTGCGCGCAGGTCCCACAGTGCAACGTCGACGGCCGCGATGGCATAGGATGCGACCCCGCTGCGCCCGAGGTTGCGTACCGCACTCACCATGCGGTTCCACAGCGCGCGGGTATCCTCGGCGTCGGCGCCTTCGACGAGAGGGCGAAACTCATCCACGACGATCTTTCCGGCGGCGGCGGTGGCGTATGACCATCCCGTTCCGCGCGCCGCGCCCGCGTCGATTTCGACGAGCACGAGGGTCGTGGATTCCCAACGCGCCGTCCCGTCGGATTCCGGCCGTTCGGTCGGGATGCGATAGGCGCTGACGGAGAGGCGATCGATCGGAAAGGTCGCCCGCCGCCGCTCGGCGGTCGTCATCGATTGTTGTGTTCGGGTTGCAGACCGGAGAAGACGCCGGCGAGGACTCCTTTGATGGACTGGGCGAGGACGGGACCTTCGTCGGGGTCGCCGTGCAGCATCGCACTCGCGAAGGCTTTCATTTGCTCGGGCTTGATGTGCGGCGGCAGCATCGAGATGTTCGCGTCGGTCAGCACTTCGAGGACGGCGGGACGGTCGGCGTGGAGCACGCTCTCCCACGCGGATCCGAGGTCCTCGGTTCGCTCGACGCGCACCCCACGCAAGCCGATCAGCTCGGCATAGCGCGCGTAGGGAAAATCGGGAAGATCCTGCGATCCGGGAAACTTCGGGACGCCCGACTCCACGCGCATCTCCCAGGTTACCTGGTTCAAGTCCCGATTGTTGGCGACGAAGAAGACCAGGCGTGGATCGCTCCAGCGCTGCCAGTACTTCGCGGTCGTGATGAGTTCGTTGATACCGTTCATCTGCATCGCCCCATCGCCCGTGAGCGCGACGACGGGCCGGTTGGGAAATGCGAACTTTGCAGCGATCGCGTATGGGACGGCGGACCCCATCGTGGCTAGACCTCCCGAGAGCGACCACTTCATCCCACGCCGCATCTTCAAGAGGCGCGCCGACCAATTGGTCGAGGTTCCGGCATCAGCGGTGAGGATGACATCGCTTGGCAGACGCTTGTTGAGTTCGACGAAGACGTCTTCGGGATTGATCGGCTGGCCTTCGATGGCCGCACGCGACGCTTCAATTTTGTCGTCGCGCTCGCGCGTCTGCGCGATCTGCGTACGCCATCCCCGATCTGCCTTCTGCTCGAGCAGAGGAAGCAGGGCGCGCAGCGTATCACGCGTGTCGCCTTGCAGATTCAGTTCGGTTGCGTAGCGAATGCCGGTGCGCTCGCCGTGTAGATCGATTTGAATACCGCGCGCCTCTCCCGCCTTGGGCAGAAACTGAGCATACGGATAGTTGGTTCCGATCATGAGCAAAGTGTCGCAATGCGACATCATCTCACTCGACGCGAGGGTCCCGAGCAAACCGATCGAGCCCGTCACCCATGGCAGGTCGTCGGGCAGAACGGCTTTGCCGAGAAGTGCTTTGGCACAGCCGGCCTGCAGACGGTCCGCTACCGCAATGAGCTCGTTCTCAGCTCCCTGCGCACCTTGACCGATGAGCATCGCTACGCGCTCGCCGACGTTGAGGATGTTCGCGGCGGCTTGCAGATCGCGTTCGTGCGGCAACACCTGCGCCGGCCGGTAGCCGACCGACGAGTGGTTCATGTTCATCGCATGCGGCGGCTCTTCGACGGCGCGCTCCTCTTGAATATCCTTAGGGAAGATCAGCGCGGAGACGCTCTGCCGTGCAAGCGCACTGCGCACCGCGCGATCGATCGCATGCCGCGCCTGCGCCGGATTGACGACCGTGCAGAGGTAAGCGTTCGCCACATCCTTGAAGAGATTCTCTAAGTCGACTTCCTGTTGGTATTCGCTGCCGAGCGCCGTAGTGGCCGATTGGCCGGTGAGGGCGAGGACGGGCGTATGATCGTTCTTGGCATCGTAGAGTCCGTTGAGCAGATGGATTGCACCAGGCCCCGACGTTCCGATGCAGACGCCGATCTCTCCGGTGAATTTCGCATGCGCACACGCCATGAAGGCAGCCTGTTCTTCATGACGGACCTGAATGAAATCGATCTTGTCTTGCGCGCGATGAAGGGCAGCGATGATGCCGTTGCAGCCGTCTCCCGGGTAGCCGAAAATACGGCGTACGCCCCACTCGTGTAAGCGCTCGATAAGAAAATCACTAACGGTCATCCGACGTACCCCACGACACACAGTGCCGCACTCTTATTCCATCGTATGTGTCATTCGAAACGGAACTTCCGATGTGGCGGCGGTTAGAGGCTTTGCACGTAGGCGGCAACGTCGTCCACCGCTCGTTCGCTCAGTGGGGAGGGATAGAGTGCGGGCATCGGGGGGTCGGGATTTTTGATCCACGCGATCGTCGCTTCGTAATCTTTGCGTGCCCGCTCGTCCTTGAGCGACGGGCCGACGCCGCCTTGCGTTCCGCCGGCACCATGACAGGTGGCGCAGTTGTTGGCGAAGATGCGCCTGCCGTTCGTAACGCTGCCCACCCCGACGAACGTCGTCATCGTCGCCACGGACGTGAACGGTGTCGACGAAGCGGATGCGGTTGCCGTAGCAGTCGGCCGCGACTGCGCGCTTGACTTCGCGCACGCTACCGTTATGGCAGCATACAACGCGAAGAGTCCGCATAGCCAGGCGTTGCGCGCATTCATGCCGGTCGCTCAACCTCCCATCTTGGCGGCATCTGCCTCGATCGCTTTCGCATCGAGAGGCTTCGTCCCAGCGGGCTTCCCGTGTTGCTGGTACAGGAAGGCCATCAGGTCTACATAGTCCATCGCCGGCAAGGCGCCGGGATCACCGTGCGGCATGGCGGCGGTGATGTACGAGTACACGTACTGCCCCGTCTCCCACTGCAACTCGCCGTTCGGTCCGGCGAGCGCGGGACCATACATTCCGCCAAGGTCCCCGCCATGACACTCCGCGCAGTGTTCGTAATAGAGCAGCCGGCCGTGCCACGCCTGGGCGGCGGTGTACGAGATCTGCGGAGCGCAGATTCCACCCGCCACGGCGGCCCCCAGAAGACCGAACGTTGCGAGCGAGGCTGCCCCAATGAAGCGGTTCATGGCGTCGGGCTCGCATCCGGAAGCGAGAAGACGTAGAGGCGGCCGCCCAGCCGGATACCGCGAAAGCTTGGCGTCATCTTCTTGCCGCCGTAGAAGGGTGCAACGCCGCCCCAGCCGGACTGGACCGCGATGTACTGCTTCCCATCCACCCGGTAGCTCATCGGCACACCGATGACCCCCGACGTCATATGGTGCATCCAAAGTATGCGGCCGGTCTTCGCATCGAAGGCGTAGAACTTCTGATCGGGCGTTCCACTGAACACCAAGCCGCCATCCGTGGAGAGCGTCCCGTCGTTCCACGGCTCCTGCGTATTCATGGCCCAGACGCGCCGGCCGGTCGCCACGTCGATCGCTTGAAGTTCACCCCATTGATTGCTTCCCGGAACGTGCTCGACGACGAACTTCTCCTCGACGTACTGCGCCCCGGCTTGAAATTTTTCGGGCTTGAGGCCTCCCAAGGTCATGCACGTCTTCATCGTCGGGACGTATGCGTAGCCGGTCTGCGGGTCGAACGAGTACGGCCACCAATTGTCGCCGCCGAAAAACGCGGGACAGGTAAAGATCGTCTTGCCGATCTGCGGGCGTTTCGAGGCGTCGGTGAGGCCGATGCGCCGCGCGCGGTCGTATCCCGTGACGCTGGTCGTCTTCGTGAACGGCGTCATGTTGATCAGTGAGCCGTCGGTGCGGTCGACGACGTAGAACCAGCCGTTGCGTGCGGCTTGGTAGAAGACTTTGCGCAACTTGCCGTGGATCGTGATGTCGGCGAGCACGGGCGTATTGGTCGCATCGTAGTCCCACGAGTCGTTGGGCGTCTGCTGGAAGTACCACTTGACCTTGCCGGTCGCGACATCGAGTGCGAGGACCGAATCGCTGTAGAGGTTGCGCCCCGGCCGAACGGCGGCGAGCCACGGACTTGGGTTACCGACGCCCCAATACAGCGTCTGCGTCTGCGGGTCAAAGGTTCCGGTCAGCCACGCACCACCGCCGCCATGCCGATAGGTCTGTCCGGGATACGTTCCAAAGTTCGGCTCGCCGGGGCCCGGGATCGTGTAGCGGCGCCAAAGTTCTTTGCCGGTTGCTGGGTCGAGTGCGACGATGAAGCCGCGAATGCCGTATTCGCCGCCACTCTCGCCCACGATGATCTTTCCGTCGGCGGCCAGCGGCGCGAGCGTCATCGCATATCCCTCACCTGGGAGTGGATAGATGCGATGATTCCACTGCAGCTTTCCCGTGCGCGCGTCCAGTGCGAGGACGTGGTTGTCGAGGGTCGCCAGGTAGGCGTTCGTGCCGTAGAGGGCGACGCCGCGGTTGACCACGTCGCAACAGACGGTGCGCAGCTGCCGCTTGGGGACGTGGTAGTCGTACTCCCACAGCAGTTTCCCGTTGGTTGCATCGAGCGCGTAGACGTGGTCCATCGGCGTCGTCACGATCATCGTTCGCCCGTTCACGATCGGCGGCGCTTCGAAGCCTTGCGGAATGGTGACCTCGTGGGTGAAGACCTCTTGCAGTTGCGAGACGTTCGACGTGTTGATCTGCGTGAACGGCGCGTGCGCCTGACCGTTGTACGTGCGCAGGAACATCAGCCAGCCGTCGTCGCTGCCCGCATTGAGCAGACGGCCGTCGGTGACGGGTGGAAAGGGATCGGTCGCTGCGCGTGGCGTCGACGTCGTTCCGATGCACAACAGGAGTGCGGCACCGATGCCGGCGAGAGCCGCAACTGCCTCGAGAACCGTGCGCCGCATCAAGAGCCTTTCTTTCCGGAATCGAGCGAGAGGATACGGGCGAAGACGGCGAGGATGCCCGCCGCGATCCATCCGAGCAGCCCCTCGGGGACCGGACCGCTGCTGGTTACCGGGAGGCCGTCGAAGCCGCGCTGCGCGCGTTCATCTGAAATGTACGTGACGATGTCGTCGACGTCGCTCGGCGAAAGCTCTTGCTCGCCGAACGACGGCATCTCACTCGGTCCCAACCGAATCGCCTCGGCGATCTGCGTGACCGGTGCCCGATCGAGACTTGGCGCCCACTCGTTGCTACCGATCGCTGCGCCTTGCGCATCGGCGCCATGGCAGGGCATGCAGTTCAGACGAAAGAGCGCGCGGCCATGTGCTACGTTGCCGCCGGTGAAGACGGGAGGGATCGGCTGACCCCCGGGCTGCACCGACGTCACATAGGCGATGATCGAGTCGATCGTCGGGGCTGAGAGCTGTGGTCCACGGTCACCGACCTCGATCCATGGCACCGCCGCCGGCATGCGCCCCGTGGTAAGCCAGAAATCGACCTCCGCCGCTCCGGCGCCACGGATCGACGGAGCGTTGGCGCCGCCGCGAAGGTCGACGCCGTGGCACGAAGCGCAGAATTGCAGATAGGCGATCTGACCCTGCACGATCGAGGTGCCGGGGATTGGCGGCAGTTGCGCCACCGGCGGCAACTGCGCGAGCAGGATCGGTACCAAGATGGCGATCATCCGTCGGCGATGCTTGCGAGGCGGCGCTCTCGCTCGCCCCAGTCGGCAACGTTCCAGAGCAACGCCAAAAATAGGGGCGTCCCCCCGGCAAGCCACATCACGGTGCCTGCGTTCATCTGATCGGCAAGCGCATTTGCGTGACTCGCGTAGTGCGCATACAGTACGTGTCCGGTCACATAGAAGGCGAAGCCCAAGAAAGCGCTCATCGGCAGCGCGAGCAAAATGAAGAGGATGCGCACCGGATGTGAGGGTGCATGGGGAGCCGGCGCGACAGCGAGCAACGGCGTCCAGAAGATGAGCGCCGAGACGAGGAAGAGGAGGTGCTCGAAACTGTGCACGGTCTCGTTCTCGAGTGCCAGCTCGTAGAGTGGCGAAAAGTGCGTGACGTACAAGACCGTGGCAAACTGCAACCACGCGAAGATCGGGTGCGTCAGCGTGCCCACGAACCCCGAACTCAGGAATTTCGCCAGCGAAGTCGCATATCGTGCCGGGGTTGCAGCGAGCGCAAGTCGCACCGGGGCGCCAAGCAGAAGCAGCGGAGCGGCGACGTTGATCAACACGAGGTGTTGGACCATGTGCCACGTGAGCGAGGCGTCGGCGAGCGCATCGAAAGGCGGCGAGAGGGCGGCGGCGATTGCCGCCAGGCCAAGTGCGAAAGAGAGCGTCGCGCGCACCGGAAAGCGACGGTTCGCCTGGGCCAAGCGACGCAGTCCGAGCGCGTAGAGTGTTACCGAGAGGAGCATCGCGCAGGCGATCATGCGGGTTGCGGCTCCTCTTCGTCGAAGCCGCCGTCGGCGTTGCGGCGCAGAACGACGACGCGTTCCCGCTCGCTCGCACGTAAGGCCCGGCGGCGCGCGATCTCTAGTGCGATCAGTGCCGCCAGACACCCCGCTGCGACCGAGCCGAAGGGGAAGAGGACGCGATAGAACGTCACGAGGTCTACGATGGGAACGTGCAGCACGATTGCTTGCTGGTCGTCGCTCGCTGCCATCGTGAGCACGAAGCCCGCGAAGATGAGCGCCGTCCCGGCGCCCGTGCGCCACGGAGCACTCGAGGGGAGGCTCAGCACATCGTGTTTGACGCGATCTCGTGAGAAGAAGGCGTCGATCCATGGCCAGCTCACGACCAAGGTGAACGCGATCAGTGGTAAGATCACGCCCGGCCAGAAGATCGCCGGTATCGGGTGGCCCGCGATACGCACTTCGACGGCCGGACCGAGGCGCAACGCACCATCGAGAAAAGCCGCGTACCAGTCGGGTGCAGCCGGGTTCGGAACGATCCA
>DATJTD010000055.1:0-7361 GCA_035503775.1 Candidatus Acidiferrales bacterium
CGCGCTCGAGCGCGCGAACGACGCCTTTCTTTTGACCGAGGAGCGCCTCTCGCTGCGTGCCTTCATACGTGCCCTCGCGCAGCGAGATTTCTTTTTGCAGCTCGCGTGGTTTTTCGAGGAACGGGTGGATGAGCCGCTGCAGGCGCATATGCGCACCTTCCCCTTTGCACACTCCCATCGTGCGCTCGATGCGTGGCGCTGCGGGCGAACCGGATATCCGCTGGTCGACGCGGGGATGCGCGAACTGCGCGAGACGGGCTGGATGCACCCGCAGGTTCGCCTGGTCGCTGCCTCCTTTCTGTGTTTCGATCTCGGTGTCGATTGGCGCGTGGGGCGCGACGCGTGGGAGCAGCAACTCATCGAGGACGATCCGGCACTTGCGACGGGAAATTGGCAGTGGGTCGCCGGTGTGGGCGCCGACCTCGCGCAGTACCCGCGGATTTACAATCCCCTCCGTCAGGCGCGGCGCTTCGATCCGGCGGGAACGTACGTGCGCCGCTGGATCCCCGAACTCGCCACCACGCCGGACGCCGACCTCCTCGATCCGTTCAGCGCGCGCCGGCGCACGCAACTCGTGCTCCCGCTCTTCGACGGCGACGCTTACCCGGCGCCGGTGGTTGACCACGAGCAAGCGGCGCGCGCGTTCCTGCGCCGCTACACGCAGCACGCGCGCGGCGAAGCCTCAGTGTAGCGCGGTGTAGATGTACGTGCTCGCCACCGGTTCACAGCGAAAGCGTTCGGTGACGTACGATTCGCTGAGCGCATCGTGAAGAGCGCGTTCTTGTGCCGCATGGCTCGCCGTCGAGGCCAAGACTTTACTTGCCGCGATCGAGTCACCGGCGGTGAGCGCGATTGCGATGACGACCGAGGGAGGCGCTGCGCTTTTTTGAAGGACCTGTGCTAGCGCCGCGGCGCCCGATACCGTCTCGACGGGATGTGCCGCGACATCGGGGTGGTCACACGAAGGCGCAGGCTCCCGTTGGACCAAGCTCGCGTCGATAGCCGGTAGATGCGCCGCTGCCTTACGAAACCGATCGCGATCGAAGGGTATGACCGCCGTGGTATCGCCGGGGTCCGCCGGCAGCCAGACATTGGCCGGATCACAATACCCGGCGACGGGGAGTTGCAGCGCCCCGACGTACGCCGCATCGATATGTACCGCGGCGGGAAACTGTACGACGACCGGCGTCGCCTCGTTGGGTGAGTCGCCGCGAACCGACGCGGTCGCGCTCGCGAACGACGCTTCGTACCGGTCGTTGCCGACGTAGAAGACGAGCGTCCCGCTCGCAAGGCCTTGCGCAAATTCGCTCTCCAACGCGATCGCGTAGTTCTGCGAGACCTCCGGCGCTCGATCGAGCCCCTCGACTTCGGCAACGTGAAAGGGACAGTATTCGAGTGGCGACGGTGTCGGCGCGAGTTGCGCCTCGGCCCGGTTTCCCGGACTCGTAAGCGCCAAACTCAGCGCGGCGGCTACGGCCACGAAGATTCTCCGATACGTTCTCTGAGTCATTAAGTTCGCAATGAACGCGGAAGAGGTCGGAATAAAGGCACGGTGGCTGTTTTCAAGCTGCGGTGGCCACCCTACTGCTGCTGCCCGTAGATGCCTGCGGACGTTATCACCTATGGAAAACCATCACTGACTGCTGCGCAGCCGGCTCATTGTGCACCGAACTGAGCTGGATAGATCGCCTAGTGCTACTGCCCCGCGGCGTGAGGCGAGCTGCTTGCGTGTGACTCCGATTCGTCGAGCCAATCGCTGATGAGGGGGACGCGCACGTCGTCGCCGTGCCATACTTGGAAGCCATAGACGACGCTTGCGACGAACGCCACAGGGAAGAGCAGCGCGAGCATCGGGATCGCGCTCAGGCCCAGCCAGGGTATGTGCGCGATTGCCGAAAGGGCAATCCACAAACCATAGACGCCGAAGTTCAAGCCCAGAGCCTGCATCGCTTGCCGCTTCAGGTACCGGGAACGCTTGGGATCCAAAAGCGCGAGCGCCGAGAGCGGCCAGAGCGGATAACCCAGCGCGAGGAGCGCACGCGTCTCGGGTGAGACGCCGGTTGCGGTGGCGACGGCAGCCGGCTGCGGCGGAGGTCCGGGCGGACGCTGGCCGGTGGCGCCGGGCAATCGGCGCCCTGCGGCTTCCAGGCGTGAGCCCAGCCGGCAACTCGGGCACGTCCCACCCTCGTCCCGGCAGGTCGCACAGACCGACTTTCGGCACCCGCTGCAGGGTGCGACGGCCGGTACGTTGGTATGGAAGTAACACTCCATGACAGATTCTCCCCCGAAGCCTCAGCCAGCCGATCTACCCGCGACTACCGCATCAGGTTTCGCGTTGTCCCCGGAGCGCCGCCGCGAACTGCTCCTGCGGCTCTTGCGTGAGGCGCGGCCGTACTATCCGCGCCTGATCTGCTCGCTCTTACTCGGGGTCGTCGCCGGTCTGGGACCGGTTGCCTACGCGCCCGCATTCGGCCTGATCGGGGATCGCGTCTTCAACAGCCGGGTGCCCGATCTGCGCGTGCTTTGGGCCGTCGTCATCGGGCTGTTCTTCATCAACCTCATTGCGAACGCAGCATCGTACGGGCAATCGTATCTCGCGGCGTGGAGCGGTCAGCGGCTGATCGCCGCGCTGCGGGTGCGCCTCTTTGCCGCCATCTTGCGCCTTCCGCTCGGCGAATTCGACAGATGGCGCCCCGGTGAGTTCCTTGCACGTCTCACCAACGACTTGCAGCTCATGACCGAAGTCACCAGCACCTCGTTTCCGCAGATGTTCCAGACCACCGTCACCTTCGTTGCGGCCGTCATCTACATGTTCTATACCGATTGGCTGCTCACGCTCGTGCTCTTCGTCTTCGCCCCGGTGGTGAACTACGTCGTCGCGACGTTCACGCACCTGATTACCGAACGCACCAAAGGCGCGCTGGAGCGCATCGCGGATCTCACCGCCAATCTCACCGAGGTAGTGCATGGTGAACGTGTCGTCAAGGCCTTCGGGCGCGAGGAGCACGAGATCGAACGCTTCCGCAAGATCAACGAGAACTATTTCGGTGCGTACATGAAAGTAACGCAACTCGGGCAGACGCAAGGACCGGTGGTTTCGATGACGGTGACGATCGCGTTGCTCGTCATCGTCGTCTTTTCGGCGCGTGAGGTGCTCGTCGGGCGGTTGCACGGGGGAACGGTGCTTGCGTTTTGGGCGTCGGTGGCGCTCGCCATCAACCCGCTCAATCGTTTCGCGACCTACTTGGCGGACATTTCGCGCGGTCTAGTTGGCGCGGGTCGCGTCTTCGAAGTGCTCGACCTTCCCAGTGAGCGTGAGGACGATGCGGGCGCCGTCGACACACCCCGGCGTATCGAGGGTGCGCTGCGCTTCGAACACGTGCATTTCTCGTACGGCGCCGGCGTCCCGGCGCTCCAAGACCTCAACGCGGAGATCGCAGCAGGCGAGATCGTTGCGCTCGTGGGGCCGTCGGGCGCAGGGAAGACGACGATCGTCAATCTCGTCCCGCGTTTTTACGTCCCGCAATCGGGCCGCGTGACGCTCGACGGTATCGACCTCGGTTCTCTTCGTTTGGGTCCGCTGCGCGAGGCGATCGCGATCGTGCCGCAGGAGGCGTTGCTCTTCAGTGGTACGGTCGCCGAGAACATTCGCTACGGGCGCCTGAACGCCACCCAAGCCGAGATCGAAGCCGCCGCCGCTCAAGCCAACGCCGATGAGTTCATCGCCAAGTTGCCGCAAGGTTACGAGACGCGTGTCGGGGACCGCGGAGCGCGGCTCTCCGGTGGACAGCGCCAGCGCATCTCGATTGCGCGCGCCGTGCTGCGTGATCCGCGCATCCTTATCCTGGATGAGGCGACCAGTGCACTCGATAGTCATTCCGAGCGGTTGATCGAAGCTGCACTCGATCGTCTGCTCGCGGGCAGAACGACGCTCATCATCGCGCACCGCCTCTCGACGATCCGTCGCGCGAACAAAATTCTCTATATCGAACGCGGTCGCGTGCAAGAGATGGGGACGCACGACGACTTGATCGCACGCGGTGGTGCGTACGCCGAACTTCATGCGGCGCAGTTCGCCGGCTGAGCGCCCTGTTGTACGGTCTTCTCATTTGTAAAAGCTCGGTCGGGTCGGGGGGCATGCCGCACTCAAGGGAGAACGATGAAGAAACTCTCTCGTGCCACGGAGGGCGTGCATGCTCGTTCTCAGCCGAAAACTCAACCAAGCGATCATGATCGGCGACGACGTCCGCGTTATCGTGGTGGCCGTCGATCGTGACCAAGTCAAGATCGGTATCGAGGCGCCCCGCGAGATCTCCGTACACCGTTCCGAGGTCTACGAAGAGATCCGGCGCACGAAGAAGGCGGAGACGCCCGCGTCGACGATCCGGGGCAGCGAGCAGCCGAGCACGTCCAACTCCCCGACGACCCCCAAGTAGGGGAATCGCGCGACCCCCTCGTTGAGGGAGGTCGCCCCCCACCCGCACGCCGTTGCGTCCGGAGTGGCGTCGTGGTACCCTACGGAGGTTGCTCAACGCCGCCCGGCATGAGGCCGGGCGTTTATGGTCTCATCCGTCACCGGCAGGCAGGGATGCCTCGGGTGCGAGACCAGAAAGGTCGTCCCTCTCCATGGCTACAGTTGTTTCGATGAAAGAACTCCTCGAAGCGGGAGTCCACTTCGGCCACCAGACCCGCCGCTGGAACCCGAAGATGAAGCCGTACATCTTCCAAGAGCGTAACGGCATCTACATCATCGATTTGCAGAAGACCGTCCTGATGCTGCGCAGCGTCTATGCTGCCGTGCGGCAGATGGCGCGCGACAACAAAGTGATCCTCTTCGTCGGCACCAAGAAACAGGCACAAGAGGCCGTCAAAGAAGAAGCGGAGCGCGCCGGCACCTACTTCGTGAACCAGCGCTGGCTGGGCGGAACGCTGACGAACTTTTCCACGATCCAGAAGCGGATCGCGCGTCTGCGCGAGCTCGAAGGGATGCGTGCGCAAGGCACCTTCGACATGCTCCCCAAAAAAGAAGTCGCCAAGCTGACCGACGAGCTCGAGAAACTCGAGCGCTTCTTGGGCGGGATCAAGGATATGCACCGCCTCCCCGACGCGATCTTCATCGTCGACCCGAAAAAAGAGCGGATCGCCGTCCTCGAAGCCCGCAAGCTCAAGATTCCAATCATCGCCGTAATCGACACGAACTGCGACCCCGAGGAGATCGACTACCCGATCCCCGGCAACGACGACGCCATCCGCGCCGTCAAGCTGATGGTCTCCAAGATTGCCGACGCCATCATCGAAGGCCGCACCGAGACCGAGAGCTCCTACGACGAGGCGGCCTACGCCGCCGAGACCGACGACGAGGGTCCGCTCGACGCGATGCCGCCGCTTCCGGACGACCCCGCTGAGGCCGAGCGCGAGAAGGCTGCTTTCGCGGACGCCCCCTAGCCGAAGAAGGGGGTCCGAGGCCCTCGAACCCCGCAAGCGAATCCAGGGGAGGCCGGCGCGGCCTCCCTTTTGACGGGCGATATCCCCGCACCCAAAGCCCAAAGTGAACGACAGGAGCACCCGTGAGCACCGCCACCGACTACAAACCGCCTGCCGATCTCGTGCGGCGCCTTCGTGAAGAGACGGGCGTCGGCATGATCGATTGCCGTAACGCCCTGGTCAAAGCCGCCGGCGACTACGACGCTGCCAAGCGCGAGCTCAGTGAACTCGGCGCCGCCAAAGCCGCCAAGAAGCAGGAGCGCGCCGCCAACGAAGGGTTGGTTGGTTCGTACATTCACGCCGGGGGAAAGATCGGCGTGCTGGTCGAGGTGAATTGCGAGACGGACTTCGTCGCCCGCAACGAGCGCTTCCGCGAGCTCGTGCGCGACATCGCGATGCACGTCGCGGCGATGTCGCCGCAGTACCTCGATCGGGGCGACGTTCCGGCGCAGACGATCGAAGACGTGAAGCTCGAATTGCGCAAGAGCGTCCCGCCCGGTAAGCCCGACAACGTCGTCGAGAAGATCGTCGAAGGAAAGCTGAACAAGTGGTACGAGGAACGCGTGCTGCTCGATCAGCCCTTCATCAAAGACGACGAACAGACGATCGGCGAGCTCATCGCCTCGCTCATCGGCGTCCTCGGTGAGAAGATCGCCGTGCGGCGCTTCGCCAAATTCGCCCTCGGCGAACCGTAACTCGTGAGTTCCGCGCTGCCGGCCTACAGCCGGATCCTCCTCAAACTCTCCGGTGAGGCCTTTGCCGGCCGTAACAATCCCATCAATGCCGCCACCACGGCGATCATGGCCAAGCAGATCGCCGAGGTCGCAGCTGACGGTGTCTCGGTTGCCGTCGTCGTCGGCGGCGGCAACATCTGGCGTGGGAAGGCCGAAGAGGCGGGCGAGATGGACCGCGCGACCGCCGACTACATGGGGATGCTCGCGACGGTCGTGAACGCGCTGGCGCTGCAGGACGCACTCGAACACATCGGCGTCCCCTCGCGTGTGCAGACGGCCATTCAAATGCAACAGATCGCCGAACCCTACATTCGCCGCCGTGCGATCCGCCATCTCGAAAAAGGGCGGGTCGTCATCTTCGGTGCCGGGACGGGCAATCCGTATTTCACCACCGATACGACCGCCGCGTTACGCGCCGTGGAGATCGGAGCGCAAGCAATTCTCAAGGCAACCAAAGTGGACGGTATCTATTCGGCCGATCCCAAGAAGCACGACGGTGCGACGCGCTTCGAGCGCCTGGGCTACTTGGAAGTTCTCCAGCGCGGCTTGGAAGTGATGGACAACACCGCGCTCACGCTCTGCATGGACAACGCACTGCCGATCATCGTTTTCGACATGAACGCTCCGGGCAACATCCGCCGCGTCGTGTGGGGTGAGCCGATCGGTACGTATGTCGGCAGCATCGGCACGGTCGCCGCAAGCGGCGCCGCCGAACGGGGTATTTCGTGATTCAAGAGATCTTCAAAACCACCGAAGCACGTATGGTCAAAGCGCTCGAGGCGACCCGCGCGGAATTTTCGAGCATTCGCACCGGGCGCGCCTCCCCCGCACTGCTCGATCGGCTGCACGTCGAGGCATACGGCAGCGAAGTTCCGCTCAAGCAGGTCGCCAGCGTCAGCACGCCTGACGCACGGTCACTCGTGGTGACGGCGTTCGATCGCAACACCGTTTCGGCGATCAAGAAGGCGATCGAGACGAGCGACTTGGGGTTGACGCCGAATATCGACGGGGCGAGCATCCGTCTCGGCATCCCGCCGTTGAACGAAGAGCGCCGCAAAGACCTGGTGAAGGTCATTCACAAGAAGGCTGAAGACGGCAAGGTCGCCGTCCGCAACATTCGGCACAAGGCCATCGACGAGATCA
>DATJTD010000056.1:0-7966 GCA_035503775.1 Candidatus Acidiferrales bacterium
TGCGCTTCATTGAAGACAATTGGCTCGGAGGGCGGCGGCTCGGCGGCGGTTCGTTCGATGCCGGCGCGGGATCGATCATGAGCCTATTCGATTTTGGATCGGGAACTCGCACGGCCCCACTCTATCTCGACCCGACGACCGGCAGCATCGCGCCGCCGCCGCCGACCTAGATTCGAACGCGAGCGCGCTCGATTTCGACTTGCAGCTCGAAACGCCGGGCAGCCTGAACGGCACCCGCACGAAGACCGCGACGGCCGGTAAAGTCTTGCCTTTACACCGGTAAAGTCTTGCCCTGCAAGAGGTATTACGACCGCCAACCTGCCGAAAATAGACTGAGTGGTAGGCGCAACCGGAGGGACGCGACAGGGATCGGTCAGCCCGATCGAGCAGGTGCAGCGGGCCCTGCTGGTGCGGAGCGTTGTGCAGACATTGGCTGCCGAGCCGCCGCTCGAGGAGCTGTGGCCGCGGTGCTGCATCTCATTTTCTCGCGTTGCCAATGCTACATCATTGATGCTCGCGCTGCACGACGGGACGGAGATTCGCGCGCATTCTTGGGACCATGAGCGGCCCGAGGACTTTCCGCAGGCGTCGCTCGAATCCGACTCCCTCGCGCTACAGGTAATCGAAAGCGGATCGACGATCGTTCGCGAAGGCGCGGTCGGGGTTCCGATTCGTTCCGGCCAACGCATTCTCGGCGCGATCGCTTTCGCTGTAGAAAGTCTCCCGGACGCCGAGGTTTTAACGCTGCTTGAATCGTGCGCGATGTTTGCCGGCGCACGCCTGAGTCGCGATATGCTCTTGAAGAGTACAGCTCGCTACGAAGAGCTCGCCTACACGGATGGCCTCACCGATGTCGCGAATAGGCGCCGTTTCGACGAACTGTTGGCAAAAGAATGGAAAGTCGCTGCTCGCGCAAGAACTCCCATTTCGCTCTTGATGATCGATGTCGATTACTTCAAAGCATTTAACGACAATTACGGCCATCAGGCGGGCGACCTCTGCTTGCAGCAAGTCGGACATGCATTGCAAAGCACGCTCAAGCGCCCGGCGGACGTATGCGCGCGTTACGGCGGCGAGGAATTCGTCGCACTGCTGCCGGGAACGGATCTGAACGGCGCTGTCACCGTCGGCGAGCAAATTCTCAGCCGCATCACGGCACTCGGCATTCCGCATGCGGGCTCTACGCTTCGGTGCCTCTCGGTCAGCATCGGCGCCGCCTCGCTGTTTCCGGCGCCGTTGACTGAACCCGACGCGCTGGTGCATGCTGCCGATACTGCGCTTTACGATGCGAAAGGGGCCGGCCGTAATCGCGTCGCGGCTGCAAACTATACGGCGCAGACCGCGCCTGTTCTTCGCAGTCAAGCCGTGCCCAACAACTTACCGGTGCAATTTACGCACCTCGTCGGACGTCGTCGCGAAGTGGAAGCCTTGCGAGAGCTGACGGCGGTGCATCGATTGGTAACGGTCACGGCGATCGGGGGTGCGGGAAAGACGCGTGTTGCGCTGCAAGTTGCCGCGGAACTCGTGGATGAAAACCCCTACGGCGTCTGGTTTGTCGATCTCGCACCGATCGTCGACGGAAAGCTGATCGCCTCGGCAATCGGCGGAGTCTTTTCCGCCCAGCTTCCCGGTGACGAACGTGCCCTCCCCGCGTTGATCAATCTCCTCGAGAAGCGCACGCTGCTGCTCGTGCTCGATAACTGCGAGCACCTCGCGCAACCGGTCGGCGAGGTCGCTACCGCCTTGTTCGCAGGGTGTCCCGGCGTGCGCATCTTGGCAACGAGTCGCGTCGCGCTCGAGCTGCCCGAGGAAGAGGTCTACCGGCTCCCGTTGCTCTCGCTGCCGTCGATGTCGACGGCGTCGATGGATGCCGCCACGGCGCTCACCTACGACGCCGTCGCCCTCTTTGTCGAACGTGCGAAGACGGCTAATCAAAATTTCACGCTCACCGACGACAACGCGTCCGCGATCGTGGAGATCTGTCGGCAGGTCGACGGCATCGCCCTCGCCATCGAACTCGCCGCCGCGCGCCTGAGCGTGATCGGCGTGCATCAGATCGCCGAACGGCTGACCCGGCGTCTGCGCATTCTCACCGGGGGAGATCGCACGGCTCCGGCGCGACGTCAAACGATGCGCGCGCTCATTGACTGGAGTTACGAGCTGCTCACACCGGCGGAGCAGTTGCTCTTGGCGCGCCTCGGCGTCTTCGCCGGCGGCTGCACGCTCGAGGCGGCGCGCGAAGTCTGCTTTTTCGACGATCTCGAAGCCGAAGACGTCCCGACGCTCTTGCGCGGGCTGGTGCGTCATTCACTGTTGATCGAGGAGATGGTTGAAGGGAACGTTCGTTATCGTTTCCTGGAATCGATCCGTGAATACGCGGGTGAGAGACTGGCGCAATCCGGTGAAGCGGATGCGCTCGCGTTCCGGCACGCGTCCTATTTTTTATCGGTTGCCCGCGAGCTGGCAGCGAGTCGGCCGAAGATATCCGAGGGCGAATGGTATTTGAGTCGTCGTCCCGAGCTCGAGAACTTTCGTGCCGCCTTGCGTTGGTCGTTTTCTAGCCCCGAACACGTCGTCCTCGGAGCCGAACTTGCGCCGCTGCTCTCCTCGCTGTTTATTCGGGTCTCCACCGAAGAAGGGTTGAACTGGGTACGGCGAGCGCTCGATCTCTTGCCGGCGGGAGAACATCCGGCGCTTGAAGCTGATCTCTGGAGGGAATTAGCAGGAGCGAAAGAGCTCGATCCGGCGCTGCAACGCACCGCCGGTGAACGCAGCGTCGCACTCTATCGAATGCTGAACGATAGGCCGAGACTCATTTCCGCCCTTCGCTACTACGCAGAGACGCTCGCATGGTATTACCCCGCTTGTTCGGACCTGGCCGATCGGCTCGCTCGTGAATCTGGTGAGTTGGCGCGCGAGAGCGGCGCGATGTTGCAGGCTTCTTACGCCCTGGAGGCGCGCTGCAGCCTCAATAACTGGGACGTCGCAAGGAAACGCGCCATTCTCGAGGAGGGGCTCGTTCTCAGTCGCGCTCACTCCGGCGAGCGTTCGATCAGCATCACGTTCCTGCGCCTGGCCGACCTGGAATTCAAGGCCGGCAATGTCGAACGAGCGATACAGCTCGGTCAAGAGTCGGCTCGATACGCCAACGCGTGTGGTGACCTCGTGGTCATTGGGGGGACGGAGTCGACCTTGGCTGTGTTTGCCGCGGTTGCGGGCGATCTGCCCACGCTGCGTCGCAGTCGCGAAAACTTGCTACGACTCTGGCGCGAGAACGGTTCGCCGGGATGCGTTACGTGGAGCGTCGAGCCGGTCGCTATTTACGCGGTGGATTCGGGCGAATACGTGCAGGGGGCGCGCCTGCTCGGCTTTTGCGCGTCGCGTACGGGAACGTTACACCCGCCGCATCAAACCCACAGTAGCGAAGCATACGCGCAGCGCGAGTTGCTCACGCGGCTTCAAGCGGAGTTGAGCGAAGACGAATTGGCTGCGGCGATGGAAGCCGGCGCCGCACTCGAGGTCGATGAAGCACTACGCGAGGCTCAAGCGCTTCTCGTTTGAGCCCTCGATCTCAACGCGCCAAGTCATGGCGTTGCGTGGGTTAGGCACAAAGTGGAGGCGCCGGGCGGCTAAGGGCGCCGCCTCACGTGCACTGCTGCAAGCAATAAGCGAATCTATGCGGAAATAGCTGCTTTCCTTTGGCGCGTTGTGCAGGATTTGCGAATGATTAGCATAATTTGGGCAGCATGATAGCTAGCCTTATGAGCGTCTTCGTGCTGGGAATCCGCCATGGGGCGGATCCGGACCATCTCGCGATCATCGACAACATGACGCGTAACTCGTACGCAGGGAGCCCGAAAAGCAGCCGTTTCGTGGGGACGCTCTTTGCGCTCGGTCATTCGGTGATGGTCTTGTGCATCGCCGCGATCGTGGGCACGTTGGGAGGACACTTTCGGGCGCAAGGGGCGGCACTCGAACGGGCCGGCACGCTCGTCAGCTTGGGGATTCTGCTCCTTGTCGCCGGGATCAACGTTGCGCAGTTGCTGCACGACGGCGAGCCGAGTGCAGGCTATCGCTCGCGTCTGTTCGCGCCGACGCTGCGCTTGAGCAATCACGTGCTCGTCGCGCTTCCGGTAGGATTGCTCTTTGGGCTCGGTTTCGAGACTTCGAGCCAGCTCGCCACGTACACGCTGGCGTTTACCGTCGGCGCGGGTGCGGTGGGGGCGTTGGCCATCGGGCTCGCATTTTGTGCCGGCATCGTCTGTACCGACACGCTCGACAGCGTGCTCGTGCATCGCTTTATGTCGGCGAGCGACGCTGTGCGCCTTCGGGCGAAACGCACCTGGCTTTGGGCTGTGACCTGCCTTGCCGTCGTCGTTGCCTTGTATGAGGGGGCACAGTTTGCGGGTTGGCGGCCACCGTTTCCGGAGCTGGGGTTCAGCGCCGGGCTCGTTGCCGTCCTGGGTGCCGTCTACATCTTCATCATCACGCAGGCGCGCCTTCCGAGAAGGGCTTCCTGATCGGTTCTCACCGGATTCCTCGGTGCCGGGAAAACGGCGTTGCTCAATCGCATTCTCATGGAGAATCGCGCCAAGCGCATCGCCGTTATCGAGAACGAGTTTGGCGACGGCGTTCGGCGGCTCCCGAAGCAACCCCCGCAATGGAGTCTTGACCCTCTTCTCCGAAGCCGAAATGATGTAACTCGGCCGTCACCCGAGGAGAGCGTCGTGAACATCCGCGGACGTCGAATTATTTTGCAAATTCCTTTCGGCTCAGGCGTGGTGGTCGCAATCCTCGCCTGCATACTTCTGAGCGCCGCACGAAGCGCGTCCGAACAAGGTGCCTCGATCAGCCGCGCGCCGGCGTTTTCGATCGACGAACTTGCGGCTGCCCCGGCGGACAACTGGATTACGAACGGGGGTTCGCTTTCGAACGCGCGTTACTCGCCGCTGACGGAGATCAACAGCTCGAACGTCGCGAAGCTCAAAGGGGTCTGGCGGACGCACCTGCGCGGTTCGGCGCTGGCGGCAAAGTATTCGGCGGAGAGTCAACCGCTCGAATACGACGGCGTGATCTACCTACCGACGGGCGAGGACGACGTCTTCGCGGTCAGCGCCGACACCGGGAAGATCCTCTGGGAATATCAGGCACATCTCGACCAAGCGATCAGCGTGATCTGCTGCGGCTGGGTGAGCCGTGGAGTTGCACTGGGCGACGGTAAGGTCTACATCGGACAACTCAATGGCAAGCTGGTGGCGCTGGATCAAGCCACCGGTCGCGTCGTTTGGTCGACGCAGGTCGAACACTGGCAGGACGGTTACTCCATCACGGCGGCGCCGCTCTACGTTGACGGTCTGGTGATCACGGGCGTCGCCGGCGGCGAATATAAAATCCGCGGGCATATCAACGCGTACGACGCGGCGACCGGCAAAGAGATCTGGCGCTTCTACACGATTCCCGGAGCCGGCGAAGCCGGACACGAAACCTGGCCGCAGACGGGCAACGCCTGGACGATCGGCGGCGCAACGGTCTGGCAGACGCCGTCGGTCGACCCGAAGCTGGGCCTCCTGTACTTCAGCACCGGAAACGCCGCACCAACTGCTGACGGCAGCAAACGTCCGGGGAAGAACCTCTTCACGTCGTCGATCGTCGCCCTCGATTTGAAGACGGGGAAGTTGCACTGGTATTACCAGATGATTCATCACGAGCTCTGGGATTACGATGCACCCAGCCCGACCGTGCTCTTCGACGCAACGATAAGAGGAAAACTCGTGCACGGCATCGGCGAAGCGGAGAAGACCGGTTGGCTGTATTTGCTCGATCGCACGAACGGCACGCCGATATTTCCAATTCCGGAACGTCCGGTGCCGCAGAACGCACACCAGCGGACGTGGCCGACGCAGCCGATCCCGAGCTACGATGCGGTCGTGCCGCACGTGCCGACCAAGGCACAAGTTGCGCTCGTGGCGGCGGCAGCTGCGGCCGAAGCGGGGCACCCGGTGCCGCTCCTGGTCGCCAAGACGATGTATACACCGTATTGGACGACGAGAACCGTAATTACACCCGGGGCGCAGGGCGGCACGAATTGGCCGCCGTCGAGCTACAATCCCAAGACGCACATGGTCTACGTCTGCGCGCAGAACGGCATCGCCGGCTACATCTCGCAAAGCCAACCACAGATAAAGACGCACCCACCGCAGCACGAAGTGGGATCGGAATACGATTTGATCGGCGGCTTCAGTAAAAACGTCGGCACGTTCAGCGCCGTCGACGTGACCAGCGGCAAGATCGTTTGGCAGAAGCGTTGGCCCGATTCGTGTTACTCCGGCTCGGCGAGCACCGCGGGCAACCTCGTCTTCGTCGGCCGCAACGACGGCCGTCTGCAGGCGTATGATGCGACGGACGGCGATCTGCTGTGGAGTTTTCAAACCGGCGCAGGTGCCAACGACGTGCCGACGATCTTCGAGCGCAACGGCCATGAGTATCTCGCCTTCTACGCCGGCGGCAACGCGCTCGCCGCAACGGCGCACGGCGATAATCTTTGGCTCTTAGCGCTCGACGGGACACTAGGCCCTGCGCCCGCGCCCGGACCGGGGCAAGGTATCGAACATGCGGGTGCCGGTCCCGCGAGTCCCGCGCCGGCGGCCGCCGTCGCCGGGAACGCAGACCACGGCGCAGCCGTATTCGCCGCAAATTGCGCGATCTGCCACGGCGCAACCGGGCACGGTGGCAACGGCGGCCCCAACCTTGCAACGATTCCGTCTGCCAAGGAAACGTCTACGGTGTTCCACCAGGTAACATACGGTGGAGGAGGGATGCCGGCGTTCGCGGGCACCCTCACCCAGCAACAGATCAACGACGTCACGGCTTACGTCGTCCAGAAAATCGCACACGGAAAGTGATGCGCGCGTAGCGAGCGGAGCGTTCTCAAGCGCAAGGGAGCTCGCTACTGTTCCAAGTATCGCGGTGCGAAACATTAACATAAAAATGCAGAGAGAATTCCGCCCTGCTCATACGTTCCGCTGAAGTGTACCCGCGTCTGCACTCGATTTTTTGGAGAGGGGGGTCTACAATGCAGCCGCGCGCGTTTGGTGTAGTCGCACTCTCCTGCTTACTTAGCGGCTGCGGGGGCGGCGCTTCGGCTCCCCGGTTGGGCGCGGCGTTTTCGCCCTCGCCGGCTGCTACCGCGAATCCGACGACGACTTCTCCCGCGGTAGAGGCCGCGTCGCCCGCCATCCCGTCGACGAGCGCACCGACGAACTCGCCCACCATGGGGCCCGCCCCCGTGCCGACGGTCAGCTCGGCCCGCATTCTGGATGCTGGGCAACAACATCGACACCGTCGGCTGGCCGGACTGCGGCGAGATCGACACGATGGAGAACATCGGCGACGAACCCTCGACGGTGCACGGTACGATTCATGGGACGGGCGGTTACAGCATCGGCGCTCCGTTCACGCTGCCGAACAATGAAACGTTCTCCGCCGGCTTCCACATCTTCGCGGCGCAGTGGTCGCAGAGTCCGGCGGAGATTCAGTTTTCCGTGGACGGGCAAGTCTACGAAACCCTAACGCCTGCGTCGCTCCCTGCGGGATCGACGTGGGTCTTCGATCACCCGTTCTTCATCATCCTGAACTTAGCGGTCGGCGGCGACTGGCCGGGGGATCCGAACTCTACGACGCCCTTTCCAGCCGATATGCTTGTCGATTACGTTCGCGTCTACACGCATTCCTAAACGGAGTACGGGGTCGAGGGATGCGGCCTGCGTCGGGAACCGCGAACGTCTGCACCGGAACCGTTGCGCTCGGTGCTCGGCCGAACCCACGCACCTCAAAGAGAAGCAAGTTCTCATTCATACGCGCGCGCATTACCGTTCTCGGGTGCAGTTCGCAAGGGCTCCTGTGAGCGTTTCTCCAGCAGCCACGCCCCCTGCATGAATTAGTACTTTCCACGGATGCGGCTGCCCTC